>JAFABO010000093.1 GCA_023426005.1 Bacillota bacterium | reverse complement strand
TATACAACCTCCTAAAAATGGAATTCGACATTATTTTATAATGAAAGTTGGCTAAAGTCAAGCCTTTGAAGGCAAAATAGTTAATTTGTACCAGCAAAATAGGAAACTTTTTATCAATTTACGTTTTAATTAGGTACAACGTGTATTTCAACGTGTTCTAAACTTAATTTTAATGATTTATAAAAATAGTTTTCACTATGGTCTCCTTTGGAATCGCCCATAACCAAAATATCAATTTTATTTTCACGGACATATTCAGCAATTGTATCGACAATATCGTCGGATCTAAGAACAGTGAGGTTAGCACCGACGGACTTTGCTATGCCAAAAAGATATTCAAGAGCTTCACCTTCCCTGTCATTGTCCAGAAAGCTCCAATTGTCTTTTGCTACGTGAATTATATATATCGAATCGCCGGCATTTGAAAACTCTAAAGCCTTTTTAATCAGCCTTTCACAGGTTTTCTGCTGAGTGACGCATACTAATATGTTACGTACAGATGGATTCAATAAATAACCTCCTTCCCATATATAATTATACTAGAATATTATTGTTTTGTCTTTGAATATTCCCCAAACCTTTTGAACAATTTATGAACATTTAAAGGTTGTTTTGTTACTTGAAATGTATGTATAATTATATTATCACCCATGATATTGCCTGATTTACTGTACTTTAATTCTTAATGATCAACTGATGGAGGAATTGATGAGAGATATAGTAGTTGATAAAATTATAGAAGCCGTTAAAAATTTGTGTATGGATGCCAATTATTACCTGAACAAGGATATAAGACAGGCAATGGAAAGGGGACTGTCCGCCGAGCAGTCTCCAATAGGCACCGAAGTGCTTGAAAAATTACTTTTAAATGCCTCGCTGGCTGCTGAGAAAAAGGTTGCAATATGCCAGGATACCGGAATGGCCGTGGTCTTTGTCACTATGGGCCAGGAGGTACATATCTCAGGCGGTGCTTTGGCAGATGCCATAAATGAAGGTGTCAGAAGAGGGTATGAAGAGGGTTACCTGAGAAAATCTGTAGTTGGAGATCCTATTGAGAGGATCAATACGGGAGACAATACACCTGCTGTTATCCATTATGATATCGTACCGGGGGATGTATTTAAGCTGGAGCTTGCGCCCAAGGGGTTTGGCAGTGAGAATATGAGCGCTTTAAAAATGCTCAAGCCCTCCGACGGAATAGAGGGGGTAAAAGACTTTATTCTGGAAACGGTGGATAAGGCGGGACCAAACCCATGTCCTCCCATTGTTGTGGGCGTCGGAATAGGAGGAACTATGGAAAAGGCGTCCCTGTTGGCCAAGAGAGCCTTACTCAGGCCCATTGACAAAAGAAGCAGTATTGAATATGTAAGAAGGCTGGAAGCCGAAATGCTTGAGAAAATAAACGCTCTTGGTATCGGACCGGCCGGGCTTGGAGGTACCACTACCGCTCTTGCTGTGAATGTTGAGACCTACCCGACGCATATAGCAGGTTTGCCGGTTGCTGTAAACATAAACTGCCATGTAACACGGCATGCCGAGGTTTCATTATAACCGGAAATCGGAGTTTTTTATGATAGAGCTTCACTATATCCGGATAAGATTTTCCGGCCGGATTCCGGACGGGAGGAACAGGGGGATAGTTTGAAAGACTTCGCTAATGCTCGTCTTCCAAACCAACCTGTGAATTTATGGCCGTGAAATATTCAAAGTATTTATCAATACTTTGAAAGCGCACTGGCCAATTAACCTCCTTTATTCGCCACATTGCGATAAAGGATAATTACTTACAATAACATTTTGTTGCCGCTATGCGGCTCAAAGCCATAACATGGCTTAGGAGGTTAATATGCACCATAATATAGCTGCTCCTTTTGACAGAGAGACTGCAAGGTCTTTTAATGCGGGGGACACAGTTTCACTCAGCGGAATAATTTATACTGCCAGGGATGCTGCACATAAAAAAATGATTGAATTATTGAAAGAAAATAAACCGTTACCTTTTGATATCAAAAACCAGACAATTTATTACGTCGGACCATGCCCTTCCAGGGAGGGGGAAGCAATCGGTTCGGCAGGCCCAACCACCAGTTACAGAATGGATGCGTATGCTCCGGCCCTGATAGAGCTTGGGCAAACAGGTATGATCGGCAAGGGACTGAGGGGAGAAAATGTAATAGCCGCAATGAAGCAGTTCGGTGCCGTATACTTTGGAGCAATAGGCGGGGCGGGAGCACTGATGGCTGAATGTATTAAAAGCCAGGAAATCATTGCTTTTCCGGAGCTGGGGGCCGAGGCTGTCAGAAGGCTGGAGGTCGAAAATCTGCCGTTGACGGTAATAATAGATTGCAATGGCGGCAACTTATATGAGACCGGAAAGGCGAAATATAGGAGGGTCAGGTAAAACCGAACTCTTCAATATATTTTTTGTATATTTTTAAAATCCGTTAGTGTATAATAGTTTTATGCAGTTGTTAAAATGCTTAATATTATTCAAGGAGGTTTACTATAATGGCTAAAGTAACAAAAGATATGATTATAGCTGATGTTTTAAATATGGATAGAGGTACCGTTCCTATTTTTCTTAATGCCGGAATGCATTGTCTGGGCTGTCCTTCTTCTTCAGGCGAAAGCATTGAGGATGCCTGCGCAATTCATGGAATAGATGCTGACAAGCTCATTGAGGATCTCAACAATTTTTTTGAGGGGAAGTAATTTCTCAATAAAGGTAAAAATCATATCAGATTGATCAATTTTTGAGAAAGGCTTAAACCGGCATATACTGGCTTAAGCCTTTCTTGGTGTGCCAACCCATGCGGTGAAATATCTTACGGATTCGGATTTCAAATTGACTGTTGAATTTCCCATTACCTTTTCCCAGCAGAATTAGTTTTATTAATTGGTTTTTACAACCGCCGGATATAATAAAATGCAGCAATTAAGCCGGGGAATTGCGGTTATAGTTGAATAATACCACTTACTAAGTTATAATTTAATAGGTTGATTCAGTAAATTTACAAAATAACGGCTAAGTACTTTTATTAATTTATTGCAGCATTGGCAGCATACAGAATAGGTACTTGTATTCGATAGACAGGAGGAGCATCTATGGCAGTAAGAGTAGTAGTAGGAACTCAGTGGGGTGACGAGGGAAAAGGCAAGTACATTGATATGCTGGCTGAACAGTCGGATATCATTGTCAGATTTTCAGGCGGCAACAACGCCGGTCATACCATTGTGGCCAATGGAGCTAATTACGCATTGCACCTTATACCATCGGGTATACTTCATACAAGCAAGACCTGCATTATAGGCAATGGAGTAGTGGTAGATCCGGCTGTGTTACTCAAGGAAATTAAAGACCTGAACGAAAGGGGAGTCACCACGGATCACCTTTTAATAAGCGACAGAGCCCATTTAATCATGCCTTATCACATAGGACTGGATGAGCTGCAGGAAAATTTCAGAGGCAGTGAAAGTATTGGTACCACAAAAAGAGGAATCGGACCTTGTTATGCAGATAAGATCGAACGCTCAGGCATAAGAATGTGCGACCTTATTGATAAAGAAGAATTTATAAAGAAGGTCAAAACCAACCTTGAACTGAAGAACCTTATAATTGAGAGAGTGTACGGGGGAAAGCCCTATGAGGCAGATTCCATAATACAGGAGTATTTAGGCTATGCCGAACAGCTGAAGAAATACATTACTGATACTACGAAAATCCTTGCTGAGGCTATAGACAACGGTAAAAATATATTGTTTGAAGGAGCTCAGGCAAATTTCCTGGATATTGATTTCGGAACCTATCCTTATGTCACCTCATCAAATCCCATAGCGGGGGGAGTATGTACTGGTTCAGGTCTGGGTCCTGTTTACATCAATGAAGTTTACGGAGTTCTTAAGGCTTACACCTCAAGAGTTGGAGCCGGGCCATTCCCAACCGAGCAAGACAATGAAGTCGGTGATAACATCAGGGAATTGGGCTGGGAATACGGAACAACAACAGGCCGGCCCAGAAGGTGCGGCTGGCTCGATACGGTTATGATCAAGTATGCCGCCAAAATAAACGGTTTGACAGCACTTGCCATCAATCATGTGGATACCATAGGCAAGCTCAAGGAAATCAAGCTCTGTACAGGTTATAAATATAACGGGCAAATAATCAGCTACTTCCCTGCCAGCCTTAATGAGCTTGCGAAGTGTGAACCTGTTTATGAGGTTTTTGAACCCTGGGAGGAAGATATCTCCGGTGTCAAAAGCTTTGATAAGCTGCCTTTAAACGCTCAAAAATACCTTAAGAGGATTGAAGAACTGGTTGGTGTTAAAATCGGGCTTATAGGCGTAGGAAAAGACAGAGAACATGTAATAGTCAAATAAATGACTTTGTTGTGGAAGCTGTTACGAGACAGCTGTAAAAGGCTGTCTCGCAGCAGTTTTTGTTGTACCCTGATATATGAAAATGCGGTTAATGAGTGTTAACAGCTACTTAGGTGCAGGGTGCGGAGCAAATACGCTGGTGGAGCAGTTTTAATAGACATAAAAATTTCAAGAGGATGGGCCAAATGCCTATCTTCTTTTTCTGTTTTTTCTTTCTGCAAAATGATCAGCTGTTATTGCAGCACTTAAGATTAAAAGTAATAGTGCAAAATTTAGTATATTTTGCTTTGGGTCCGCTGTAAAAGACCATAATCCAAGCCACATGTTCACATTCACCATCTTCCCCGTTTTACTCAAAGTTACAAACAATTGTCATGGTTACTATATATTATCCATATTTGTAAATTTTCTTACATATTCCACATCTATAGTATAGAAAATTTTTACACAGAAGTCAATACCTACAGTTTAATTATACTCACGAATATAAACTACAGGACATTGTAGTTTCCAAGTAGACAATATAACTTTCTAGTAATGAGGGGTGAAATATTGTGGATGATATAAGAAAAGTTTTAGGAGATAGGATTAGAATTTTGAGGATAGAGAAGGGGTTGAGTCTGGAAAAGTTAGGAGAAAGGGCAAATATAACTCCATTCCATTTGGGAAGATTAGAAAGGGGTGAAAAGACTGTCAAAATTGACAGCTTGGAGAAAATTGTAAGTGGTTTAGATACCACTTTTGAAGATTTATTCAAATATATACAACCCTCCAAAGGGGACATTGATAACACTACCCTTTCCCTTTTGGTGAACAAGCTTTCCACATTGAGTATAGAGGAACAAAAACTGATGCTTAAACATCTTGATGTGATGTTTGAATTAATGAAACATAAAGCCTGACAAGTAAAAATGTCAGGCTTTTTTTACCAACCCATTCTAAATTATACGGCATAAGGCAAAAGACAAGCATTTCCAAGTTAAAAAATTCGTTAAAAAAATTATAACAAGCATGTTGACAAGCTTTTCTGTGCCTGCTATAATGACTACTGTTGCTGACAAATCAAATGTCATTTAACAACATATAATTAAATGTCATTTAACAGAAGCATGACCCATTAGCTCAGTTGGCAGAGCACTTGACTTTTAATCAAGGTGTCCGGCGTTCGAATCGCCGATGGGTCACCAGAACAAGAAAGCACGTATTTCCAAAGTTGAAATACGTGCTTTCTTGTTGTAATAATTCAAATATACCAAGAATGATTATATTTGTTTATTAGATTGAAATAAAAGGTTACTTATGGTATTATTTACAAGTGCTATACACAATAAATTTTAGGAGGAGATCTTATGAAAACGATGCAGACAATCAATTCAAACGTAAAGGCCACAAAACTTATATCAGTGATGCTCTGCCGGCACCTGATTTCATAAGATAGCTAACTGCTCGTAATTTATTTGATTGCTAACCGGGATATTTCATTTCATACGGAATATTTAGTTATTTTATTATATCAGGTTCATAAAATGATTTAACAACAATATGACACTGCTGCAGGCATAATTCCTGCGGCAGTTTTTTGTCTAAATAAGACTTGTGGTCTTTGCTTCATAGTATGGTATTTATGGAGGAGCAAAGAAATGAAGTATTTAAAGGCACAGAATGTACTACCAAAAGAGGTAATCACGATTATTCAGGAATTTATAGACGGCGAATTTATTTATATACCCCGCAAAGACGGTCAGCAAAGGGCCTGGGGTGAAAAGAGCGGTGCCAAAAAAAGCCTAAAAGAACGGAATCAGCAGATTTATGCAGATTATAAAAAGGGTGTTCCAATAAATTCACTTATAAGCAAATATTATCTTTCCGAACAGAGTATCAGAAGAATCATAAGCATGGAAAAGGGACTCTGCTCGAAATCGGTTCATAGCCATTTGTAAAATTGATATGGGAGCTTTACGGCGTTATAGTTTAATTAAACAATATAATTATAACGAAAGGAAACAAAGACAATGGCATTAAAAACTCATAGAGGAAAAACCTTATGGAAATTACCTTCACATGGCAGAGGAACCTGCCCGGTATGTAGAGCCACAAGAATAAAGATTCTGTATGAAATCCATAAAAGTGACGGAGGCAAGCTCATGGTATGCAAGCGGTGCCAGCATAAGACGGTGAAATAATGGAATTACAAAGGTATAAGTCTTGCTAATTTGAAAGATATTATACTTGTACAGCACAAAAAAATTCAAACCTGTAATTTGCTGACTGGGCCTGGCTGAGACCTGGTATTTTTAAGGGTTTTGGCATTGAAAAATAATATTTGAAAAAAAGATAAAAAAATAGCTTGACTTTTTCTACATCCCCCGTTAAAATAGTCTTTGTCGGTCGGCAAGACTGCTGCTGATAATAAGTACGGCCCATTGGTCAAGGGGTTAAGACACCGCCCTTTCACGGCGATAACAGGGGTTCGACTCCCCTATGGGGCACCATTATAATTTTAAAATGGCCCGGTAGTTCAGTTGGTTAGAATGCCAGCCTGTCACGCTGGAGGTCGACGGTTCGAGCCCGTTCCGGGTCGCCAATTTGCCCAGATAGCTCAGTCGGTAGAGCAGGGGACTGAAAATCCCCGTGTCGCTGGTTCGATTCCGGCTCTGGGCACCATTAGATTGTAAAATCTAAAACAAGGAGTACAGGGAAGACAAGTGACGAGCACCGGAGCTTATGTGATAAGTGAGGAGCGCAGGACAGGAAGTCTGACGAAGTAATCCGCTGGTTTTTACAATTTAGAATGCGGGTTTAACTCAGTGGTAGAGTGTCACCTTGCCAAGGTGAAAGTCGAGAGTTCGAATCTCTTAACCCGCTCCAAAAAATGAGACAGATTGCTGATGTAGTCTGTCTCAATATTGACGGCGCCATAGCCAAGTGGTAAGGCAGAGGTCTGCAAAACCTTTATCCCCAGTCCGAATCTGGGTGGCGCCTCCAAATCAAAA
>JAFABO010000072.1 GCA_023426005.1 Bacillota bacterium | reverse complement strand
ACTAATTCCCCATTGTAAAATAACTGGTCTGTGCTTTTGTTGTAAGTGAGTCCATATTGTTCATAAGCAGCATAGATTGCCGCCTTGCTTTCCGGCGTTTCTACATATGCTGTTTCTTCTGCGAAAGTAACATTTTTACTTTCCAGTACGATTGTCTGCTCGTTATCCGCGGTAGCAGCATGCGTAGCCCCGGTCATAATAATACCCACCAGAGCTATACAAAGAACCGCAACACCAGCTTTTTTCCGTTTTGTGTCCATGATTGAAGAAATACGATTTTTCATGCCTTTTTTCCCTCCATAAAAATTAGTTGATAATGCTGTTCGGAACTTCGCCCCGTTCCTGACAACGCCTATAATGGTTTCGCCGTATTGCTTGCGCTGCTGAAAATCCGCGCCTCGTAAAACCAGCGCATCACAAGAAATTTCACATTGTACTGCCGCCGATTTCGTCATGAAATAAACCAGTGGATTAAACCAGTGGAGTGCGGTTGCCGCCAAAATCAGCGCCTTATACCATAGGTCATGCCGCTTATAGTGAATTAGCTCATGCTTTAAAATAAAAGGTAATTCATCAATCCCAATTTCGACAGGCGGCAGTAAAATAGCAGGACGGAAAAAGCCGATAAGCATTGGACTTGCAATACTCTGGCAAACACTTAATTTTACCTGGGTATTAATATTTAGTTCGGTCTTTAAATTGTCCAAGGTTTCTAAATGATCTAAATTGATTATGGGTTCGCTCCAACGACGTACTGTTTTCATAAAGCGGATATGTCGCATAGCATGATACAATACGACACTTCCGACACCCAAAATCCAAATCACCGCAAGTACCAACCACACAGAGATTGTTGCGGGAGTGTTCACAGTTTCCTCTGCAACAGTCGTAGACGGCATGGCATTAATTATTGGCTGTATTGGCATAACAGGTATATCCGCGATTTGTGTAGGTAGAAACGATAGATTAACCCGGGGGCGAAAAGGGAATATCCACCCAGCGGCTATCACCAGCCAAATTATATAACGCCACTTCGCGGTATAGCGTTTTGACAGTATCGGCAAAACAACCGCATATAGAAGCGTTATAACAGACATGGAGAGAGTGCATTGCAGCAATATAACGAAGAATGTTTCCATGTTACTCCCTCCTGTCTTTCAACCACCTCGCCAATTCGTCAAGGTCGCTGTCCCTTATTTTCTTACCGTCATAGAGTGTAGCAACCAAGCTGGCGAAAGAATTGCCATGAAACCGCTCCATGAAGTCGCCCGTTTCAAACTTCAAATAGTCCTCCTTGCTGATAAGCGGAAAATAGGTGCGTTCTTTTCCGTTTTTTTCAGTTCGTATAAAGCCACGTTCTACCAGCCGCAGCATAAGGGAAATGATTGTCTGCGCTTTCCATTCTCTTTCATTTCCTAGCTGTTGCATAATGATGTTGGTCGTGATAGGAGGCTCATTAGCCCACACCACTTTCATGATGTCAAACTCCGCGTCCGGTAGTTTTTTCATTGTGTTCATCATATTAACTCCTCGTATAATAAATTTTGTAAGGGTTTTAGAAGATTTTTTCCAGTTACAACCCCTACATATTTACATAAATAAACTGGAAAATATTTTGTTATCTGATAACTAAATTTATCGCTATTGAACTTAGTTAATGCTCGTGTACAATAATCTTAGGGCTATTGAGGATAGTTCTCTCAACTCCTGTTGAACACTTTGTGTTGCTTCTGTTTAAGTCAGTTCCCCTGGCCTGATGTTAGCTTTAAACCGCTGGGTGTTTTTCTCCTAAAACCTTCTCCTGTATGGCAGTTAAGGAGACTCGTGCATAAGGCTTCCGGAGGTGTATTCTAATTGCGAGGATGTTGATGCGTCAGGTACCACGGGCATTAGTTAAGTTCAATAGCTTAAAAATCATTTCAAGAAGGAGGTGATTTCATTGTCACATTCTTTATTGGTAGGTATTGATGTTAGTCTTAATGACAACAAAGTTCGTATCCTCCATCCTGACGGAACCAGTCTTTCTAAGTTTGTTGTTTCCAACTCCGTTCCCGGTGCAAAAAACCTTTGCCAGAAGGTTGCCGGTATAGCAGAGAAGAACAACTTTGAGTCCATCGTCATTGGTCTTGAATCTACTTCTGTCTACGGTGATCCTCTTGTTTACTTCCTAATGCAAGACACCTCAGTAAATGGCTTTAATACCAAAATACATGTGCTTAACCCAACTCAGGTCAATAAGTTTAAAGCTATGTATCCTGACCTTCCAAAAACCGATGATATAGATGCATGGGTTATTGCCGAACATCTACGTTTCGGTCATATTAACAAGGAGGTCTACATGGACGACAGATACAAAGCACTACAAAAGCTCACTCGTGCAAGATTTCATACAGTTCAAAACCTTGCACGGGAGAAAAACTGGTTCCTTAACAACTTGTTCCTCAAATTTTCTTCACTTACACAAGAGAAGATTTTTTCTGACAAGTTCGGAGCTACATCCAGCAGCATCATTGAAGAATTCTTTTCGGTAGATGAAATCTCTTATATGCCAATTGAAGAATTGGCCGATTTCATAAATCAAAAAGGTAAAGGCCGATTTGAAAATCCTGATGAAATTGCTAAAGCTGTTCAAAAGGCAGCCAGAAGTTCATACCGTCTCCCCAAAACGGTTACAGACTCTGTCAATCAGGTTCTTGCTGTATCTCTTGCTGCTATTAAAGCTTACAAGGAACAGCTCAAAATCTTTGATAAGGCCATTGAGGAGCAGATAAAGCTCATTCCAAACACATTGACCTCAATCAAAGGAATCGGTCCTGTTTACTCTGCTGGAATCATAGCAGAAATTGGTGATATTCATCGTTTCAAGGATCAAGCGGCGTTGGCCAAATTTGCGGGTATTGCCTGGACCAAGCATCAATCAGGTAATTTTACGGCTGCGGATACACATTTAATCAAATTCGGCAACCGGTATTTGCGTTACTACATGATGGAAGCCACTAACAAAGTGAGATTGCACGATCACGAGTTAAAACGCTTCTATGAGCTAAAATACAAGCAAACTCCTAAAACGCCACATAAGAGAGCACTTGCATTAACTGCCAGAAAATTTGTCCGTCTTGTCTATGCTCTGCTGCATGACAACCGACTTTATACTCCACCAAAGGGAGATTAATTTCCATTTGGTATTCCACTTCCTACCATTTTTGCAAATACACTCTGGTAGGCTTTAGTAGGGGTTCAGTTTTTCGTCTAAAACAGGTAAAATATTATCATACTTACAAAATTTATTTCCAATTTACTCTTGACATTTTACCGCTGGACTTTTAAGACAATTGCCTTACAATGGTATTCTACATCTGCCTTACATAAATGTCAACCATCTTACAAGAATATTTTCGACAGATGCAGAAAATGTTTTTTATATTCTTTATAGATTGCTTATAGATTAATGCCAAAACGGTTCACTTCGGGCCAACTTGGCCCGAAGTGAACCGCTAAATTGAGTTGATCTGCTTATACAATATACCTGTCTATTGGCTGTCATCCTGTTATTATTGATTTCTAACTTCTTGCTTCCATATGGACACTGCCCATTAATTCAGGGTTAGCTTCTCAAAGCCTCCGTAGTCTTTTACCATTTGAGCATACATTTCCTTGCCAAGGAGAAACTTGTATATCTCATCGGCTTTTTTCTCAGGATCAACATCATCGAACTGCTTTGGATAAATAACCTTTCCCATATAGTAAGCATCCGCGATGGCAGTATCTATATTTGTGGTATAAGAATTATAAGGCAGCTGCAGATATATTTCACCATTTTGCATAGCCGACAAAGCTTTATAATATTCCGGGTTTTTCTTATAATCCTCCTGAACCATCTGGGCACCGCCGCCATCGATAAAAATTTTTTCTGGATTCCATTGAAGAAGCTTTTCCCTATCGATCATAAGAGAACCAGTTTTGCCTGTTTCATCGACCACATTTTTAGCATGAATTGCATTAAAAAGAGAATAGTCTCCCTGGGTGCTTTCAATACCATGAGTCCCTCTGGCTCCCAGAGCTCCGATATATACGACGGGCCTTTCACCCTCCGGAATGCCCCTGGTCCTCTGGTCCAGGTCGGTCTCGCACTTCTCCATATAGTCCACTACTTCCTGTGCTCTCTGCTCCTTGCCTGTGAGCTTTCCGATTAACTTAATGGATGCATACAAATCCGGATCAAAGGTTGAAACCTTTCCATAGCTGATAGCCACCATCGGAATTCCTGTTTTGGACTGCAAGTTATCCGCAGCCGTCTTATCCTGCGCATAGGTAGTAAAAATCACATCCGGGTTAATTGAAAGGAGTTTCTCCGCATCGGGAGCGTTGTTAGGACCGCCCGCTCCTATTACGGGAAGACTCGCCATAGATGGGTTTGCTATTACATATGGCTTTCCGGCAGCGCTATCTTTATCCATCTGCTCAATGCCTGCAAGCAGCTCTACGCCGTCAACATAACAGCAAAGTCTCAGGGCGCCGGGACCGATTGCTACTATTTTTTGAGCTTGTGATTTAAGCTCTACCTGTCTTCCCAGCATATCTGTCACAACAATTTTGAATGTTTCCTCCTCATCTCTCCCAGAAGTCGAAGAAGAACATCCCACGAGTATAGTTGCAAATAGTAGAAATGCTATAAGTAAAATTGATATAGCCTTTTTATCCATTGTTATTTTACCCTCCTACAAAATATAATTACTATAAAGGAATCACCACCGGCAGATCTTCATATTGGTGGATAGCTACCGAAACGGAATAGACGCTATGGACATTTTCCGCCGTCATAACCTCAATCCCTCCGGCTGCAAAAATATTGCCGTTTTTAAGCATCACGAACTTATTAGCAAAGCGTATGGCCATGTTCAAATCGTGCATGGTCACTACCGCAGCGATTTGCTGGCTTTTCACTACTTTTTTAACCATGCGGATAACCTCCAGCTGATTTTTTAAATCAAGGCTGCTAGTTGGTTCGTCTAATAGAAGCAGATCCGGCTCTTGAGCCAGGGCCCTTGCAATTACTACTTTCTGCAATTCTCCTCCGCTCAATTCATCCAAATACCTCATTGCATAATCGCTCAATTCCAGCATTTCAAGGGCGCGGCCTGCAATTTCAAGATCCTTTTGGGAAGCATCCCACTTGATATATGGTTTTCTTCCCAGCAATACCGCATCAAAAACAGTGCTCCGGCTCCTCTCCTGCTGCTGGGACACATAGCCGATCCGCTGTGCCAGCTCGATATTTTTAAGCTTGAATATCTCATCCTCCCGGACATATACAACGCCAGACTGGGGTTTTAAAATCCGGTTGATGCATTTAAGCAAAGTAGATTTTCCCGCACCGTTAGTCCCCATGATGGCCAGGCAGTCTCCAGGCTCAATGGAAAAATCAATATAATGCAGCACAGGACGGCTCGGGTAGTTGAATTCCAGATCCTTTACAGATAAAATCATCTTCTTTTATACCCCCTCGCCAATAAATATAAGAAAAGCGGCGCTCCCAGAAAAGACGTAATAGCTCCCACCGGCAGCACCACCGGTGCTATGACAGTCCTTGCCAGGGTGTCCGATACCAGCAGCAAAAGAGCTCCCATCACGGCAGAGGCAGGAACCAGAAAACGGTGGTCGTTTCCGATGATTCTCCGGGTGATTTGCGGTCCCACCAGCCCTATAAAACCGATGATCCCCAGAAATGATACGGCAACAGCAGTGATCAGGGAAGAAACGAACATACCTCCGAAACGCGTCCTTTCCACATTGACTCCCAGACCTTTTGCCGTTTCTTCTCCTCCGTCCAGAGCATTGTAATCCCACCTCTTCACCATAAAATAGATCACTGAGACGGCTATAAGCGCCGCCATGATTGCCACTTCCCTCCAGGATGCCCGTCCCAGATCTCCGAAGGTCCAAAAGACTACGGCGGCCACCTGAACATCCTGGGCAAAATATTGTATCAAAGTTGTTCCCGCGGCAAACAATGAGCCGATGGCTATACCGGAAAGTACCATCGCCTCCGGCGAAAAACCACGGAACCTGGCCAGCAGTAGAATCACTCCTGTAGCTGCCATAGACCATATAAATGCTGAAACTGCAACCATATAGGGATTATTGATAGCCACGGCATCGGTACTGGTACTGTGGATACTGCCTGCGCCATAGACAATGATAGCCATGTTGGCACCAAAGGCAGCGGCATTGGATATTCCCATGGTAGAAGGAGAGGCCAGGGGATTCCTCAAATTGTTCTGCATCACACACCCGGCCACCGATAGACCGGCTCCGGCAATAATCGCTGCCAGAACTCTGGGCAGGCGGATATTCCATATAACAACATCTGAAACACTGTTTCCTCGCCCCAGGATCGATTTTATAACCTGGTAAGAATTCAGATCCGTAGAGCCTGCGTTAACCGCAAATAACGCCACTAAGAGTGTCAGTACCGCAATACCAAGAAGGATAAGACTTTTCCTTCCCGTATACTGCTTATAAAGCTTCGTCCCGTAGGGCCTTTCTATACTATGTAATTCGTGCTTCAATATTTTCAATCCTTTTCTTTTGAATTCAAAACTTTCTGCATATCCATCACTGCCATCCTCTGTTATAGTCCTTGAAGCAGTCAAGGCACACCTTTTTCCCATCCTGGATTCTGATTTTATGTTCCGGCGCCCCTTCCCCACAGCTTTCACATACCACCGTCGTAAACAGCCTTGCCTTTCCCGGCAATTCAAAGCCCGGTATACCGAAGGTAAAAACGTCATCCAAGGGAGCATTTAATATGTACTCCTGTCGCTGTTTCCTTTCCATTTCATGAGTAGAAGGCTTGACAATCATCCGGAGGCTTTCCCCGCTGGTCCGGTTGAAAAAGCTGAAAGCCATCTTGCCTGTGCCACGATAAAGTAGATTTCCTTTTCCAAAGGTACAACCTGTAATTAACTGTATTGCATCCACTCCGCAGGCGTCGTTCTCGGTAACACATACAATTTCTTCGTCGGATGAAAATTTTATCTCCATTTTCTCCATAGCTGCTTCACATGCTCTAAAGCCTATCGCAAGCCCGGGGCACTCGTGCCCGTGAAATTCTACCGACTTATCCCAAAGTTTTTTATTCATTTTCATTCCCCTTCCACAGAAAAATAAAAACCACGAATAGAGCCGTTTCTTACGGCAGCCCTTCGTGGTTTGATTCCATAAAAATAAACAATTATACCAAAGCCTTCATGGCTTTATTTTCTTTTGGAGTATATCATGAAAACCTACAAAAAGTCAACTTCTGTATATTATGCTCTGATTTTTGATTAACTTTACCACTAATTTAAATTACAGCTTGACAAAATCATAGAAAATATATAAACTAGGAATAGTTCCTATTCCTAGTTTATGAGGTGCTAATTTGGGGAAACACAGAAAACTAATTTTTAATATTATCATGTCGTCTACAGAGCATATGACGGCAGAAGAAATCTTTATGAAATCAAAGCAAATACAGCCTTCCATAGCGGTCAGAACTGTATATCGAAACCTGGGCCTTATGGCAGCCGCTGGAGAGATACGCCGAATTGTCATGCCAAATGCACCGGACCGATATGACAAAACAGTACTTCCCCATGAACACCTTATTTGCCAGGATTGCGGAGAATTATCAGACATATCTGTTTCCGGCCTAAAAGACCATTCAGAAAAGTACATCAGTATTGAAATTTTGGGGTACGATTTAAATTTAAAATATATTTGTGATAAATGCAAAAGGAGGAAATCAAATGAGGAAATTTAAATGTCCAATCTGTGGTTATACCTATGATGAAGCCACAGGAATACCGGAAAAAGGTATTGCCTCGGGTACAAAATGGGAAGATATCCCTGAAGATTTTACCTGTCCCTGGTGCGGTGCCCCCAAAACAGTGTTTGAAGAATTGGAAGAAAACAGTACCACTACCGCTCCTGTTCCCACAGCGCCGGAAGATGAAGACTTTGAAAGCTTGAGAGAGCTTACGGCAGGTGAACTCAGTGCATTGTGCTCCAACCTTGCAAAGGGCTGTGAGAAACAGCACCTGGCAGGAGAAATGGATCTGTTTAATCAGCTTGCTGATTATTACAAAGACAAAGTTACTTCACAAAACGGAAAAAATCTTAATGAGGTTGCCACACTCCTGAATGCCGATTTATCGGAAGGTTATGCCAGAGCAAATACAGCCGCAGCGGCCAACTCAGACAGAGGAGCCTTGAGAGCACTCGTTTGGAGTGAAAAGGTAAGCAGAATGATAAGCTCCCTTCTTGGCAGATATGCCAAAGAAGGCGATGCCATGCTTGAGAACACAAAGATTTATGTTTGCGACATTTGCGGTTTTGTATATATAGGCAAGGAGCCTCCGGAAATCTGCCCCATATGCAAAGTACCTAATTATAAAATTTCGCAAATAGGAAGGAGATAAGACTATGCCAGCAGTAAGAAATATCAAATTATGTACAAAAGACTGTTTGTGCCTTTATGTATGTCCCACAGGAGCAACGGATACAGAGAACAGCATTATTGATGTAAGTAAATGTATAAAAGGCTGCAGAGCATGTGTTGATGCCTGTCCATCCAGAGCGATTTCTCTTCTTCCTGACGAATATCCCCCGCAGCAGCCAAAAACGGATAATGTAGTGAATGCCTTACTGTCCTTAGCAAAAAGCAAAACCGGGCAGGAAAAAATCACTGCTGATATTGCTAAGACAAGTGATAGTGCAATTACCCGCCAGTTTGCAGAAGCAATATCAAAATCCAATCGGCTTATGGCCGAAGATCTAATCAGGGAGTCAGGATATATGCTTCCTCAGAGTGACGAAGTAAGAAGCCTGCTGGAATCTATGCTCCAAAATCCACCGAAGGATTTTCCAGTGGAAGTGGTAGAAAAACTATTGAAACAGCTCAAAAGAGCAAAGTTTAATA
The DNA here is from genome assembly GCA_023426005.1 of Bacillota bacterium. Taxonomy (GTDB): domain Bacteria; phylum Bacillota; class Clostridia; order Acetivibrionales; family DSM-1351; genus Ruminiclostridium. The sequence continues at coordinate 3,528 of JAFABO010000072.1, read as the reverse complement.
ATGAAAATAAAGGAGAGAATACTATGAGCATCAAAGGAACAAAAACAGAGAAAAATCTGGTAGCCGCATTTGCGGGCGAATCTCAGGCAAGGAACAAGTATACATATTTTGCATCGGTTGCAAAAAAAGAAGGTTATGAGCAGATTGCTGCAATCTTTGAAGCAACAGCGAACAACGAAAAGGAACACGCAAAACTGTGGTTTAAGGCTCTTGGTGAGCTTGGAGACACAGCGGCCAATTTGCTTCATGCAGCCGAAGGAGAAAACTACGAATGGACCGATATGTACGAAGGCTTTGCCAGGGATGCAGAGGAAGAAGGCTTTACTGCGCTTGCCGCACAGTTCAGAATGGTTGCAAAAATTGAAAAGTCCCACGAGGAAAGATATCGTGCTCTTCTTAGCAATGTAGATATGAAGAAAGTATTTGAAAAGGCAGATGAAACCATGTGGGAATGCCGGAACTGCGGCCATCTTGTAATGGGTAAAAAAGCGCCTCAGGTTTGTCCTGTTTGTGCGCATCCGCAAAGCTTCTTTGAAGTAAGAACAGAAAATTATTAATCCTGAAATAAGATATATTTATTAGCTAAAAATCGGCTTCCTTAAACATAACTGATCCCCAATAATTCTGATATCAAAATTATTGGGGATTTTTATGGTCAAAATGGATTTCATATATTAGGAGCATTCCTGTAAGTAAGAAATACCTGCTATTTTTTATCATCAATATTATCTAAGTAAAAAAGGCTATATATTTCCATCTTCTCCTACTTGAGATTTTATAAAATCTTTTCGCCCATTAATAAATTGTGATAATCCAGCAGCATTAATAGAACCTTTTATATCTGTATCACTAATATCTTGGAAAAATCTTATATCGTCCTCTATTGCTGCATCAAATAAAAACGGCGTTTAGGTAACAGTTGAATATATCCTAGAAAGGTCTATACGGTCTATTTGTTTAAGTTGATTGCCGTCAATGTAAATATTTCCACCATAATCATGTAGATGAGCAGCAAGTATTTCGAGTAATGTACTTTTTCCAGAGCCACTGCTGTCCACTATAGCATTTTTTCCCTTTAAAAATTCAAGATTTATACTTTGGACTTCAATCTTTCCATGATAAGAATAGGTTACATTTTATACAACAATTCGATCTTAAAGCTCAATTATACAAATGTCTCTTGCTGAGACTTATTTGATTTTATATCAAACTTTTTTCTAACCCCAGACATTGATTTAAACAAAAAAATCTGCTGTATACCGTTCATAATAGGATAAACTCAATATACACCTTTACGCCGCGTCAATGTCAATATAAATTTAGCATGCTGTCGTTAAATTTAATTTTCCTCACTAATTAAGCATTTAAAACATAATATAAATAAGTATAAGCATCTTTCAATTATAAAGTGAGGAAATAATATGAGCTATACCCATCCCCATGGCCAGCCTCAGGGAGTGCCCAAAAAAGTAACAAATCTGCTTAGACAGGTAATGATAGCTGAAATTGTTGCCATAAACGGCTACCAAACTCACATACTAAATTCGGATATTGCTGTCATAAATGAAACCTGGTACCATATTATGCTGGAGGAAAAGAGTCACTATATTATTGTTCTTAACCTGCTGAGGAAGTATGATCCCGTTGAATATAAATATTTTATAACGCCGCATGAGATCAATATGTGCCCTGAACCGGTGCAGGCTCCACAGCCTGTGCAAAATTCACATAGTGCGCATTCTAATAACCGAAGATCCCCTTCCCAGGTACAGCCTGCCCGGATTACATATGACAAGCGGGTAATTTTGAATAATGTCAGATATGATATAAAGGGAGAGTTGGAAGCTGTTATCCTTTACGAGGATGAAATTTCCGAAATTCAGCAAAAAGATATACGGATTGCACTTCAAAAAATAATAGATGACGAAAAAGAACATACCGAGCGCTTAACTCAGGTTCTGTTAGCTTTTGATCCCGATCCTTATAAACCCTGAGTTCATAGTGTACTACATACCTTTATAAGCAGCAGCCAAACCGCTGTAAACCAAAAAAGGCCCGAAAGGGCCTTTTTTGGTTTACTTCTTCATATTCTTTTCTGCGTACTCAATCATCTTTTTAACCATGTTACCGCCGATTTTTCCGGCATCTCTGGCAGTAATATCACCATTATAACCTTCTTTAAGATTGATACCTTCTTCGGCAGCAGTCTCATATTTCAGTTTGTCAAGCTTATCAGCTGCTTCAGGTACCAAAGTTTTGTTGCTGTTATTATTTTCTCCCATAAAGCATCGCTCCTTCTGAAATATAATTATCCTTCCGGACAACTATATTATATGCACCTTTTAAATTAAATACACTGAAAGAAAATGACACTGCTGCGGTATTTTTGAAAAATTATTTTTGTTTTCAATGCAGGTCTCCATTTCATGGTTGGTAAAGTATTGAACTGTAATTTCCCCATCTGCAACAAACAGCTAGCTCCCGCCAACAGCCTTTCCAATGGGCTCAAAAAGCCTGTCCGCAACAGACTGTCCCTGAAGCTGGAGGCCTGCCAACAGTAAGGCGCCTACTAATGTTGCAAGCCCCATGAACAGCGAATAGACCATTGCGGCCTTTAAACCGTCATTTTTGTATATTTGCCTGATTTGAAAATAAGAAATAACTCCCATAATTATTATTAATACAAAAATTTCAGCAATCATTTTTTCTTTATCTCATCTTCCTTTAAATATAGTGGCGGACCAGACATTCCTGATGTTTTTATCCTGAAATCAACAGAAATATATACATCTAATTCCGGAAAAATATAATCCCAATATTTCTCCAGCTTTTTCCATTGTGAAGGCTTGAACTGGCTGAAAGCAAGTCCAAAACCAAATATATCGCTGCCTACCTCCTTTTGGGCTGATACAATACAGTTTTCAACCTGTTTTCTGATTTTTTCGTTTATGGCTTTTTGAGCTATTTTTACATTATCCGGCACTGAAAGATCAAGTTTGGTGCTATTACCGTATATGGAACCGTTTCCCAATATTTTAATTTTGATATCCGGTTTGTTTTTCTTTATTTCAGGTGTTATACTGGCCTCCTGAGTCTTTACATTCACTCTTATAACGCCGTCATACCCCGGCACTTCTGCCGCAATTAATCCTTTTTTTTGCTTGCCCTTAATCCATAGAAACCCCTCAGTTTTTTCCGAATCAATGTAGCCTGCGAGCTTTAAGTCTTTGAATAAAGCAAGTCCTGAGGTTTTAAAGCCTTCCTCTCCCTCCCCTTTTTCAAAGGCCAAAGCTATTCCCTGAACACCTTCACTGGAGGAAGCAATCAGCAGATCATGTATATTTGCATCAATCCCCACTCCCAATACCGTCATTTCCCGCATTGCCTCGGTTGGTATCCTCTCAATGGGATAGTCCGACTTCAGCAAATCAATACCTTTTTCTCCTTTGGCAACAATAACATTGGTCCGCAGCCTGTTTTGAGGATCACGGCCTATGGAATCCAACATTATTTCCAGACCGTTCCTGG
>JAFABO010000048.1 GCA_023426005.1 Bacillota bacterium | reverse complement strand
TAAATATCTGAATCTTGGAGGGATTGTATTATGTCTTATTGGAACGAGAAATACGAATGTATGTCCAGAGACGAAATGAGAAAAGTTCAGACCGAACGGCTCATAAAAACAGTTAACAGGGTGTATGGCAATGTGCCGCACTACAGGAAGAAGATGGATGAAAAGGGTATTTTGCCGGTGGATATCAAGTCGGTGGATGACTTGAAGCATTTGCCTTTCACTTATAAGCAGGATTTGAGAGATACATACCCGTTTGGATTATTTGCAGCACCCATGAATGAGATTGTCAGAGTTCACGCTTCCTCCGGTACTACCGGCAAGAAGACGGTGGTCGGTTATACAAAAAACGATATTGAGGTTTGGGCCGAGGTTATGGCTCGTACCTTTGCCGGTGCCGGAGCAGGGAAGGATTCCTTTTTACAGGTTTCTTACGGCTATGGCCTGTTTACAGGGGGGCTGGGCGCCCATTACGGCGGTGAATATTTAGGAGCTACCGTAATCCCGACTTCCTCAGGCAACACTAAACTCCAGCTGTCCCTCATGCAGGATTTCGGGACAACCCATATTGCATGTACTCCATCGTATGCCCTGTATCTTGCGGAGGAAATGCAGGAAATGGGCATCAAACCTGAGGAACTCAAGCTCAGAGCGGGTATATTCGGTGCGGAGCCCTGGTCTGAAAGCATGAGGAAGGAAATTGAACAAAGACTTAACATCAAAGCTTTTGACATATATGGGCTGAGTGAGGTAATAGGCCCCGGTGTTGCCTGCGAGTGCGAATACCAGTGCGGCATGCACATTCCGGAAGACCATTTTATCCCTGAGATAATTGATCCTGAAACAGGAGAGGTACTGCCCGAAGGTTCACAGGGCGAAATAGTATTTACAACCATCACCAAGGAAGGCTTACCCCTCATAAGGTACAGGACAAGAGATCTTTCCTCTTTGAATTATGCACCCTGCAAATGCGGCCGTACTGAGACCAGAATGAACAAGGTGACCGGCAGAACAGATGACATGTTAATCATAAGGGGTGTAAACGTATTCCCTTCGCAGGTTGAAAGTGTTCTGCTGTCAATAGGCGAAACAGCACCGCACTACATGCTGATAGTTGACAGAAAGGACAATCTGGACACACTTGAAATACAGGTTGAGATAACTCCCCAGTTGTTTTCGGATGAAGTTAAGAAGCTTGAGGATATTGAAAGAAAGATCTGGAAAGAGATAGAAAGCACTCTTGGAATCAGCGCAAAGATAAAGCTGGTGGAGCCTAAATCCATCCAGCGCAGTGAAGGTAAGGCTAAGAGAGTAATTGACAGGAGAGTATTATAAACTGCAGTTCTATAATACAAAAAGGTCTTTTATGTAAAGACTTTTGGATATAATAATAAAAAGGAGGCCTGTAACATGCTGGTAAAACAGATATCTGTATTTCTGGAAAACAAGTCCGGCCGCTTGGCGGATGTGACCAGAACCCTGGCTGATAATAATATTAATATTTGTGCTCTTTCAATTGCCGATACCACTGATTTTGGTATTCTAAGACTAATAGTCAACAAACCCGAGGAAGCAGAAAAAATATTAAGCGGCAACCAGTTTACGGTGAGTTGTACAAGTGTAATTGCAATCGGTGTGGAGGATAAGCCCGGAGGTTTGGCAAAAGCTCTTGACGTCCTTCATGGAAACAATATAAGCATTGAATATATGTATGCTTTTGTAGGCAAAACAGGAAATGAAGCTTTTGTCATACTGAGGGTTGAAAATCCTGACGAGGCCGTAAAGACCCTGTCAAGCTGTGACATATCCATAATACCAAGTCAGCAGGTATATTGCTTGTAAAGGTTACAATATTGTAAAGAAGTCGGAGGATGTATTCTCTGGCTTTTTTTTATTATTTATTATAATATGGACTTATAGGGCTTTTTAATAGATAATGTTATATATTGGGAGAAAATCAAAATGAGTAAAAAATTTACTTTTATCCTGGTTCTGGGGTCTATTTCCATAATTCTTATTATAGTTTGTATAAGTCTCCTTTTTCTATCTAACTTTACAAAGACGACAGCAGTTTCGGGAGCTCTGTCCTCGGGCGGGACGGCAGAAACGTCCATAACCGGTAATGGGGCGGAAAACTCCGGGGACAATAAGAGCAGGCCAGCCGACTTGTCTATGAAAAGTGCCATTATATCGGATGCTGAAAATCTGATTGAGCAGACTCATTATAAGCAGGCAGGTCTGTTACTGGAAAAGTCCCTGGAGGAATATCCCGGTGACAAGGAATTTTTAGCCGTAAAAGACAGGGCGGACAGCCTGGAAAAGCAGACGGTCATTTATAAAGGTCCTGTATACCACGTGTTTTTTCACAGCCTGATAGTTTATCCCGAGCTGTGCTTTACCGGTGACTCCATGGAACAGGGGTATAACTACTGGATGACTACGGTAAAAGAATTCAAAATGATGATACAGGAAATGTATGACAGGGGTTATACGCTGGTTGACCTCAGAGATATATTCAAGATTGATTCCTCCGGAAAAATACATAAGCAGGATATTTTTCTCCCTGAAGGGCAGAAGCCTTTGATTATTTCAGTGGATGATATGAGCTATTACAAATATATGGAGAATGACGGCTTTGCAAAGAAGCTGGTAATTGATCAGGAAGGTAAGCTGGCTTCCCTTGTGAAAACCCCCCAGGGAAATGAAATAATTTCACCCGATGGAGATGTGGTTCCCATTTTAAATAACTTTACGGATCAAAACCCGGACTTCTCATTTAACGGAGCCAAGGGCACCCTGGCATTGACAGGCTATGAAGGGATCCTGGGCTACAGGACCAATCACGACAATTCCGCCTGGCAGACAGAGAAGGAAAGCGTGATGCCTGTCGTAGAAAAACTTAAAGAGACGGGCTGGGCATTTGCAAGCCACAGCTATACCCATAGGAGAACCTTTTCCGAAGGCACTATTACACTTGACTTCCTTAAATATGATACAAAAAGGTGGAAGGATGAAGTGGGGAGCATAGTAGGTGAAACCAATTTATACATATCTCCTTTTGGAGCAACCTTCAAACAGAGCGACGCCAGGATGCGCTACATAGTCAGTCAGGGTTTTAATGTATACTGCGGTGTGGGGCCGAAACCTGAGTACATATTATACAAAGACAATGCTTACATGGAAAGGATTGATCTTGACGGATATAAAATGTTTCATAAGCCGGAATGCATGAAGGAGCTGTTTGATGCCGGAAAAATACTTGACCCTGTCCGGCCTGCCTTCAAATAAAAGCCGGGTTAACTCGTTTATAGAGAGTGTCCAAGAAATTTGCTTCTCAAATCCGCTTCGCGTCCACTTAAGTATTCTGTCACGCTACGCAAATTATCTTTTCGCTGGGGGCACTGCTGCCCCCTTCCACGAAACACTTCGTGTTTCTGAGCCCCCCTCTTGTAAACCGGAAAGAGGATTCCCCTTAATTTGCCTGAAAAGTTGAAGGTCAATTTTAACCGGCACAGGCTTTAGAACTTCTTTATGGAGCTGCGATAATTTTCTATAACCCTGTCACACCAGGAGTCAAACTCAGGGTCTGCCTGTTGCAGTTCAGGATTTGACAGAACCTTGTCCAGAATTATTTTGATCCCCTGGTCAAAGCGGACCGTTGCGTTGAACCCGGGCACAAGTCTTTTCAGCTTTGAGTTGTCGAATACCACTGTATTTGCCTTGTCACCAATGAGAGAACCTGTAAAATCATAGTTGCTGCAGGCGGCAAGATAATCTGACGGAAGGTGTACCGCATTAAGCTTGACACCCAATGCCGCAGCTATGATTTCATAAATCTGATTCCAGGTCAGACTTTCGTCGGAAGTTATATTCACAGCCTCTCCGACAGCGTGAACATTTCCCATCAGGCCTGTAAAGCCTTTTGAAAAATCACTGCTGTGAGTGAGAGTCCACAGGGAAGTCCCGTCACCATGGATTATCACAGGTTTGTTTTCCAGCATCCGCTTAGCTACCTGCCAGCTGCCTTTAGCGCCATGTACCCCGAGAGGTATGCTGCGGTCATCGTATGTGTGGCTTGGACGGACGATGGTGACGGGGAACCCGTTATTACGGTATTCGGAAATAAGCAGTTCTTCACATGCAATTTTATTTCTTGAGTATTCCCAATATGGATTCGACAGGGGGGTGGATTCGGTTATTCTGTAGTCTGAAAGAGGCTTCTGGTATGCCGAAGCCGAGCTGATGAATATATACTGCCTGGTCTTGCCTGAAAAAAGTCTTATATCACGTTCAACCTGGGAAGGTACAAAAGCAATAAAATCAGCAACAACGTCGAAATCAAGGTCTTTTATAAGGGCTGCCGCCTTTGCTTCATTATTTATGTCGGCCTTGATGACCTTTGCACCCTCGGGAACACGGTCCGTATTATTTCCACGATTTAATAAATATAATTCCCAGCCCTGCCGGACCAGAGAACTTGAAATAGCAGTGCTGATTGTACCTGTACCACCGATAAATAAAGCTTTCATGAAAATTC
>JAFABO010000232.1 GCA_023426005.1 Bacillota bacterium | reverse complement strand
CTTCACTAAATACTTTCCTTTCTTTGCTTTTCTTTAGTATATCAAATTTCTTGACTATTACTTTAAATAATTCATCCTGATAGTAGTTCACTGTCAGTATATGTATATATGCCATAAATGGCTTAACAAATTCCCTGATTTCATCTATAGTTCTTCCGATTTGTACGTCGTCAGCCATCTCTATCTGCAGCAGCGATATGATTCCCTGATTTTCGCAGAATACGGGCATGGCAATATATTGGGTCATCTTTTCATTGCTGTTTTTTCCGTAAACACACTCCTTTTTGATTTCAGCGGCATTGGTTAATATAAAAATGTTATTCTGGTTATTGTTAAATATTCTCACCTGGAAATAGCTCTGATCCCTGCTCAGGTAAAAATGCCTGTCAAATACGCTGGGGGATATCTGATTTGCATTGCCGTAGCTGATCATCTTTATATATTCTAGCCCGGATCTTTTCTCTTTAAACTTCTGCATAAGAGAAACCTGATGTGTTTCCTTGTCCGTTGAAATTTTTATGGCATCATATATATTATGACATACAAGCGCAGCAATATCCTGGTAGCTGAGATTGCTGAAATCTGATTTTGTTGGGATTGAGCTTGATTTTACAGATATACTGCTTGTAATATCATACAGCTTTCTGCCTATCGTCTGGTTTATGACTGTTTCCCGGTTGACTATTTCCCTGATGCATTTTGTAGCCTGCACCTGGTATTTCTGGTAGCTGTCGATTAAAAGTACCAGCCAGTTATAAACTACGATAAACACGAATGTTACCAGTATATGCACCTTATCCTGATAAAATTCCAATTGATTGAGTTTAAATGTATGAAAATCTGAGAGCTGCATCTCGAATGCAAATACAACTGTAAACAAAAAGTTGATTAGGGTTTTTGCAAACGGGGATTTTAAAATGTTATAAAAACTGTGGATAAGCCTGCCGAATTTTTTATAGTTCCGTGAAACTTTCTTAAAAAACATAACAGTCTTTACTTGTTTTTTCATTTTCTTATGCCTCCCTCCAGTTGTATGTAAATATATTCTATATAAGTAATATTATACCTTCTCAAGGGAAATAAATTATACCTCATTTTAGGAGCTTTGGCAATATGCTACTGTTACTATTTTTATTAAATTTAATTATTGGATTTTATATGAAGTTTTTTGGATAAAAGTGTCTATTCGTGTAGAATTATGATATAATTTGTAGAGTTAGATTATTTTTTTTAGGGAGGCAATTTCTTATGTATGCAGTAAAAACAAACAAACTTTTTAAGTTGTTGGCATTGATGTTGTTATTGGCAATTTTTGTTCTTCCGGCAGGAATAGTGGCAAATTCAGCTGAGGCAGCAGCTGCCAAGCCGTCAGTTGAAGCAAAAATGACAATCGGTACAGGGAGTATTGTAGGAAGCTTTGATTTTTATTCCAAGGAAGAAGGAAAGTACTCTTTAAGTGTATCAGATCCTGTAAAGAACGCCACTTACAGCTTTACTTCCAGCAACACAAAAGTACTTACAGTCAAGACAAGCGGTACAGTAGCATATTTGACCGGTGTAAAAGCCGGAACTGCAACAATTACGGTTAATCAAAAGTTAAGCGGCAAAACAACCAAAGTAGGAACCTGCGCTGTAACTGTAAAAAATTCTGTAATACACCAGGATTACGTGCCTGAGCTGCCCTTAGGTTCAAGTGTGGCCAGCGAGCCGCTGGTATTTGACTACCGTAATAACGACGCAACTTATACATATGCTTCAAATAGTAAAAACTTTTCTATGAGTGAAACTATTAAGAAATTTGACGGCATGAATTTCATATCACAGAGTTTTACTGCAAAAGCACCCGGAACATACACTATTACAGTTAAGGAAACCTATAATAAGAGCACCAGAACAGTGGGTACCATAAAGTACACTGTAAAGAAGGCTACAGTACCTGCTGAGAGTTCAGTAGATCTGGGCGGCGACGTATGGGTATTCGACCTTGTGAACAATTACAGAACAGATGTGACTTACTATTTTGTCACTGATGATAAAAAGGTTCTCGATATAGTTGACGCAAGGGATTCTGTTTATTTAAAGGGTATGGCAGAAGGAACCGCAACCTTGAAGATATATGAAAATGCTAAAGCGGCTGATGAAAGCAAACTTATCGGAAAGTGCAAAATAACAGTTAAAAAAGTAAAACTGACCGATCTGTATATTGATTTTGATAAAACTAAAGCTTATGTAGGCGGAGATTCTATTGACTTTTCCATAGAGAAGGAACCATATAATGCTTCGGAAAAAATTACAGTCACTTCTTCCAATCCGAATGTGGCTAAGGTCAGCGAACTTGATGAAGAAGGTTTCGGTACCGTATCACCTGTAAGTGCAGGAACAACCACAATCACCATAACCTGCGGTGATATAACCAAAACACAGGATTTCACTGTATACGAAGATGATGAAGATGAAGATTGATATTCAGATCTAAAATTTATTATAAAAAATAATGGGGTGTTGCGGCACCCCATTATTTTTTATGTTTATATTTTATTTAATTTTCCGGCCAGGTAGGCCGCACCGAGAAGCCCGGCTCTATTGCCGAGAAAAGCTGGTCTGATTTCTACATTTGAATAACTTGGCATAATATAATTATTTATTTCTTTCCGGAGCTTATCCGTTATATATCCCTCATTCATTATACCTCCGCCCAGAATAACTCTGGACGGATTGAATATGTGTATTACAGTAGCCAAACCGTAAAGAATTTCTGCCAGCCACTCATTAACCAGGCTCTTTATATCCGGCCTCTCAAGGCTTTCAAATATTTTCCTTCCGTTTGACAGTGAAGTATCAAGTTTCACTGCCGAGCGAACCAGCGCTCGGGTGGAAGCATATTGTTCATAGCAGCCCCGGAGCCCGCAGTTGCAGGCTCTGCCTCCGGCATGTGTGACAATATGGCCAAACTCGGCAGCTGAAAACCTGCTTCCGGGGTAAATTTCCCTGCTAATAACAATTGCACCGCCAATTCCTGTTCCGAAGGTCAGGCAGATAAAGTCATCCACTCCCCTGCCCGCTCCAAATTGGGCTTCCCCTATGGCAGCAGAATTAACATCGTTTTCTACGGCAACCGGCACCCCGAATTTAGCCTTCAATATTTCTCCAACCTTCATACCCGTATATCCCGGAATATTTTCATTTGCAAATCTGATGCAGCCATGCCTGCTGTCTACCTGGCCGGCAGTACTTATGCCAATGGCCTCAAAGCTTCCGTATGCTGAAATGATATCCACGGCGCGGGCCATAACAAACTCCCCTCCATTTTTTGCGTCGGTATCATATTCGGTAAAGGAGCAGAGTTCTCCATCCACAACTTCACCGGCTTTAATTGAAGTTCCACCAATGTCCAGTGCTATTATCTTCATTAATTCTCACCTTTTTGTATATAAATTCCTTATTAAAATATTATAGACATTCCGTCGTAAGCAGTAAGAAACCCATTTTCTGCAGCATGGGCGGAAATTTCAGCATGAGTTCTGTTGCCGTTATGGGAGAAATGGTTGATTACAAACCTGGTATCCCCGCCGGCACACCCGTCATGCAAAAGTCTTCTTTTTACCTCCAGCGCGTTTGGGAAACCCATGTGCCCTCTTTCATTGTAATCCAGGACAAAAGTACAGTCCAGGCTCACGGCATCAAACCTCATCCCTCCGATGTAAGCCCAGGTTTCCCTGGGAAATATGCCGGTATCATGGGCATATAACAGACGTTTGCCGTCTTTCTCAACAATGTAGATATAGCAGTTTTCATTCTTCATATGGTCGGCAAGTAAAGCTGTAACTTTGTGTTCCCCTACCTTGAAAGGCTTATAGGCTTCTACCTCAACAGGTGTTATATAGTCTGCAATGCCGGGTATTCCGCTTAGTTTCATAGTTTCCTTCAACACACCGGTAACGGCAGAGCTGCCGTATACATGCAGGTCTTGTACAGATCCGCCGTGGGCATAAGGCGGAGCCTTTAAAATTAAATCCAGCGGATAGAAATGATCTTCATGTGTGTGGGTTATGAGAATATCCCGAATTGACGGCAGATCTACCGAAAATTTTAAAGCATGATAAAATGTATCGGGCGGCATGTCAATAATTAATCTGTCATCTACCAAACTCTGGGAGCGGGTACGTATATCCCTTCCGCCCAGCTTTCGTGCCTTTTCACAGGCTTCACACCCGCAGAACAGTGCCGGCCAGCCCTCAGAAGCAGCTGTTCCAAGATACTGAAGCTTCATACCTGTATCACCTCCCGGCTATTTAAACAATTGTCTCTGATTTGTTTGTCGGCAGTCAGGGTAATATTTAAAGCACTGAATACCTCTTCTATTGTCGGAACTGCCGGAACATTTTTTTCTATCATATCAATGAGCCTTTGCAGCTGCCCCCACATATTTTTATATTGGGACCGGCAGTTGACTATTTTGTATTCATTGCCCTCAGTCAGATACATTTCAATCAGATCCCCCTCTTCAATATCCTTGCACCTGTTGGCGTTCAGTACAATGGATATTCTCCCCGCTGTTCCGATAAATTCCTTTGTATTGCAGGAGGCGAGATGTTTTGACCAACCCGCTTCGTAATAACCTATACAGCCGTTTTGAAGCCTTACATTTATTACTCCGTAGTTTATATCATCCTCAGGCAAGTCAGCATCGATTCTGCTGCCAAAACCATTTGCCTGAACGATGGGGCAGCCGTTAAACCACTGCATTACATCCATATAGTGTACTCCGCAGTCAACTACCGGTGAACAGTCCCTCAAGAGTTTTTTATATCTCTCCCAATCCTTGCAGTGGTGATTTTGTACCATCCTGATCAGTTTAAGCTCCCCTATCAATCCTGCCTGTATTAACCGGGCAGCCTCCTGGTAGGTCTTGTTGTACCTGAGGACATGTGATATGAGAACCTTGCAGTCTGATGCTCCTACAGCCCTTACAAACTCCCTGCCCTCTTCCAGGGTTCTTCCTATTGGTTTTTCACAGAGTACGTGCTTTCCGTTTGCAAGGCATTCCTTGAGTATTTCAAGGTGAGTGCCGGCATAGGTGGTTACAATTACTATATCCACATCATTGCGCTTTAGATATGGGTGATAGTCAGTGCTCCAGGAGTCCGGATTAAACATTCTGTAAAACGTCTGAGCCCTCAGGGGGTCAGTGTCGACCACTCCAATAATCCTTATATTGTCCCGGTAATAAATATCCTGTATATGCTGCCGTCCAATATGACCGCAGCCAATTAATACAACTCGGTATATTTTATTCATGCTCCGAATATTTTCTCAGAAATTCAACCGCAGTCCGTATATCTGTTTCGGGTTGATTTCCGACCTCGCGTTCTATTGTTAAAAAACCTCTATATCCAATGTCTCTCAGCGCATTTATATAATTGTCAAAATCCACATCTCCGGTTCCAAGCGGTACCTCTCTGAAATATTCCTCCAGGCGCAGGTCACCGATTCCGCCCTCTGCAAAGAAGTCATAGATAACCTGCGGCTGGGTCTTTTTAAGCATTATGCCGTCTTTTGCATGGGTGTGGACAATATAATCCTTCAGGGTATACACTGCTTTTACAGGATCCTCCCCCGTAACCATGACAAAGTTGGCAGGGTCCAGATTTACAGCCACCCCCCTGGAACTGAGGCTGTCCAGAAAGCCCTTTAAAATTACTGCTGGTTCAGGGCCTGTTTCAATGGCAAAATACGCCCCCTTTGAGTGGGCATATTCCGCCAGACTGTTACAGGCCTCCTGCATAACCTTATACCTGTCCCCGGAGGTGTTTTCAGGAATCACTCCGATATGGGTGGTAACTACGTTTGTTTCCAGTTCCACCGCCAGATCAATAATCCTCTTGGACCTCTCAAGCCTGGCGCGGTTCTCTTCCTTCCTGCTGAAACCATGTCCGCCCAGATCACCGCAAAGAGCCGATATGACAAGGGCGTTTTCCCTGAGGAGCTTTTTAATTTTATCTATTTTGGCGGCATTCAGCTTTTCAGGAGACAGCTCACCGTGGACCGCATAAAGCTGAACACCGCCGGCGCCCACCTCATGCACTTTTTTAACAGCCTGTTCAAACGGAAGCAAAAATGAATCCGCTATAACTCCAATAGAAAAATCACTCATATTATTACACCTTCCCCGCATTATATATCTACCGCAATCCATTCCCCCGGAAATTTGGAAGCCTTGAGGCCCGCTTCTCTGATTGCTATGACAGCCACTGTCTCCTCATGCTCCGCCTTGACCTTTCCGGTCTGAAAGAAATCCGTCATTTCCTTTATAAAGTATTTATAGTAATCCGACTGGATCTGCAAGGTTCTTGAGGTACCATCCTTGAGATTGGCAGCCATGGCAAAGGGGCATTCCCAGCCGTGGTGGGACAATACCGCTCTCCGTCCTCCGCTGAATTCAATTACAACAGCTGGCCAGTCCGGGGTTCCTATGTACATTACCCTGATTGCATCCGGTCCCATAAGTGAAACAATGGGTTCAATCTGATGAATTGAATATACTTCATAGCTCCCCGGGCCCCAGCTGGAAATATTTTTTACACTTTCACGGCTTATTGCACCGTATTCTTCGGCAAACCGGAGTGCCGAGGATGAGAAACACGGGGTGCCGGACCGGTCGGCCAGTGCAAAAATCCGTTTGGCGGCGGCGGTATCAGGTGCAAAGGTCTTATCAATGTAAACGGGTTTTCCTGACTGCAGCGGAACCCTGCACAGCTCCTCATGCATTTCGGGATTGTCGGGAGAAAGTACTATTATGTAATCGCTGACCCCGACAAGTTCCTCCACTGTCCGGAGCTGTTTGACGCCATAATCCAGGCACCATTGTTCAGTAGTCCTTCCGCCGGGTGAATCCATTTTGGCCCATGCATATGCTACCTGCATGCTCCCTGCTGTTGCCTGGCTGATCCATTCCACATAATGGTTGGCATGAAATTCGTCCAGATAGTAATCTATAAATCCGATTTTCTTCATAATTCAACCTCCAGGGAAATTTCCTTATTTTGTTCCGATGAATCATACAGTGCCTGCATTATCCTGGCAGTTACCATTACCGAGTCGATATTCGAAGGAAGCTTTTCCCCCGAATCCATGCACTTGAGAAAAGCATCTATCTCCTTTTCAAAAGGCTGCTCTACCTGATAAGTAGGATTTATCTCCAATAAAGCTCCGTCTCCGGCACTGAACAATTGGAAATTCCCTCCGTAGTTCAGGCGTATTCCGGCCTTTGAACCCATAAAGTCAATGTACATCTCAGTCGTATTAATATTCTGCGCCCAGGCCCCGTTCAAGGTTATTGTCGGTCCCTGGGTTCTTACAAAGCCGGTAACAAAATCCTCCACATCATAAATCCCATCTTTTTTCGGAGGCCCTGCCCACATATCGGTATATGTATATTCCTTCAAATCCTTTCCCAGCTTGCTGAAGGTTTTCCCCGATACCGTCCGGGGTATGGGATCTCCGGAGCAGTACATGATCAGGTCCAGGAAGTGCACACCCCAATCAATAAGAACTCCGCCGCCGGATATTTCTTTTGTAGTAAACCACCCTCCCCACCCTGGAATGGAACGGTGTGCCCGGAAACTCCCATATACGTGATAAAGCTCTCCCAGTTCACCGCTGTCTATCAGGGCTTTTATACGGTTGACGGCAGTATTGAAACGGTTTACAACCCCTATATTTAAAATCTTCCCCGTCTCCCTCTGAGCTTTTTGCATCATTTCAACTTCAGCATAGGTTCTGCCGGCGGGCTTTTCACACAGAACATGCTTGCCCGCCCTTAAGAAATCCATGGATATCCCGGCATGCAGGTTGTTTGGAACACAAACGGACACCGCCTCGATTTCCGAATCGGCCAGAATGTCTCTATAGTCCGCGACTGCAGTTCCTCCGTATCGGCTGACCATAGCCCCTGCCTTTTCTATCTCGGTATCGCAGAAATACTTTATCTCAGCGTTCTCATTTTTTGCATAGGCAGGTATATGCTGTGTTGCAGCAATGGTACCGCAGCCTATTATTGCCACTTTCTTTTGACCCATAATATGTCACCATCCTTTTTTATTTACATGTCCTGTTTGTACCATTCTGCCGGTACTGGTTTATTATCATTGAACAGCTCCATATCTTTTCCCAGCAGCTCAAGGGTGATACGGAACAAATCCCTGACCCTGCACGCAATGGTATCGGCGGCACCGATTTTTCCTCTTTTCAGTACCTTTTTGTGATCCAGCACCGGTTCAATTTTCTGATAATAGTCGGAATTTGCATTTTGATGCCTTCTCGATGGAACCATATGAAGCCGGCCGGATTCATCCCTGACTTTGAGCAGCTCCCGGGCCTGGGTGAGCCTGCCCGGAACCCCGGCAATTTCTTCAATACAGTGGATCAGAGTACAGCGCATGAAATTCACACCCAGCAAGACAACCCATCCGTCTCTTTTTTCCAGCTCCCCATAGCAGGAATCCGGTGCACAGGGTGTATCAAACCGTTCCTGGCCTCCGACAAATTCTTTGGCGTCATTTCCGCAGGCCAAAAGAGAATGCGTAGGATGAAGTGAACGGTACACTCCTTTTCTTTTCCTGAATATCTCAGGCATTACCCCGATACATACAGGAGTATTCAGCACATCAAATTCAGGATTTTCCCCGTTTATACCAGCCCATGTATGTCCCGGCAATACCAGCAGCCCATTGCCCAGGTATTCGCAAAAAGCATCCAGAACGGTATCTGCGCCATTTTCCAGAGGCCCAATGCTTTTCAGCGATGTATGGACTATTACGGTATCTGCCGGGGCGATTCCGAGTTTCTTTATGTCGTTGATAATATCCGCCTTGGAATACATGTTTTCACTCCTCATCAGTGATGCCTTCTCAGGTACTTATTGAGGTTCCAGCCCCCTTAGTTCAACCTGAAAATCCATATAGAATACGCCGTCCCAGTTGAAGCGCAAATCCTTCAATACTATATCCGCTCTCTTATATACACCCTGGAATTTTTCATTTATCATCTCCTTCAGGCCGGCCTCAAAATAATCTTTGGTTTCGGTGTAATGGATGCCTAAATGGTATGGATCTATTCTTCCGCCTGTTGAAAGTATGAATTTAAACAGAACATTGGATTGATAGAGCCAGTCACAGATAATATCCCTGACTTTAATTTCCTCCAGCCGCCTGTAGTTCGCAAAGTCATTGCTGAAACACCCGTAATAGCCGGCTATAACAATTTTGGCCAGAACCACTCCAATGGTATTTTGAGCCGTATTCCACCCGCCCACTGCCTGAACCCTGTCAAGTACGCCGGATATTAAAGCGTAATCCATAAATTCATTTTCGCAGCCGTTTGCAACCGATACTTCGGCAATACCCACCGGCTTTTCATAAACCTCCCTGTAATATGCAATAAATCTTAATAATTCATGAATGTTGATATGGCTTGAGAAAGTCAGATCCTTTGTAAACTGCTGGGAAGACTCAATCATATATTTCCCGGGAGAATTCACCGCCAGCATGCAGTCGGAACAATTGGGGCTATCCTCAAGTATCCCGCCCAGAGATGTGATCTGGGCTTTTATGCTCTCATGAAGCGGTCTGTCCTCATAACTGGGTATGATCTGCGGGCCAAGAACCGACGAGTAGCGCACATATACCCTGGGAGTATAGTTATTGACAAGATTGAATACCCTTGTAAACAGGACACACCCAACCTCATCGGCCCCCGGATAAACCAGGACCCTGTCCATCAGCCTGCTGTCAGCCACTTTCTGTGCGACAGCCTTCTGATCTATGGCAGCATAGCCGTATTCTGCAGTGTCATCCTTGGGAATGGTCAGTACATCAAAAATATTGTCCTTTACCAGTTCCACACAATATAAGTTTGTAAATTGGTCCACAGTTCTTCTTTCAAGGAAATCAGCCAGGTACTCCCGGGGTATCTTATTCTTTAACGTCTCAAACTCCGATAATTCCGCCTCGTCGGCCTTTTGCCGGTCTATCCTGTCCATCAGGCATGTGTAACGCCATATATCCCTGCCGCAGGTACCCCAATAATCGGGATCTTCATGTGCATTATCGTATCCGGCAACTCTTGCCACCAGATTGAACGCATGGATCTTTAAATGCGGATTTTTCCTTTTGAGTTCTCTGAAACGCTCCAGAGTTTTCCCGCAATCGGAGCAGGACCTGTGATGAGTTCTTGAATTGACTATATTCCCATAGACCAGAGTATCCACCGAAAGGATGGCGTACTCACAACGGGGAGCATTCTCGAATATCCAATTCCATATATATTCATAATCAGCGGGAACCTTCAGCATACCCATCTTTTCATAGGGCGGAACCAGCAATTCAATATTGTCCGTCATTTCAGCAAGTCTTTGAGGAAAATAGTAATTGCAAGCCCTTTCATCCAATGGAACATACATAACCTTTACCAAAAAAATTCTCCTCCCATTCATTTAAATTTACTTTCATTTATTTTACTTTAAGCTTTCATACCATATATCAATATGATAATCCCCAATTGAACAACTTTATAGAGAAATACCGAAATACAATATATGAAATGGGATAATTTATATCAGCTTTACTGCTTGTTATGTATCATATTGACAAACCGCTCGGTTATGTCCCTGGGACGTGTTATGGCAGTTCCTACCACTGCCGACCACACTCCCAGATCAAATGCGGCCTTTAACTGTTCAGGTGTCCATATGCCGCCCTCGGCAATAACAGGAATATCCAGGGTCTCAACATACTGTTTTATAAGCTCATAGTTGGGCATTTCCGCTTCCTTTGTATATTCGGTGTAGCCTGACATGGTTGTGCCCACAATATCAAAACCCAGCGCTTTTGCTTTGAGACCTTCTTCATAGCATGAAGTGTCGGCCATAAAAAGCTGATGGGGGTATTTTTCCTTTATTTTATAAAACAGCTCCTGCAGCGTCTGATTGCCAGGCCTGATCCTATTGGTGGCATCTAACGCAATAATTTCAGGCCCCACTTCCATAAGCTCATCGACTTCCTTCATGGTAGGAGTTATATACACATCACTGTCCTCATACTCAACCTTATACAGTCCTATCACAGGCAGGTCAACCGTTTTTTTAATTTCTTTTATATCCTCGGGAGAATTGGCTCTTATGCCCATCGCTCCTCCCTGATATGCCGCCAGCGCCATTCTTGACATGATAAACGGACTATATAAGGGTTCTGTGCTTAAAGCCTGGCACGATACAATTAAGCCGTTCTTCAGCCGTTCTAAAATCTCTCTTTTTCTCATCATAAATCCCCTGCTTACTTTTATTTTGTAAAACCAACAAACTGCCGCTCTATAACAATTAGCCCATATCTAACCTTTTATGCCTGTTACGGTGATACCCTCAATAAAGTATGACTGTGCAAAAAAGAATATGATAATTATAGGAACAGTAAATATGGCCGAAGCAGCCATCATAGGCCCCCATTCAACAAAGTGGGACTGCATGAAAGCCTGCAAACCCAGAGACAGCGTATATTGCTCATCCTTGTTCAAATAAAGCAACGGGCCCATGAAATCAGACCAGGTATACAGGAAGGTAAAAATAGCCACGCTGGTCATTGCCGGTTTACACAGGGGCAGTATTATCTTTGTAAAAATTGTAAAGTCTTTTGCCCCGTCAATTGTAGCAGACTCAACCAATGAGTCGGGAATAGTCTTAAAGAACTGGCGAAGTAAAAATATATAATAAGCATCACCCAGGAACTTGGGTAATACCAGCGGAACAATTGTGCCTACCATATTGAGCTTGGAAAAAACAAGGTACAAGGGAATCATTGTAACCTGTGTCGGGATCATCATCGTTCCTATAATCAGGGGGAAAAGATATCTGCTTCCCTTCCATTTGATTTTAGACATGGAATATGCAACCATGGACGATGATATGACCGTACCAACCACACTCAGCACTGTTATTACGACCGTGTTGGACAAATACCTTAAAAAGGGCATCTTGGTCACTGCAAGATAATAATTGTCAAACACTGCTTCCGAAGGTAATATCGTAGGCGGATACTGGTATATCTCCTGAAAGCTTTTAAAGGAGGTCAGGAGCATCCAGGCAAAAGGCAATAGAAAAATGCAGGATAAAACAATCAATAAAACATAAATTATTATCTTTGCCATAACTTTTTTAGTTTTTAAATTACTATGTATTGATACATTATTCATCTCCATAAGAAACCCACCTATCCTGTGTCTTAAATATCAAAGCCGTTACCGCAAGAACAATAATGAACAGTATCCATGCCATTGCAGACGCCTTACCCATTTTGAAGAAAGAGAATGCATTGTGGAATAAATACAGCGAGTAGAACAGCATTGAGTTTTCGGCCCCGCCGGTGGCAGTATTGTTCAGTCCGCTGCTTGCTGATGAACCGTTTATCAGCAGATATGCCTGGGTAAAATATTGGAAGTAATAAATGATATTCATTATTAATTGGAAGAAAATTACCGGAGAAACACTTGGCAATGTGATTTTGAAAAACTGCTGCAAAGTGTTGGCGCCATCCATATCGGCCGC
Source organism: Bacillota bacterium (assembly GCA_023426005.1). Classification (GTDB taxonomy): domain Bacteria; phylum Bacillota; class Clostridia; order Acetivibrionales; family DSM-1351; genus Ruminiclostridium. The sequence goes on along the minus strand of JAFABO010000232.1, from coordinate 6,265 downwards.
CTCATAAAGTGACCGGGGTACGTCCTGCAGTGCTGCCAGGAATATGATCATCATATTTCCCACACCCCAGACGCCGATCAATATCAGTGCAGGTTTGGTCCAGTTGGGATCCATCAGCCAGTTGGGCCCTGGTACACCGAAAAGCCCAAGAATGCTGTTCAGCACACCTACTTTTGGATTTAAAATCCAAAGCCATAAAAGAGAAGCAGCAATTGTCGGTACAATGCTGGGCAAATAAAAAACGGTTCTGAAAACGGACAGGGCCCTTATCCTCTGGTTGAGAAGGACAGCCAACAGCAGTGCCGCTATCAGACTGACAGGTGTTCCGATTATTACCATGTAAAAGGTATTCCACAGGCTTTTATAAAACTTTTCATCTGAGAACAAATCGGAAAAATTGCTCAATCCAACCCATTTTGGAGATTGAAATATATTGAAATCAGTCATGCTATAATAAAGTGAAATACATATTGGATACAAGCTAAAAACAAGAAACCCGATCATCCAGGGAAGAGCAAACAAAATACCCGATTTTGTCCTGCTTCTGTCAAGGTTTGAAGCTTTATGTTTTTTAAGACTTGTCGATTTTGCTAAATCAGGCTCATACATATTACTGCCTCCAGTGTAAGGATACTATATTTTATTTTCAAGCAGGATACAGTGCCGGCGGCAATATATCCTGCTTGCATCAAGTTATCTATTTCAATATCTCAGAACCTTTTGTGTAGATATTGTTCAGCGTAGTATCTATGTCCTGTTTCAGATTCAGGCATAATTCTATTTGTTCGCTAACAAGCGTATTATACTCACCATTCTTTGGTCCGCATGGTATGGAAACCAGATTGGGACTCTTTGCAAGCTCGGTAAAGAAGCTTGTATCATAGCCTTTCAAGAATTGTTCGTTAGTGAGCATGGACAGTCTGGACGGGAAATCGCCCGCATCGATTGTAAACTTGACCTGGCCTTCTTTTCCTACAAAATAGGAAAGGAAGTCAAATGCACCGTCTTTATTCTTTGAATTTGATGTGACAAAAAGCATTGATGAAGTTGCATTTGCTCTGCCCGCAAGTTCAGGATGATCCTTTGGATAGGGAACGAAGGTTACACCATAATCCACGTCGGACTTGAAGGTTTCCTTTATATCCTTGCCCATCCAGGCTCCGTCCAGACGGAAGGTCTGTTTGCCCATCAGGAAAGGATCGGTAGGGTCGAGATACTTTCCGCCGGCAGAGAACTTAACTACATTTTCCACACCATATTTTTCTCTGTAATCCCTGTTAAGCTTCAGTGCTGTTCTATTGCCCTCATTATCTGCCGGAGTGGGTTTGCCGTCTTCTGTATACCAGCCTCCTCCAGCTGCGGCAGTAAAGGAATCACTATAATAAGCATTTGGGAAATCAGGGAATCCGCAAACATCTATTGAACCATCCTTGTTCAACGTGGTTGTTTTCACTGCCATTTCATACATTTCTTCCAGGGTCTTCGGAGGTTCATTGTAGCCAGCATTTTTCAAGAGGGTCTTGTTGTAAAATAATGCCGTAAAGTTGACATTACAAGGAAGAGCATATATTTTGCCATCCATTTTCATGCTTTCAATTGAAGCAGGAATAAAATCATTTATGTCATAATTTGTTTTTGTTATGTAGTCATCCAATGGCTCCATTATTCCCGCGCTTGCAAGTTTACCTATATCACTGCCGAATTCGTCTGTTACATCAGGACCATTTCCTGCCGAAATAGCTGCCATTATCTTCTGGAAATCAGGAACCGAAAGAGCTTCAACTTCATACTTGTCACTTTGTGAATTATATGTCTCGACAAGTTTATTAATTCTTTCCACTCCATCCCCGCTCCATAAGTACCAGAAAAGGACCTTTGTCTTATCGGCCGATACAGCCTTTGACTCACTGGCTGCAGCAGTTGAATTTCCGCCGGCCGAGCTGTTTCCGGCTCCGGTGTCCGGGTTCCCGCACCCTGCACTGAGTACCGATAACATTGCAATTACTAAAGCACTTGACAATAACCGTTTGAGACTAAACCATTTCATCTTATCAATCCCTCCATTAAATTTAATGTAAGAAAACTACCGGATATATTTGCAGTGAGTAGTAAAGTATGGATAATTTTCTTTACAATCATGAGTATATCATAAAAAAAATTTTTTTCAATATTTTTTCAAAATAATAATAATCAATTGTAAGTTATAGCTAAAATTTAACAGTTATTTTAGTATATTTAAATAAATAGTGCATACATTTATGAAAATTTTTTCCTATTTTTAAAAAAATTATTTTTTTATTGCAATAAAAATAGATAAAATATCTTTATTTAAGAAAAAAAGTTGAAAAATATTTTTATTTAATGTAATATATAGACAGTCATTATGAAAGAAGGGCAATTAAATATGGACAATGATGTTCTTTTAAAGATTTTGAGCAGCGAAAAAATATTGACTAAAGCCGAGCGTAAGGTTGCTGATTTCATTTTACAGTCGCCGCAGGATGTTATGTATATGTCAATAACCGACCTGGCCGAACGCTGCGGTGTGGGTGATACAACAGTTTTTCGCTTTTGTAAGACCTTAAAGATCAGCGGATACCAGGATTTTAAAATGATGCTTGCTCAATCCTTAAGCAACAATAAAACTACCAGTGCAATAACTTTATCAGACGAAATCAATATTACCGATACAACCGAAGAGGTGTGCCGCAAGCTGTTGAACACAGATATTGCCGCTTTGAACCAAACCCTTGATATGATTAATATAGATGATATACACAGGGCCATTGATATGCTGTCGGAAGCCAAGCTTATATACTTTTTCGGTGCAGGCTCTTCCCTGGTGACAGCACTTGAGGCATGTTACAAATTTGCGCGTATATTGCCCAACGTTGTGTCAACACAGGATATACATATGCAGACCATGTCTTCCTCACTTTTGGGAGAGCAGGACCTCGTAATCGCATTTTCCTATTCAGGTTCTACCAAAGACATTATTGATATAATGAAACGGGCAAAGCAAAACCGTGCAAAGACCATATGTATTACAAGGTTCTCAGAATCTCCCCTGACCGCTTATGCCGACATTGTTCTCCTGTGCGGCGCCAATGAAGGACCTTTTCAGGGAGGCTCCCTTTCGGCAAAAGTAGCTCAGATGTATTTACTTGACATTTTATACACAGAATTTTTCAAGAAAAATTATATTATTTGTGACAGGAACAAGAAAAAGACCACCCAATCAATTGCCAACAAGCTATTGTAATATTAACACCTAATCTCCGGATATTAAAAAAACTGGGTTCCCAGTTTTTTTTAATATCCGAAAATTTTTTCCGAAAACCTCCGGGTTCACCATCCGTATTGGTCCGCCGGCCTGTAACTCTCTTCTGCTGCGGTTCCTGCCGCCACACTGCACATCATTAATATAACATGTAAAAAAGAACGATTCCACACATAACAACATAAATCAAAATATTTATATTGATTTATGTTGTTATGTGTGGTAAGGTATTGCTAATATAATTTTAGCAAAGGAGAGCAGCATGTTTGCAGATGAACGCAAGTCAATGATTTTAGATATTCTGTCACGGGATGGCAATGTCCGCATTACAGATTTGTCCCAGGAATTTAATGTATCCACAGAAACTATCCGGCGTGATTTAAATGAACTGAGTGATGAGAAAAAGCTTATAAAGGTGCACGGCGGCGCAATTGCACTAAAGCATCCTATCCGTGAAGAAAACTATAATATCCGTGCCAAACAAAACTGCGAGGAAAAGAAAAGGATCGGTCTCTACGCAGCCAGCCTTATCAAGGATGGAGAAATTGTCTTCCTGGACTGCGGCGTAACAACAGAAGAAATAGCACGTTCAATTTATAATCTGAAAAATCTCACCTTGATTATAAATTCCTTTAATATTGCAGATATTTTAGCAAAAAAGCATCAAAACAATGATTTTACCGGAAAAATCATATTTATCGGCGGGACCATAGACAGTGAGAGCCTGAAAACAAGAGGTGAACTTGCTTTCTCAGCCCTGAACCGGTATTCTGCCGATAAGGCGTTTATCGGAGCAACTTCGGTTTCCCGTAACGGATTGATGATGTGGGATGAAAGTGAAGGAGAATTTTCATCAGCCATCAGCAGAAAATCAAGTGAAACCTTTATTGTGGCAGACAGCAGCAAATTTGACAAGGAATCCTTCTACAAGTTTCTGGACTTCACAGAAGTCAATCATATAATTACAGATGATGAAAATGAGATACATGACGAGATCAAGTCAACAATTGCTTCAAATAATGTACAGCTTCATATTGTAAAAAAAAAATATTGAATAATCTGGAGTGAGAATCAATGCCGAATGTAAAAGCAGCATTAAAGAAATCCGCCGTACTCGGTATTTCGTGTTTTCTTGCATACGCAGCCTGCTATATGGGGCGGAACATCCTAAGTACCATGCTGCCGCAAATGATCGAGAAAAAAGTATATGACCGGGATGCATTGGCCGCAATGGGCAGTGCATTTTTGATTACTTATGGTCTGGGGCAGCTGGTAAACGGTCTTGCGGGAAACAAAATAAGTGCAAAATATATGGTATTTACCGGACTTTCCATAACCGGAATACTTACAATTTTATTCCCGCTGTTTAATTCGCAAATCCTGGGCCTGCTTATCTGGGGTGTTTGCGGATTTCTCTGCTCAATGCTGTGGGGCCCTCTTTCCAAACTGGTAGGAGAGAATACTTCAGCTGAAGTAGGCAGGATCATCCTGACCCTCCTGACAGTTGCCTCAATAGCGGGTACCGGTGTTACATATTTTCTAGCCATATTAAGCAGCCGAAGCGGCAACTGGAAATCAGGATTTTTTTTAACGGGAATTCTGATACTGATCATATCAATACTTTGGCTTATAGCCAACTGGTATATGGAACGTAAGGGGATTGTAAAAAATCCGGTCCTTACCGGCAAAGCTAATAAATCGGAAGATACTGTGAAGCAGCTCCTTCAAAACGGCTTTATTGCCATGACGGTGGTTACAATGCTGAATGGTGTTGTCCGGAATGCCGTTGCCTTTTGGATACCAACCTTTATATCTGAAAGATTTCACGTATCCTCAGGCTCCGCAGCAGCAATCTCATCAATACTTCCCTTTGTAAATCTGGGAGGCACCCTTTTATCACTGTATCTTTGCAGATTCTTCAAGAATGATGAAAAAAGAACACTGTCGGTGCTATTTGTTTTTTCCACATTGATGTTTGCCGTTATGTATCTGCTGAACGGCAGAGGAATGGCACTTAACATAGCAGCACTCTTTGCAGCCAGTGCGGCAATGACGGGCGGCTGCAACATGATATTCAGTTTTTATGTGCTCAATTTTACCCATACCGGAAAAATTTCAGGAATCACGGGCTTCCTTGATTTTTCCTCCTATGTATCAGCTTCACTTGCAAGCCTTTTATTTTCCTCTCTCATTTCAAGTTTTGGATGGAATCCCATAGTTGGAATCTGGGCACTAACAACACTGCTTGGAGTTGTGTTCTCCCGGCTTGCGGTCAGGAGCAGCAGTTCCCATAAAGAGTTACCGCTATAGAATAAATAAAAACATGGAACAGGCCCTGCTTCACCAATAAGAAGCAGGGCCTGTTCCATGTTTTTTATTTTACAAGAAGTGATTGTCCTGTCATTTCTGCGGGTTTTGCCTCTCCCATCAAATCCAGGATTGTGGGTGTAAGGTCGGCAAGTTTTCCTTCCTTAAGCTTTACATTCCCCAGACCGATGCCTATGAGAGGCACCACGTTGGTGGTATGAGCAGTGAAAGCTCCACCGTTTTCATAGTCGATCATCTGTTCCGCATTTCCATGGTCAGCTGTGATAAGTACTATTCCATTCTGGGCTGCTACCGCATCAACAACCTTGCCCACACATGCATCAACTGCTTCAACAGCGGCTTTTGCAGCATTGAAATCGCCGGTATGCCCAACCATATCACAATTTGCAAAGTTTAATATGATAACGTCATACTGCCTGGAATTTATTCTCGAGACACATTCACCGGCAACTTCATAAGCGCTCATCTCAGGCTTTAAATCGTAGGTTGCAACCCTTGGTGAAGGTATGAGTGCCCTGTCCTCACCTTCGTACTGGGTTTCAACTCCTCCGTTGAAGAAGAAGGTAACGTGGGCATACTTCTCTGTTTCGGCTATTCTAAGCTGTCTGTAGCCAAGCTTGCTGATGTATTCACCAAAGGTATTGTCAAGAGTCTGCG
>JAFABO010000188.1 GCA_023426005.1 Bacillota bacterium | reverse complement strand
ATACTTACCTCCTGCTTTCGAAATATGTGAATTTTCTTCCAATCAGTTCACAATATATTAAAATTATACACTATAACACTTTTTTTTACTACAATGCATATTGTAAATTTATTTTGAATAGTCCTTTACCCTGAACACTGCCAGGCCCAATAGCATTATAACCGGAAAAACAGCCGCAGCCAGCATGCCCGATTTCAAGCCCAGCTGTTCGGGCTGCAGGCTGTACTCTGCCGCCAGCCTGAGCAGCTTTTCGGATTTTTGTGAAAAATCCGATATCCATCCTGCAAGCCACGGCCCGAATGCACACCCCAAATCACCAAATATTGCAAGTATTCCAAACATAGCCGTCCCACCCTTTGGATAACGTCCGGCCGTCAGACTGAAAACCCCCGGCCACATAAGGCTGACAGCAAAACCGCAGGCTGCGCAGCTCAAAAGTGATATTACAGGTACCTGCACAAACACTGTAACCAGATAGCAGGCTACACAAAATGCGGCACTGGCTGCAAGCGCCCTTTCCAGGTGAATCCTGTGTCCCCATATTCCATATATGGTCCTGCCTGTTCCCATCAGTACGGCAAACAAGCAGGGGCCCAGCAAATCCCCCATCACCTTTGGAACCTGAAGGCCCTTTTCGGCAAAGAGCGATGACCATTGGGACATAGCCTGTTCGGAAGCTCCGGCACACAGCATGAGCAGCATTGCAGTAATAAACAAACGTGAGTTGAGCAATTTGCGCACAGGTATTTTTTCATGTTCGGGCATTGCTTCCACCAAAGGAACTTTTATAAATCTTATCATATTATATAATGGTATAATTGCCCAGACAATAGGGAGCATATACCAGGAACCATCTCCCATAATTCTCAGCAGCAGAGTGGTTACCGCCACAACCCCGACCTGCCCCCAGGAATAGAACGAATGCAGCAGGCTCATGGCAGAGGCTTTGGCATCTCCGGGCAAAGAATCCACAATAGGGCTCACCAGTACTTCAATAAGTCCTCCGCCAATGGCATATATAATAACGGAAACCATCAGCCCCGTGTACGCTGAGGAGAATAGGCGGGGCAATATTCCCAATGCTATAAGTCCGGCAGCACTGAATACATGTGCTGAAACAATTGATATCCTGTAACCGATCCTGTCCACATATTTAACAGCCAGGGCATCTACAACCAGCTGTGTTCCAAAATTCAGCAATATCAATCTTCCTATCATTTCGAAAGAAATTTGGAAGCTGTTCTGAAAAATTATAAAAAGCAGCGGAGCCAGATTATTGACAATAGCCTGTGTAATATATCCCAAATAACATGCATGAAGAGTACTTTTATACGTAAGCTTCATTTTAAACTCCTTTAATAATTATCTTTTGTAAACCTGCTGATTATCATTCTATTCTAAGTCAGAAGATAAAAAAAGGAAAGCCTAAGCTTTCCTTTTTTTGTTTTATTGTTATTAGTTAATAATTGTACGCTCGGTTTCTTTGTCGAACATGTGAATCTTGTTTGCATCGAATGCAACCTTGATAACATCACCGGTTTTGGTCTTTGATCTGGCATTAACTCTTGCTGTGGTAGTCGCGGTAGCTCCTTCAATTATCATGTAAAGGAAGGTTTCAGCACCGAGCATTTCAACCAGGTCAACATGAGCTTCCACGATACTGTCTGGCATTGATTCCAGATACATAGCTTCATCATGGATATTTTCAGGTCTGATACCGACGATAACTTCCTTGCCGATGTAATCAGTACCTTCCAGCTTCTTAGCTTTTCCTTCAGGAATTTTAATGTCGCTCTTACCGAATACGAGGTATAAATCATTACCGCGCTGAGTAAGAACAGCGTTTATAAGGTTCATTTGCGGGCTGCCGATAAATGTGGCAACAAACTGGTTGCAAGGTCTGTCGTAGAGTGAAGTCGGTGAATCAACCTGTTGGATGTAACCGTCCTTCATAACAACGATTCTTGTACCCATTGTCATAGCTTCTGTCTGGTCATGCGTTACATATATAAATGTTGTGTTAAGTCTGTTGTGAAGTCTTCCTATCTCAGTTCTCATCTGTACTCTGAGCTTGGCATCAAGGTTTGAAAGAGGTTCATCCATCAAGAATACTTTAGGTTCACGGACTATAGCACGGCCTAACGCAACCCTCTGTCTCTGACCACCTGACAAAGCCTTTGGCTTTCTATCAAGCAAATGTTCTATATCAAGTATTTTTGCTGCTTCATTAACACGCTTTTTGATCTCATCCTTTGGAGTCTTTCTGAGTTTCAAACCAAAAGCCATGTTATCAAAAACTGTCATATGAGGATACAATGCGTAGTTCTGGAAAACCATTGCTATATCTCTATCCTTAGGAGCAACATCATTAACCAATTTATCTCCGATGTACAACTCACCTTCTGAAATTTCTTCCAGACCGGCGATCATCCTAAGTGTAGTGGTTTTACCACAACCTGAAGGTCCAACCAGAACGAGGAATTCATTGTGCTCGATATCGAGGTTGAAATCGTTAACTGCGGTTACTCCACCTGCATATCTCTTGTAAATATTCTTTAGCTTTAAATTAGCCATTTTTTATTACCTCCCCAAAACTCGCTATTTGTTTACACGCAAATTTGTATTTATTAATTCCATACTAATATGATACACTGCAAGCCTGGTACAAACCATATTGCTTTTTAACAAATTTAAATTTTTGCTTTTAGTACTTTTGTATAATGCCGTTTTTTACGGGTACATGCGGCATTTATTATGCATTTTAACATATTTTTATGCACATTTCATAATTTTTTATGACTATCAATTACCCAAATTATCATATTGTACTCATTCAGTATGATCAAACTATAAATTATTGAATTTTTATGCATTGCGTTGTATAATTATTAAATCACAGCGATGAGGTCTCTGCATGGATTGGAGGATAACTATGAAATTTAAAGTTTTTGTAGACGGAAGTGAAGGTACAACCGGACTTCAGATTAACGAAAGATTAGCCGCAAGAAATGATCTTTACATACTCAAAATAGATGCTGAAAAAAGAAAAGATATTAATGAAAGAAAAAACTGTCTCAACCAGGCGGATATAGTTTTTCTTTGCCTGCCGGATACGGCCGCAGCCGAAGCCGTATCACTGATCGACAATCCTGCGACCAGAGTAATCGACGCCAGCACCGCCCACAGAACAGACAGCAATTGGGCATACGGACTTCCTGAACTCAGTGAGCACCACCGTTCCAAAATCCAGAGTTCGGCAAGAGTATCGGTACCCGGCTGTTATGCCACCGGCTTTATCAGCCTTATGTATCCATTGGTTTCGGAGGGGCTGGTACAAAAAGACTATCCGGTGACTACACATGCAATTTCAGGCTACAGCGGCGGCGGAAAGAAATTAATTGCCCAATTCGAAGCCCCTGGCGGAAATCCCTTTGAAAGTCCGCAGTTATATGCACTTGGCCTGACTCACAAGCATATACCGGAAATGACTGTTATCAGCGGTCTTAAATATGCTCCTTTGTTTTCTCCAATAGTTTGTCCTTACTATAAAGGTATGTCTGTTTGCGTACCTGTCTATCCCAGGTTACTTCCAAAACCATTATCCAAAGAAGATATCCACGGGTTTCTGACAAACTGCTATAGCCGGGAGAAATTTATAAAAGTAATGCCTTTAGGAGCTGAAAAAGAATACATCAATAATTTCATCGGGGCAACCGGAGTTAACAATACAAATTATATTGAAATATACGTTACGGGCAATTCTGAGCAGATCATGCTGGTATCGGTATTGGATAACCTCGGAAAAGGCTCCTCGGGAGCAGCAATTCAAAACATGAACATTATGCTGGGTTTAAAAGAGGATACCGGTCTTATGTAAATCCGCAAGTCTCTTTCTATAAATTCAATTTGTCAGGGGGTTTTATTATGAATTATGATAATCTGATTAAAAAGGCTGAAATACTGATTGAAGCATTACCCTATATACAAAAGTTATACGGAAAAACCGTAGTAATAAAATACGGCGGCAACGCCATGATAAACGACGATCTAAAAAACTCCGTAATAGATGATATCACACTGTTAAAATATATAGGCATGAATCCGGTATTGGTTCATGGCGGTGGCCCGGATATCAATAAAGCTCTTCAGAAATTTGATGTCAAAAGTGAATTTGTCAATGGTCTCAGAGTCACGGACTCCCAAACCATCGAGGTCGCACAGATGGTACTTGTGGGCAAAACCAATAAGGAAATAGTCTCATTGCTCAATGGTAAAGGAGCTAAGGCCATAGGCCTCTGCGGCATCGACGGCAAACTTATTGAATGTGAACAGTACAAAACTGAAATTGACGGAGAATTAAAGGATATCGGTTATGTGGGTTCCATAACAAAGATCAACTCAAAGGTTCTCGAACTCATATCAAAAGATGAGTATATACCTGTCGTTGCACCAATCGGTGTGGGGCCTAACGGAGAAAGCTACAATATAAATGCCGATACCGTTGCAGGCGAAATAGCCGCAGCCCTGAAAGCCGAGAAGCTTATGCTTTTGACAGATGTCGAGGGAGTAAAGCCTTCAAGGGAAAGCGAGAGTATTATTCCGGCTCTTACAATTGACGAAGTGCATGATCTCATAGATAAAAAAGTCATTGCCGGCGGAATGATTCCAAAAGTTCTTGGCTGTGTCGACGCCCTGGAAAAGGGTGTGGGAAGAACCCATATTATTGACGGAAGAATCCCCCACTGCATATTGCTTGAAATTTTCACATACAAGGGCATCGGAACCATGATAATGAAGGATAAAAGACTGTATCATGAAAACGAAGCTCTCTATTAGATTCATATGGAGTCTGCGGGAGATATAAGCATTTGGGATAATAAAAATACTGTCCTGTATAATCATGGGAAGAATGTACCATTTTTGGCTATGTTATTGTGATATGGCATTTCTTAAGATATAATGTACTAAGAAATGTTATATCATTTTTATTGTAGTAAATATGGCAAAATACGGTTATATAGTTCTAGGAGGCAAAAATCTTTGAACAATGCATGTATTTCAAAATTAATTATTCCCGGAGCCCTGATAAGTTTCCGAATATTCAATCAGACAGCCTGGTCTTTGAATATTGTATCCCAATGCAGCGGAGATACTATAAGCATACCTCTTACAAACGACTTGATGAAGGCCTGCCTTTTTACCAACACAAATGTAGAAATAAAATATAAAAATGAATATTTCGAATATAATATAAAAGGTGTAATTTCTAAAATAGAGCTGTCTGCTTCTCCATACATAAATGTCAAAATCAATCATGTTACCGAAAACTTAAACCACCGGTTATTCCCCCGCCTGGATGTCTGTCTGCCCGCTGCCCTTTCCAACGGCAGCGACAGTTATTACTGCAATATATCAAATCTTTCTCTCGGGGGAGTGGCCTTTCTGATGGACAGGGAGTTCCCTGTGAATACCTGCTGTGAAATAAATATACTGCTTGAGGACAGTTCATCGGTATATGCAAAGGGCGAAATTCTGAGAATGTCCAGAGAGGGTTCCCTGTATAAATACAGCATGATGTTTAATTTCATGGAAGAAGAAAACAGCAACCGCCTGTATTCATATCTTCTGTCCCTTGAGGATTCATACGGCAGCTTGAGAAATAAGTATCTTTAAAAATAAAATAAATATAATTATAATATTGCATCTTTATGCATTACAATGTATAATTATTAATTATACATTGTTTTTTTATTTCCTTTATTCACCTTACAGCGGATGGAGGAGTAAACAAATTTTATTATTTTTTTGTGGCCGCGCTGCGGCTCAAAGCCATAAAATGTCAAAGCCATAACTGGCTTGGGAGGTTAATATGTTGGTCAAGGATATACAGGAATACGATAGTCAATATTTTATGAATACATTTGGAAAAAGAACTCCTGTTGCTTTTGAAAGAGGTCAGGGTATAAGCCTCTGGAGCACAGACGGTGAAAAATATACGGATTTTTTCTCAGGAATAGCCGTCAATTCCATCGGGTATTCCCACCCCACTTTTGTTGCAATGGTATCGGAACAACTATCAAAGCTCATACATTGCTCAAACCTTTATT
>JAFABO010000171.1 GCA_023426005.1 Bacillota bacterium | reverse complement strand
ATCTGAGTCTGGATGAAATGGTGGATATGATACCTGATTTTCACATTTTAAAGAAGGAGGTCAAATGTCCCTGGTCGGCAAAAGGAAAGGTAATAAGAGCCATCATTGAAGAAAATGACGGCGCCGGGATTGAAACTACCGAGGGTGTAAAGATATTTGGGGACAAGGGATGGGTGCTGGTCCTTCCGGATGCTGAAAAACCTGTCTGCAAGGTCATAAGTGAGGGGTATTCGGAGGAATACGCAACTGAACTCACGGATATATACGTAAACAAGGTTAAATCCATAAGCCAGGATAATGTAAGCAGCAGCTGACAGAGGTAAAGCCCTGTTGTTGGAAAAAACAAATCCAATTGCAGGGCTATTTATTTGAATTTTACAGGCTTAAAGGGTATAATCTAGATAAACAGGAATTACCTGATAGAGATTTGTAATATCTAAAGTGTATATTGGCCGGCAATATTTGAAATTAGATGCTGCAGACCATCAGCGGCAATGGGGAGATCAAAATGAAGCGGATTAAAAAATCGATTGTGATAATGTTATGTTTACTTATTGCGGGTTTGGGTTGGTGGCAGCCTGAGGTTTCAGCTGCGGCAGCCGGCCCGGATAAAACCTTATACATTGCAGTGGGGGATTCCATAACATCGGGCTACGGTCTTGAAAGCTTTTCAAATGATGATATTAAAAATAGAACCAGTCCAGATAACTTTGTCATCAGACTGGGAAAACAGCTTGACATTGAAACCGTCAATTTCGGAGTTGAAGGCATTGACAGCACGGCTCTGCTGAATTCCATAAGCAAGCCTGTTACAAAGGAGCAAAAAGAAGAGGTGGAGCAAATAAAAAAAGCCAGCCTTATTACGCTTTCAGTGGGAGGGAATAATGTTTTCATCCCTTTTATAAATGCAGTCAGCGATAAGGTGGGCAGCGGCAAAAATATCCTTAATGCCGATGCTCTGGATATCCAGACTGCAATTCTGGGGCTATTGTTCGACAGTGAAGGATTGAATAAGCTCAAAAATAATATTTTAAAGGGGGCCGAAGTTTTTACCGGAAACGAAAAGCTGCATATTGCGGGGGATTTTGCGGCAATTATCGGCACTGTCAAGACTTTAAATCCTGACGCGGAAATTGTTGTCCAGACAATCTATAATCCCTTTGGCTTTATTATGCCTGATACGCTGGATAAAGCCATTAGATCCATGAATGCTGAAATAATAAAGGGTTCGGAGAACGGTAAAAATTACAAGGTTGCAGATGTCTATTCCGCATTTGCAAAAGCCGGCAAAGGAATACAATTGATAAATGCCGATACGGGAAAATCCTTTGATCCGCATCCGAATAAAAAGGGACATGAAGTAATCTATACATTGGTAGCCTATGCGGCCGGCAATAAATTACCCTATAGCTTTAAGTCAAATGTGAAAAACGGAAAGGCGGCAGCAACTGTCACAGCCGGAGAACTCAAGGTGACCGTAGCCCCCTCCAAAGGCTATAAGCTGCCGCAGACCATATATCTGACCATTGGGAAAAAGGCTCAACTGCCCCTGACCTTAAAAAACGGTGCGGCAGCTGTTCCGGTGGCAGCTATTGACGGAGATATTGCTGTAACGGCTGTGTGCCCAAAGTAAATTATGCGCCCGCCGGGCGCAAAAAAACGGCCCAATCCACTTTCATATGCGGATTGGGCCGTTTTCCAACATTACATTTCTCCAACAGGATCATAGGTTTTGTCAACTATGGGTTCAAAATAAAAATCGATGTACATGGGCGTCTTTCCCTCAAGTCCGGCAGCCTTGACAGGTGAAATATAAAAAGCGATTCTATACTCAAATTCAGGCTCTTTGACCCGGTCACGTGCATTCTTATCATACGGAATATCTCCTATCTTGAAAATCCCTTTGGATTCCAGTTCCCTGATGAACCAGTTCATCTCATCATCATCATTTACGTCCATACAGGGTATATTGCCCTTTTTCATTTCATCTATAATTTGTTTCATTTCACCGGTTTGAAAGCGTACTTGATAAAACATTGAATAATTCCTCCTCAGTAATAGATAAGATGTTGTTGTATATTTGGCTTCAAAAAATTATATTATAACTATACCACATAAATATTCAGGTAATCAAAAGTTTATACATAAACCGGAGGTTTAGCTTGAAAGACTTCACTAGCGTTCGTCTTCCAAGCAAACCTGTGAACTTATGGCCGTGCGAAATATTCAAAGTATTTTAGCAATACTTTGAAAGCGCACAAGGCCAATTACTTCCTTTATTCGCACATTGCGATAAGGGATATAGGTTTTTCATTACATTTTGTGGCCGCAATGCGGCTAAAAGCCATAATATGGCTTAGGAGGTCAAAATGAGAGTATTTTTTGCAATAGAATTTGAGGAGGAAATAAAAGAATGTTTGAATTCTCTCCAGCAGGAAATTAAGAAGTACTGCAGCGGGGGAAATTTTTCACACAAGGAAAACTTTCATCTGACCCTGAGGTTTATAGGGGAACAAAATCCCGGACAGGTTGAGAAGCTGAAAAGGGTCTTGTATGCGGCTGCGGCAGGTACGCCCGGCTTTCAACTGCAGATTGGCAGGTTGGGAGCATTCAGCAAAGGCAATAAAAAAATAATCTGGACGGGGCTGGAGGAAAACAATGAACTGCAGAAATTGTACTACAGGCTTGAAGCAGAGCTTGTGAGGGAGGGCTATTCCGGTGAAGGCAGAAGCTATAATCCTCATATAACCCTGGTAAGAGAGACCAGGCCGGCCGAAAATGCACCTGCTGGTATAGATAAAATACAATTTGATAAATTAACGGCAAAAGTAAGCTCAATATCACTGATGGAGAGTAAGAGGGCGAATGACAGGCTTACTTATACGGCAATTGAAAAAGCCGGACTCCAGGGTTATTGATGTTGGCTAAATTGTTGACTTGATTCTTATTAAAGCTTATAATGATTATAGCTAACAAATATCCGCACGATTAGCCAAAATCAAATATATTTTAGCTAATACTCTCCAAACCAAATATATTTTTTATTCCAATGTTAGGTATTTCTTTGAAAGGAGCTTTGATTATGAGAGTAACATCAACGGAGGTTCAAAATAACTTTGGAAAATATCTGGCATTGGCTTCTGCCTCTGAAGAAATCATCATAACTAAAAACAGCAAGGATATAGCAAGATTGGTTCCCTGCAGCACCACTGACAGGGTGGGGGAAGAGTGCTGCATATACGAGAATGAGGACGGTCCCAGGATTACCTATGAGGAATTCACGAAGCTTACCCAGGAATCTGACAAGAGGTATGAGCTTATTGACGGAGAGCTTTTTCTGCTGGCCTCACCCAGTTATGGCCACCAAAGGGCCATCGCTGAAATCAGCGGTTACTTCTATATCTGGTTCAAAGATAAAAAGTACAGACCTCTGACTTCACCTTTTGACGTTACCCTGATCAAGGGAGATAACAACAAAAATGTTGTTCAGCCGGATATGCTGGTCATCTGTGATACTGAAAAAATAGATGAAAAAGGGAAGTATTGGGGTATACCCACACTTGTCGTGGAAGTTCTCTCTCCCTCCTCCAGAAAGCATGATATGCTCAGGAAACTCAATTTATATGCACTTACGGGGATTAAGGAATTTTGGCTGGCCGATACATCAAAAAAAGCCATATATTTATATAATTTCGAAAATAAGGTCATAGAAGACTTTATCACATTTACAAACAACCAGACTGTCAGGTCAAATGTGTTCGAAGGTCTGGAAATCCCTCTCGAAGATATTTTTAAAATCTGACCGATGTAAATATTTCCAGACTGCAAATTAAATTGAACTGCTTCCGGCAAAATGGTAAAATGGAAATCTGGGAAGATTTAATCCTGACATAAAATATCCGCCTATGGAGGGAATATGATAAAAAAAACTATTATAAAATCGGTCTGTCTTGCAACTGCTATCATATTTATGACAACCGGTACATATGCAGCAGGAAATGTAACCTTGAAGATTGACGGCAAACAGGTAAACGATGCGGTAAAGGAATTCAACGGGAAACAGTATGTACTTGTCGACAGTCTGACGGGGAATCTCGATGGTGTTACCGTAAACAAGAGCGATAAGTCTATTGAAATAAATACCGATACAAACAGAATTTCAAATATAATAAACAAAGTAGGCCCTTCTGTAGTAGGAATCATAGGCAAGCTTAAGGAAAGCAGTTATGATTACAGCGAATACACCGACAACCTGATTTTTGGAACGGGTGTCATATACAGAAGCGACGGATACATAGTTACCAATGCTCATGTTGTAAAGGATATGGATACCATTGTGGTTGTCCTTTCCAACAGCAAGGCATATAAAGCCAGGCTGAAGGCCATAGATGACAGTCTTGACCTGGCAGTGATCAAAATAGACAAGGGAGGGCTGACTCCGGCTGTTTTCGGGGATATGTCCAATGTCTCGGTGGGACAGGAAGTTGTGGCCATCGGCACACCCTTATCTTTTAATTTAAGAAACTCTGCCACAAAAGGCATAGTCAGCGGGATGAACAGGTCAGCCGACGGAGAGTACAGGTTTATACAATCCGACGCTGCAATCAACGGAGGAAACAGCGGAGGGCCTCTGGTAAATATGAAGGGCCAGGTTATAGGCATCAATTCGGTAAAGCTGATTGGATTTGGAGTGGAAGGACTTAATTTTTCAATTCCGGTTGATACTGTCAAGTATGCCATAAGTCACTTTGAAAAATTCGGGAAAATCAAGAGACCTTATCTGGGAATAGTATTTTCAGAGAGCATAACCTCTCAATACGGACTGCCCAGTTCTGTCGAGGGCCTGACGGTCAGGGATATTGTGGAAGGTTCAGCCGCTGAACGGTATGACATTCAGGTGGACGACAAGCTGGTATCGGTAAATGGTGTGAAGGTGAACTCAATTATTGATTACAATGAGGAAATGAAAAAATATCTTCCGGGAGACAAGGCGGCCTTTAAATTGATCCGGGACAATAAACAGCTTACAGTCAATGTAGTTTTCGGTGAAAAATAATCGTCAGAAAAGTTTTAAAGAACTGCAATGAGCGATTACCTGATAAAATTATAGAAAATAAGGACGTGACGGTTTATGAAAATAAAAAAAACTTTATTAAGTCTGCTTGTTGTGTTTTCAATATTAGCAGTCTGCCTGACAAATACATATTCGGCCGGAAATGACAAACTGGTGCTCGAGCTCAAGGTGGGGAGCACCTCTGCAAAAATTAACGGAAACGAATCAAAGGTTGAAAAACCTTATATGGCAAACAATTCGGCAATGGTACCTCTGGAATGGATCACAACAGCCGTCGGAGCTGAAGTAAACAAAAAAAGTCAAGCTATTGAGGTCATATACGGTGAAATGAATGCCGAGATAACTATCGGTTTAACAGAATATATTTCCAATGCCGAAAAGAAGAAACTGCCGGCAGCACCTGCTGTTAAAAACAAATCAACTATGGTGCCCCTGGAGTTTATATCGGGCAGTTTTCCGGTTACTGTCACCAGTGACCTGAAAAAAGGCAGTATAAAGATAGTTCTTGAAGATGACGGGGCGTTAAGTGATTTATCCTTTCTTACCGGAGGCATTACCAGCCCGAAGGTGGGCAACAGTTTTTACGGCTGGAGTTTAAGTATACCCTCGGGATCAAGAATAATATCCAACAGCTTTAAATCTGATAAAGTCGGCATTACAAATGAGAGCAGGAGTCTTTATTTTGAGATAGCGGTAGAAAATAAAAATGGCAGAAAACTCACCGAACTATATAACGATATACTATACAACAGTTCGGTGAGAAATTCAAAAATAGATCTTGCGGCCGCTGTCCCATACTTTCAGTATACAAGGCTTTCTGAGTATGATGAGTCCTTGCATGTAAAAGTATTTGACAAGGGAGATTACTTTTATTATGTTACTATAAATTGTTATGATAATTCAGTCACGCCTGAAAAGCTTTTAACAGACAAATATTATGAAAATATTATGAATTCCTTCAGCTTCAATTATAAAGGCGCAGTAAAAGGTGTGGAGGACATTTCCAAGGTAGTGCAGGGAAAGGCATGTTTTTATAACTACATAGCTCTGAACCTGGATGCCAAATATCTGCCATGGTCAATCAATGTACCCGCAAAATGGGATAAGGTATTGTCAAGTGATGATCCCATGACGGCCTGCCTTGGCATGGACAGCAGACACTATATGAGAATAACCATGAATACGCTGGGGGACAGCGGAAGTCTTGAGGAATATGTAAACAACATAAAGGGGAAATATAACAAATATTTCAATGCCAGGATATATAAATTCATGTCCGATGAGAATGCCACTGCTGCCGGTACTGAGGCCAGAAACCTTAAATTCAGTATAAAACAGGGAGATAAGGTTTATATTATGGATGAATTATATTTCACCAAGGGAAGTTTTGTTTATGAAATAACCGTCAAGCTTCCTGAAGGTGAATATGACAAGCTTATAGGCCAGTTTAAAGAGACCATAGATCAAATGAATTTCTATTCTATGGATGAAGGAAAATTCGAAAGTGATTTTGAAAAGTATGCCAATAAAAATGTCGGTATAAGAGTGTCCCAGCAGGACGAATTGTTTGAATATATTAACAAAACCTTTAGCTGGAGTGTTAAACTGCCCGGTTATTGGACCAAATCAGGTGCCGGAGATGAAAGCTCGGTCACTTTTACCGAGCCTGATACAAATGCCAGTGTGATGGTTTATGCGACTGAAAACTCATCACTGTCCAAGTCCCTCACGGATGAGGAGAAATTTGGCATAATGAAGGTTCTGAAAAAGGTATATGGTGCAGCTCCGGTTCAGTCATCTGCCAGTGAAAGGGGTTATCAGATAAGAGTATATACATATAAGGTTGAAAGTGACGACAAGGATTTTTTTGCAGCAGTGACCTGCTATTGCTTTGAGGCCGGGGACTATTCGTATTGCTATATCGATATTGTTCCTGATCTTACGGCAACTGATAGGGCAGTTGACGAAGTTAAAGATATCTGGAAAACCTTTATAATAAAAAAATAAGTAAATTTGGTTTAAATAGGAGATTTTTGAGGAGTTTTATGAGAGAAAAGATACAGCCTCTGGCATACAGGATGTCACCGAGGACTATTGAGGAATTTGTTGGTCAAGGGCATATAATAGGCAAGGATAAAATGTTGTACAGGATGATCAAAGCCGATAGAATTACGTCGATTATTCTATATGGACCTCCCGGTACTGGAAAGACTTCACTGGCCAGGATCATTGCAAATACTACCCAGTCCAGCTTTGAAAAGCTTAACGCAGTGACCTCGGGCGTTGGTGATATAAAAAGGATAGCTGCCGACACAAAAAATTCAATGCTCAATTCAAAGGGCAGAACGGTTTTGTTTATAGATGAGATCCACCGCTTCAATAAATCCCAGCAGGATGCACTTCTGCCTTATGTGGAGGACGGAACCATAGTATTGATAGGGGCAACTACAGAAAATCCTTTTTTTGAAGTAAACAAAGCTCTGATATCCAGATCAACGGTATTTATGCTCAAGCCCCTTGAAAAAGAAGATATAAAAAAGCTGCTCATAACGGCTATAGGGGATAATGAGAGAGGCCTTGGAAACTATAGTATAAATATCAGTGAGGAGGCTCTTGACTACCTGAGTGAGGTTTGTTCCGGAGATGCCCGTACGGCGCTTAATTCCATAGAACTTGCTGTGCTTACCTCTGAGCTCGGTGAAAACGGTGCTATAGATATAACCTTGAAAACCATTGAAGAATGCGTTCAGAAAAAAGCAATCCGCTTTGATAAAAATGGTGAAGAGCATTATGATAATATCAGCGCCTTTATTAAATCCATGCGCGGAAGCAGCCCGGATGCGGCTGTATTCTACCTTGCAAGAGCCCTGTATGCGGGTGAGGATGTAGAATTCCTGGCAAGAAGAATAATAATATGCGCCTCAGAGGATGTGGGCATGGCAAATCCGACGGCACTTCAGGTTGCGGTGACCGCAGCACAGGCGGTCAAGATGATTGGGATGCCCGAGGCCAGGATAATACTTGCTCATGCGGCAGTCACAGTTGCTTGCAGCCCGAAATCAAATTCCGCATATATGGCCTTAAACAAAGCACTGACTGATGTTGAATCAAAAAACACAGGGAGTGTTCCCATGCATTTGCGGAATGCCGCAGCCAAAGGTATGGAGCAGCTGGGCTATGGACAGGGCTATAAATATGCTCATGATTATAAAAATAATATCGTAAAGCAGGAATTTTTCCCTGAGGAAATGAAGGGGACAATTTATTACAACCCGACTGCAAACGGCTACGAAGCCAAAATAAAAGACTGGTTGGAGAAATGGAGAGAGTAGTGATGAAAAAAAGAGTACTGGCGTGGATACTACTTGCGGGCTTTGTATTACTATTATTAAACATAGTGGTATTTCATATTTTTCTCATGCAAAGTATTGCAGTATATGCAGTAATTGCAGTGTGGTTTATTTTCACCAACAAGCCCCTGCCAAGCAATAAGATAATAAAAACAGGGGAAAACATCAATGAGGATGTTCCCGGAGCCGAGGCTGAGAATTCCGGCGAAGCAGAAAGTTTTCAGGAAAATGAGGATAATTCTGAAGAATAATATCTCTGCAAAATAGAATAAATATTTTACCTCTGTAAATACTATCAGGGAATAACTTCAAGTAGGACAAATATTTTCCGGAAGTTAGTACTTAACGATGAAAAATATTCCCTTTAATGTTTTCGGAGGTGGAAATATGGTAGTTGCAGTACAGTCAAATTTAACAGAGCTGTCAAAGGCCTTATCCCAAAGAGGGTATAATGTGGTTGACTTATATACTTACAGAAATCCTATAGATGCAGTTGTATATGAGGGGAAACGTTTTGATTTTTCGGCAATAACTGAAGAAAATACAAACCCTGTTATGAGCACCAGCAGCAAATCCAGCTATGGTGTTTTTATTGTCTGCGCAAACGGAAAGAGCATAGATGAAATTGACTACATGCTAAAAAACAGGTGTTACAGCTCATTTTTCTAGTGCATATAATAATTTGAACAGTAAAATAATTTGAGTAATTTCATATAAATGTTAATATTTCTACTTGAATTCCTTTTTGTGATATGGTAACATCAATTAAAGTCTAGTAAATTAATTGGAATTAAGGTGATTAACTTGAAGGTTTCGACAAAGGGAAGATATGGTCTGAGGGCCATAGTTGATCTTGCCGTCAATGATAGGGAAGGGCAGGTATCTTTAAAAAGTGTTGCAGAAAGACAGGGGCTTTCCGAGAATTATCTGGAACAGCTTTTTTCGTCCTTGAAAAAGTCCGGCCTTGTCAAAAGCATCAGAGGTGCTCAAGGAGGTTACCTGCTTGCCAAGCCTGCTGAAAAAATTTCGGTGGGAGATGTTTTGAGATCCCTGGAAGGGACGCTTTGCCCGGTGGACTGTATAGATCTCGAAATGCCTGTCAGCTGCGATAAGGCTGATAGTTGTGTTACAGCTGCGGTTTGGGCCAAATTGAGGGATAAAATCAACGAGGTTGTTGATTCTATCACAGTAGCCGACCTTGTACAGCAGCACCAGGAAAAAACAAGAAAGGACGATTATATTTATTACATATAATCCTGTTTTTATTAATTTTGTAAGGGTATATTATTAGGGAATACTTGAAGACTGATTCATATATTCCTCTTTAAGTTCAAATTTATAAGGGAGTGTTCGATATGGGAAACAGAGTTATTTATTTAGATCATGCAGCAACCACATATGTAAAGCCTGAAGTTTTT
>JAFABO010000125.1 GCA_023426005.1 Bacillota bacterium | reverse complement strand
AAAGCAAATACATCAGTTATATAAAAAGCAGATATCCCCAGATTGATATTTCCAAGGTAGAATGCAATTTTACCGATGGAATACATGGAGATATTGTTATAGTCAATGAAAAGGATGTCTTTAAATTTGCCAGGTATGATTGGAGTGCCGGGTATATAGAAAACGAGGTCAATATTATTAAATTAATAGGCAGGGATTTCAGCATATATGTGCCAAAAGCTGAGGCTATAGAGAAAGGGATTGCCAGATTCAATTACATAAAAGGTGAACCTCTGTATAGAAGCACTTTACTTCAATTGGGCAACAGGATGCAGGAAATGGTCGCCGAGCAGCTTGCAATGTTTCTGAAGCAGCTGCACTCCATTCCGCTCAAGGCCGATACTGTTAAGAACCTGTCGGAATGCCAGGCTACCATGTCACAGGAGGAGTGGCTTATAAAATTTGAAGGAATAGAGAGGAAGGTCTTTCCATACTGTGACAGCTATTCAAAAGAATATTACAGGCAAATTTTCAGGCCCCTTCTGCAGGATGAGAAATTCATGGATTATCATCCCGCCCTTATTCATGGAGACCTGATGCCATACCACATTATATTTAATAAAAATACATACCGTATAAGCGGCATCGTAGATTTTGGCCTGTCAGGGCTGGGAGATCCGGCTTACGATGTGGGAATTCTCCTGGACAATTACGGAGAAACCTTTGTAAAGAGGATGAGCAGGTATTATAAAAGCATTATTTCATACATTGACAGAGCAAGGTTTTATGCATTTGTAAATAACCTTTTATGGGCAGAGTCAGTTTCCGATATGCTTGTCACAAGGGATTTCACCAACTTCAGGATTCCTGCAAAAGACAGGGACATCCTGCCCATCGGTACCAAATGGTTTGATACAAAGGGGTAATAAAGTCATATAAGATAACAGTTCTCAGAATATATTTTATAATCAGGAATATATATTTAGTATGAAAGAAGATTAGGAGTGGGACGTATGAACTATACCCCTGAGGAATTAAGAAGTATTTGTCTCAAAAGATCAATTTTCGATGGTTATAACAGAAAACAGGTAGATAATTTACTTTCCTTGATTGATGAAGATTACTCCCGAGTAATGAAAGAAAATGAAGAAATGAAAGGCAAAATAAGCAGTCTCAATGAAGCAATACAGCATTACAAAATGCTTGAAGAATCACTCCAGCATTCAATTCTGGTGGCGCAGCATACAAGTGAGCAAATTAAGGTAAACGCATGTGAAAAAGCGAGACTGATTACCAGTGAAGCTGAAATAAATGCCTCCAGACTGCTGGAAACCGCAAATCTGGAAATAGTAAAGTCCAAGGGCAAGCTGGAGGAGATAAAGTCTGAAATTTTTTCTTTTAAATCCAAGACCGAAGCACTGCTCCAGGCACAAATGGAAATTCTGAAGCAAATATCCCTTGAATAGTACGCAGCTTATTCAAGGGATTTGCAGAAAAACAAACAACACAAATGCTAATGTTACAGGCTTAAGTGGTATTGAGGCAGTGTCCGCATTGCCTCTGCTTTTATTTACCGGGCATAAAGCCAACCCTGTAATTGAGTTTATTCTTTTGAAATTACATGCTTCAAATAATATTCATATTCCAGGCGTAACCCTTCTTCCATATCAATTTGAGGCAGCCAGCCTGTCTGTTGTATTCTGGAAGTATCAATAACCCGCCTTGGGGTACCGTCCGGTTTTGCGGTGTCAAAAATAATGTCGCCCTTGTAACCGATAACTTTTTTTATGGTTTCGGCCAGATCTCTTATGCTTATCTCTTTTCCCGAGCCTATATTTATGAAATCGTTCCCGGTATAGTTCAACATCAGCTTCAGGCAGGCTTCGGCCATATCATCCACATACAGGAATTCCCTCAGGGGTGTACCGGTACCCCAAAGGACAACCGAGGGCCTTTCTTCAACCATTGCCCCGTGCAGTTTGATAATCATGGAGGGAATTACATGGGCATTATAAATATCAAATCTGTCGTTTATCCCATATAGACTTGCAGGCATTGCACAGATATATTTTGTACCATATTGCCTGTTATAGGACTGGCACATTTTAATTCCTGAAATTTTTGCCAGTGCATAGGCTTCATTTGTGGGCTCCAGCGGACCGGTGAGAAGATATTCCTCTTTTATAGGCTGCGGGCAGGTTTTTGGGTAAATGCAGGAGCTCCCAAGAAACATCAGCTTATTAACGTTATACTTGAAGGAGCTTTTTATAATGTTGCATTCTATAAGCATATTTTCCATAATAAAATCTGCCGGATATGTATTGTTGGCATGTATTCCGCCTACTTTTGCAGCAGCTGTAAATACATATTCCGGTTTTTCTGTCCTGAAAAAATCATCTGTGGCTGCCTGATCGGTCAGATCCAGCTCACCGTGCAATCTGTAAATGATATTTTTATATCCGTTGTGCTCAAGGCGTCTTACAATAGCGGATCCTACCATACCGGTATGCCCCGCAACATAAATCCTACTTTCACTATTCATATAGATCTCCATCCCCATAAAAAGTATTGTCAACCTTTTAGATCACTTTCAACCATCAATTTGACCAGTTCTTCAAACGACACCTTCTGAGTCCA
>JAFABO010000099.1 GCA_023426005.1 Bacillota bacterium | reverse complement strand
GTCTGCATTGACCCGGGACACGGCGTACTGACAAAAAAAGTTAAAAAAACCGAACCGCTTGCCCCCGGCTCCAAGGTTATGAAAGCGGCAACTGCAAGCGGAACAACTGGTGTGGTAACAAAGGTAACAGAGGAAAGTCTCAATCTGACTGTTTCACTAAAGCTGAAGAAGGCGCTGGCCGACAAGGGTGCCAATGTAATAATGGTCAGGGAAACTCACACCTGCAACATGACGAATGTAGAGAGAACAGATTTCTGGAACAAATCAGGCGCAGATCTGACAATAAGGATTCACGCAAACGGCTCCGAAAGCAAAAAAGCTTCGGGAGTACTTATGATGATTCCGGGAGATAAATATATCAAGGACAAAACCATGCTCCTAAAAAGTGCGAAAGCCGGAGAGTATATAATGGAGGGTGTTCTGAAAAATACAAAGGCAAAATCTGCAGGAACTGTAAAGAGTACCGACCTCACCGGCTTCAACTGGTCTAAAATACCTGTTATGCTGCTGGAAATGGGCTTCATGACCAATCCCGAGGAAGACCGGCTGCTGAATTCCGATTCATATCAGAACAAAATAGTTAATGGAATAACCGAGGGTGTAGGAAAGTATAACAGTTATATTAACTCTGGCAAGAAAAAATAGTTTAACCATAATATCTATTGTCCGGTTTTGTTTGTATCATTCTTCTGATCATCATTGCTGTCTGATAAACCGGTCAAGGACCGTATTAAAACCACTCTGGAAATTGCTTCGCCGTTATGTTGAGAATACCAGATTTGCAGGACATCACCCTCCTTGATATCTGAAACGCTCAGTGCTGACTGCCCGTTTCCACTGCCATCGCTTTGTCTTCTTCCAGCTTCTGTTATTTTGATGTCACCAGGAATGGTGACAGTTTTTGTCTCACCGGTATATTCAACGGTCCTTTGAGGACGCTGACCTCTTTCCTGTGATGGATTTCCTGACGGATTAGCACTATTGCTTCCCTTCGGCCGGCTGGCTGAAGAGTTTGCAGCACTGCTTTCAGGGAACCGTCTGCCTGGAAATGAGCTGCTGTTATCTGACGGAGCTCTTCCGTTTCTGCCGAAGGCAGGCATTTTTATAAGCTTCAATGTAATTTTATTGTCTGAAATTGAACTTACCTCACCTGTGAGGTCGGCAGCCTGTACTTGCATACGGCCGCCGGCACTGCTGTCGGCCGCAGCTGCTGAAGAATTGTTGGAACCGCAGGCTGCAAGCGAGAATATAAATAAAGATATTAAGAGAATACTTATGCTCTTCTTCACAAATATACACCTTCCTGTCTTGATAATGGATTATTTTTACTGCTACATCAATATAATACAATCCAAATAAGTAGATTCTGTGAAGAAAATATTGTTAATTTATGAACTTATAATTAAATGTTTTACAAAAATTATATAATTTTGTACAATTATACTTGTGATATTTATAATGAAAATGCGGATAAAGAGGAGTAAATTATGATTTCATCAGATAGGGCTGTCGCTGCAGAGCCCATTATTGATATCAAAATTTTAAAAGACAAGTTCCCGCAGTATTACCGGTGTCTGGGCGAAGATGAGCTCCAGCCTCATAAGGTATTACTGTGCTCCAATTTGATCACTCATAAGGATGAATTGCTTGAAAAGCTTATAATGATTTATAGTACAAAATTAGTAATCATCAAAAATATTAACGGCAGTATATCAAAAATTAATTTAAACTTTGAGGACATAAACTATGCAGTAAGCGAAGGCCAGCCTAACTCAAATTGCATATCAATAGACTATAAGAACGGCCTAAAAGAGCGGATTTTTTTCGATTCCAGCGTAAATGACCTTGTTAACGGTTTGCTGGTTGAATTACGTAAAAGATTAATTGAAAACACTTTTATAACTGAAAAGGAGGATTATTCGGATATAGCTTTTTCAGATACCGAAGAAAACAGATATACCGGTGCTGTGCTTGCAAAAAATGCAGTAATTGATAGGGCTTCTGTGCTGTGCAGCCTGAAACAGAAGAAAGTGTACCATCACCCCGGTTTACTCTTCAACAAGGTTATGACTCATTCACACTTTACTGTTGTCTGCAAACAAGAAATAATTATTTTTATGGAAAATAACGATTCAAGGCCAAATCACAATATCACAGGAGACCTGATTCATATTCCTCTGAGAGCGTTGAAGAATATTGCTCTGGAAGCTACCGGAAAAGGTATGAAAATGAAATATGTTTTTAACACCGATAAAAAACTGGAAATATTTTATGAAAACGAAAGAACTGATCAACTCCTGAAGATTATGTCATATATAAATAGTATGATAGTCAGACAGAGCTAATAAAATTGTATTCTTGCTTGACCAAACGGCATATATAAAATAAAATCAGAATAATAGGATAATTATGCTGCTAACTTTAAATCTATAATATATTAATATAAGAGGTGCACTATGGGGTTAAATAGCGATGTAGTAAACAATGTACTAAAAGAGTTTGAAATCGACAAAGACAGTATGCTTCGAATTGCCGGGCTGTTTAAGGAAACAATGGAAGCCGGCCTTAAAGGAGAAAAAACCTGTCTGAAAATGCTTCCTTCCTATATCGGGAAGCCCACAGGTAAAGAACATGGCATATTTATGACCATGGACATGGGAGGGACAAATCTTAGATGTACAAAGTTCAGTATAAAAGACGGCAACTTTGAAAAACTTGCAGAGATAAAAGAAAAGCTTATAAACAAAGAAAAAGACTTCGATCTCACAAAATCAAATGCTGATGCCGGTCAGCTCTTTGGTTATATGGCCGAATGTATGGCAGGTATAATTGAACCGGGAGAGAGTATGTACCTCGGAAATACCTTTTCTTTTCCCTGCAGGCAGGAAGGCATAAATGAAGCCTATTTGATACATTGGACAAAAGAGATTACCACATCAGGTGTAGAGGGTCAGAATATAAACAGACTTCTTGCAGATGCCCTGAAGGCAAAAAATATAAACATTGAACCGGTTGCCATATTGAATGATACTGTGGGGACTTTGCTTGTAGCATTGTACAGCTATCAGGATGCCGATATCGGCTCAATCATGGGAACAGGGCATAACACCTGTTATCTGGAAAATAATCATCCCATCAATGGCGGAAAAATGATAGTGAATCTTGAGTCGGGTAATTATAATGTGGGCCTTCCTGTTACAAAATATGATGAAATTATAGACAAAAATAGTCAGATGCCCGGCTTGCAGCTGCTGGAGAAAATGGTCTCGGGATACTACAT
Organism: Bacillota bacterium; assembly: GCA_023426005.1. Lineage (GTDB taxonomy): Bacteria > Bacillota > Clostridia > Acetivibrionales > DSM-1351 > Ruminiclostridium. The sequence goes on along the minus strand of JAFABO010000099.1, from coordinate 5,627 downwards.
GGGCAGTCTTGTAAAGGAAGTCTGCAAGGATTTATACAATCAAAAGCTGTTGTTTGTAAATGACGAGACTGACATAGATACTTTTTTCAACCAAAATTTTAATGCTCTGATGGTGGAAAACTTTATACTTTATCCCTCACAGACTACCGAACATTACAATTGCACTATGGCTGACGCCGAGCTGATAAAGAGTATTTCAGAAGCCGTTTTAAAGAGAACTGTAAGACTTGTTGCCACTTCTCACCTCGGTATCCTGTTCCATCAGGAAAACGACGGAACCAGAGTTAAGAACAAGCACATTATAGCAATAGACGGAACCATTTATGAAAAAATGCCAAAGGCGCCAAAGCTGATGGAAGAAGCTTTGGCCGACGCTTTAGGGCAGGATGCTGAAAATATCGGAATCCGTTTGGTAAAAGACGGTTCCGGATTGGGTGCGGCTATAGCTGCTGCTGTTGCTACAACACAAAAATAGACAAGGATATTCTGAAACACAATCAACTGATAAATGAACTGTAAAACCGCTCCGTACATTACCGGAGCGGTTTTTAATGCCGTTTCTGATACTATGCATTTTAGATGACTGATTTGGCTAATTGGCGTGTATAGACTGGATATTCTGTTTTTTATATTCCTCCAGACAGCCACCGTAATGTTTTATCTTATAATTGATTTTATCCAGATTTTTATTTAATTCTTCCATTTGCCTTAATACATGGTTTCTATGTTCCAGCAGCATTTTTACACGGCTTTCAAGAGTGTGATCACCCTCCAGCGCTCCCTGAATAAACTTTTTTATCTGTCTTATGGGCATACCGGTATTCTTCAGGCAGCAGATAAGTCCAAGCCACTCGATATCGTTATCGGTAAAAAGCCTGTTACCCGCACTGTCCCTGACAACAAAGGGAAGTAATCCTTCCTTATCATAATACCGGAGTGTATACGCTGTAAGGTTCATTTTTTGAGCTGCCTGCTTAATGGTGTATTCCAAAAAAATACCCCCTCTTACCTTTTTTATTTTTAAGTTACACTTATATTATACTTCAGGTCAAGAGATATTTAAAATTTATTGTGTTAAATGATATGAACTATTGTATTTTACTACTGTTGATTATATCAGAAGTAAATGTAACTTCTAAATCCATTTTTCTAAATGTAATATTTGATATTTCCGTATCATCAGTTATTTTTTCCATTGCATCATTGTTTAAAGTTTTCAAATAAACAATAATTGTATTATTTATTTCATCCAGCTCTGTGGCGATAATATTATATTTCTCCATATCATCGCTTAATTTTTTTTGAGCTTTTATTAATTGATTCTTTGTCCATTTGACGGTATGATATTTGGTATTTGGCTCGTTAACTTCTTGAATAAGTTTATTGGAATTACCGGCTATATTTATATTTAAAATACCTTGCTCATCTATATATGCACCGCTAAACACATCTATTGATTTATTACTATTTTTATTTTCAAGAAAATCCTTATAAGCTTTATAAGCGTTCTGTTGCCTGGGAATTGGCGCATCTGGTGCAGCTGAATAAGCAAAAAACGATGTAAAGGTTGATAAAACCACTGCTAACACTAATACTGAAACTCTTTTTTTCATGCTTTATTACTCCTCCAATAAATGATTTTTTAGGGAGTCAAGTTTAACAATTTTAAGTAATAAACCCATGAATTGCTTAAGCTTACATAAAATTATTTAAAACTTATACCTTTTTAGATATTTCGCAAATAAAAATGCTAAACTTCTCTAATAAAAATATTTTTTATGGATATTTTCAACTTTTGAATATATAATAATTATTTATTTATGATTTGTCAATTAATTACACAAAATGTAATGTGACGGTAATATAGAATCATCGCTGTTTAATCGGGGTGAGTTTACCGGGTTAAATTTATAACAGTATTGACTTATAGTAAACTCTAAGGTATAGAATTCGAGTTATAGAGAATAATTGTAGCATTTACATGAATGAGTTAGAAAATATAAGAAAGAGGTGTTTTTGGTGAAAAAAATTAGTATTGGCGGGGCTTTAAAAGCATCTGAAATTTCCCTTGGATGTATGAGAATAACAGAGCTTTCAAAAAAGGATGCGGCAGTGCTTATTAATACAGCATTGGAAGAGGGAATTGATTTCTTCGACCACGCTGATATTTATGCAGCGGGAAAGTCTGAGGAAATATTTGCAGAAGCCATCGACATGAGACCTGCAATCAGAGAAAAATTTATTATCCAAACGAAGTGCGGTATCAGGCAAGGGTATTTTGATTTTTCAAAGGAGCATATACTTGAATCAGTTGACGGGAGCCTGAAACGCTTGAAAACCGATTATATTGATGTACTCCTTTTGCATCGCCCGGATGCGCTGGTTGAACCTGAGGAAGTGGCAGAGGCATTTTCTATCCTGCAATCCAGCGGCAAAGTCAGGAATTTTGGAGTAAGCAATCAAAATCCAATGCAGATTGATCTGTTGAAAAAATATGTGAGTCAAAAGCTGGTGGCAAATCAGCTCCAGTTAAGTATAATGCACACAGGCATGATTGATACAGGAATAAATGTCAATATGAATGTTCCCGGTTCCTTTGACAGGGATGGAAGTATACTGGATTATTGCCGGTTACAGGATATCACCATCCAACCCTGGTCACCTTTCCAATATGGCTTTTTTGAGGGAGTATTCTTAAATAATGATAAATTCCCCGAACTTAATAAGGCCATTGATAAACTGGCAGAAGCTAAGGGTGTTACAAATACGGCCGTTGCTATAGCATGGCTTTTAAGGCATCCTGCAAAAATGCAGCCCATTGTTGGTACAACAAGTGCTTCCAGACTGAAGGATATATGCAAGGCTTCCGGAGTTGAACTGTCAAGGCCTGAATGGTATGAAATATATAGAGCAGCCGGAAACAAGCTTCCGTAATAATGTGTATAAACGTTTCAGCCTGTTTTATACAGGGTTTATTCAGTAAAGTCAATTACTATCGGCTGAAAGCCTCCTGAAGTCAAAATCAAATTCAACCCCAAACTGTGTTTAAAGCCAGCTTGAAAGCATAATTCGCCTGGAAGGCGAAGGCTTTGAACCATAATTGACTTTGGTAAAGAGAAATATTGGAGAGCCGGTGCCCGGGAAAAACTTCCGGAACCGGCTCAATGTAGTTTAAAAAACTTATTGTTCAGCATCGCTGCTTTTGAATAACCTTTCAAAAAGCCGCCGGTTGTTAATTACGCTGGGATCGGTGGGTCTGTACTTTGCGGCCTCTTCATTATGTTCGTGCGCCTTTTGAAAATCACCAATTCTGTAATAACAGACGCATAACTGTAAATGCGGATACCAGGTATAATAGGCCATATAGACAAAACTCCATCTATCGGGATCAGGGGACAGCCTTGTTGCCAGTTCATACCAGAAGATGGCCGTTTTATACTCTCTTCTGGTGTGAAAATTGTAGCCTATACGGCTGCAGGCTTCACCTCTGGGGGAGGAGTAATTAAAGGATTGAAACAGGGAAGAAAGCTCTTTGGTTTTATCTCCTAATGAGCGATAGCAATCGCCTTTATAAATGCAGGCGAAGATTTTATCTTCTACCCAGCCGTCTCTCATCTCCAGATTCTTGTCGTAGTTGTTGATAGCTTCCTGGAAACGGCCATTTTCTCTCAATTCATTGCCGTAATAAAAGTAATCTCTTGGAGAAAAAGTATCTCCCCGCGCAATCTTGCTTTCGAATATTGAGACGGTACGGCCAACCGAATGGCGTAGCTTTTTATGAGTAACGGCAACATCAGAGTTGATGATTTTACCGTGGATATCCAGATAGTTATGGCAATCACCGTACCAGCGAAAATTTTTTTCTCTTTTTACAAGGCGGTTATTCCGAAATCTCAGAGTTACATTTCCAAACTCGTCAATCCCTGCGTTATAATACATGGACACCGAATCAACAGAGGGGTCGAGCGTTTCCTTTAATTTTTTCAATTTTTCCCGGTCGTCTTCAAGGAGAACATCGTCTGCGTCAAGATATAATATGTAGTCTTTTGTGGCATATTTATAGGACTCATTTCTAGCCTCTGCAAAGCTGTTCGTCCATGGAAAATCATAAATCCTGCCGGTGTATTGCAGAGCAATTTCCTTGGTTTTGTCAGTTGAGCCTGTATCTACAATGTTAATTTCGTCTACTATGTCCTTAACTGTATCCAAACAGCGGGCAAGAGTTTCTTCCTCATTTTTTACAATCATGCAAAGACTTATAGTTATCATACAGCACCTGGTTTATAAAGACCTTGAGTCTAATAAACGCTAAATCCTTTCATACTTTGCTATCATTAGTTTATTCTCATGGAAGGAAAATGTTGCTAAAAAGTTGTATATACGCACATTCGCTCAGTACAGGGAGGCAATTAAGGAAAAAGCCCCTGGCCGCAGAATGCGGCGCAGGGGCTTTAAAGATGGTAATTAATCCAATAAAAGAATGTCCATTTGGGCACTTACATTTGGCGCAAGAGCTAATGTGAGTGCAACTGCCGAATTGTTGCGCAATGTGATCTCATCTCCTGCAGTGAGGGACAGGATTGTATTGCCGCTCAGTTCACCGGTGGCAACCAAAGCTGATATTTGAGTGGCTGCATTAACGGTTCCGTTAACTGCAATTGCAATGGATGCTCCTATTCCGGCTGAAATGGAAAGATTATAAATTATTTCGTAGCTACCTGTTGAGGGAACTACTATTGATGTTGTTCCTGCGGTATGGGTTATTCCTACCAGCGGTCCGTTATTGCTAAACGGGACATCTGCTCCGCCAGTTATTGTTGCGTCGGCAAGTGTAGCAAGATTATACACATTTGCATAAGCCGCTATGCCTGCTCCGGTAGGGCCGGCAGGACCGGTAGCACCTGCAGCACCCGTTGGGCCGGCAGGACCAGTAGCGCCTGCGGCACCCGTCGGGCCGGCAGGACCGGTAGCGCCTGCGGCACCTGTTGGGCCGGCAGGACCTGTAGCGCCTGTGGCACCCGTTGGGCCGGCAGGACCAGTAGCACCTGCAGCACCCGTTGGACCTGCAGCACCAGTGGCGCCTGTAGCACCCGTTGGGCCGGCAGGACCGGTAGCACCTGCGGCACCCGTTGGGCCGGCAGGACCAGTAGCGCCTGCGGCACCTGTTGGGCCGGCAGGACCGGTAGCACCGGTAGCACCCGTCGGACCGGCAGCACCAGTATTACCAGTTGGACCCGTCGGAGCGGTCGGGCCGTTCGTATTAAGAAAACAAACTGCCTATTAAAAAGTGGGCTTTATCCCACCGCTGAATGAGTGTTGACCTCTATGTATTCTCGAATCCGGCGTATTTCGTCGCTGTGTTTCAGCTTAACGCTGATGCTGCCGTTTTCAAACACCTTGATGTGGTCAACCAACTCAATCAAAATATCCCTCGTCAGTTTGTCGATGTTTTCGCACTTCCTGTAAGCTGTCAAAAAGGGGTTTTCTGTATCAATGCCCCTTTCAAGCTCCGCCTGTTCTGCCGTCAGATTTCCGATAGCGGCGTTAATGTCCTCAATCTGGCGTTCATAGTCCTCGTACATCTGGCGGTAGTCCTTATGAGTAAGGTTCCCGTCTTTCCAGTCCTG
>JAFABO010000081.1 GCA_023426005.1 Bacillota bacterium | reverse complement strand
AATAACAATAATAAACTTTTTCATAATTCCTCTCCTTGAGAATCAATTAAGACTTATTATTTTATTTCAATCCGAATACCTTTTTCGCATTCATCAGTGTTGTCTCAGCAACTTCAGACTCACTTATCTCCTTAATCCCGGCAATTTTTCGAATAATGTGGACCAAATAGCCCGAATTGTTTCTTTTTCCCCTGTGGGGTTCAGGAGAAAGATATGGGCAATCTGTTTCAACCAAAAGTTTTTCCAGAGGAACAGCTTTTACAACTTCAACGGTTTTTCTGGCATTTTTAAAGGTAACAGCTCCTCCGATAGCAATATATAAATTCAGCTTAAGCATTTCCATGGCCATCTGCGCACTGCCCGAAAAGCAGTGGAATATTCCTCCCACCTGCTTTACATCGGTCTTTTTCAATATATTTACGGTGTCTTCATGTGCATCTCTGTCATGAATGATTATGGGAAGCTTAAGTTCCTTTGCCAGCTCTATCTGTCTTTCAAACCAATATCTCTGTATGTCTCTCGGAGAATTGTCATAATAATAATCCAGACCTATTTCACCTATCGCTACAACCTTATCATTTTTTGACAGGATCCGGATCTTGTTCATGATGTTTTCATTTATTTTTTCGGCATCATGGGGATGTATTCCCAGAGCCGCATAAACAAAGGGATACTTTTCTGCCAGCTCCATTGTTGTCTCCAGAGATTCGGGACTGGCACTGGCATTCAAGATATACGAAATCCCCTCCTGATGTAGCTGCTTCAACAAAGCATCCCTGTCTTCGTCAAAGCGCTCATCATCGTAATGTGCATGTGTATCAAAAATCAAATTATCACCCGTTTTATTTCAATAATTATCAAGTATACCATAGTATTTTGCAAATTTGTGAAAAGTACTTCCTAATATCTATATGACAGGATCAACCGCAAGGTTCCTTTTCAAAACTGTCCAGTGTGACATACTCCCCGGCTCTGTCAGCCAACGTGTGCTCCGCTTGGCATATCCTTGTCTATGGTTACCAGAGACAGACCACCATTTTCATCCGAGGCCGCCAGTATCATACCCTGGGATTCTATTCCCCTGAGTTTTGCAGGTTTCAGGTTGGCCACCAATATCAAAGTTTTTCCTACCATCTCCTCCGGGGTATAGTATTTCGCTATTCCGGATACAACCTGTCTGACCTCTTCTCCAACCTGCAGTTTCATTTTAAGCAGTTTGTCTGCCTTCTCAACCTTCTCGGCCTCCAGCACCCTGGCCACCCTGAGGTCGACCCTGGCAAAATCGTCAATGGCTATCAGGTTGGCATTGGTTTCATCTGCGGCTTGGTTAACAGCCTGTTCCGCTTTAGAAGTCTTTTGTGATTCTTTTGCTTTTGCAGGCTCAGCCGCCTTTTCAGCTTCGGCAGCGTTTTCAGACATTTTTTCTATTTCTTCAAGCTCTTTCTTCAAATCTATCCTCGGGAATATGACCTCTCCCTTGTTTACGCTTGCCCCCACCGGATATACTCCCCATTCCCCGGCTTTATCCCATTCCACCAGGCTTTTGTCGGTTATGCCAAGCTGGCTCCATATCTTTTCGGGGGTTTCAGGCATAAAGGGCTGTATGAGAATGGCTATGACTCTCAAGGTTTCTGCCAGATTGTACATTACCTGTGCCAATCTCGGACCGTTTGCCTCATCCTTTGCCAGAACCCAGGGCATTGTCTCATCTATATATTTATTCGTTCTGGACACTGTTTTCCAAATTTCCGACAGAGCAGTACTAAACTGCAGCTTATCCAGAAGCTCTTCCACCTTTGCGGGTGTTTCTCTTACAAGTCCTATGAGGTCACTGTCGAATTCACCCGAGACCTTGTTTTCAGGAATGGAGCCTCCGAAATATTTATCTATCATAGCCACAGTTCTGCTTACCAGATTGCCCAGATCATTGGCCAGGTCAGAGTTGATTCTGTTAATAAGCGCTTCATTGGAGAATACTCCGTCAGAGCCGAAAGGAACCTCCCTTAAGAGGAAGTATCTGATTGCATCCAATCCGTATTTATCAACCAGTATCTGGGGATCTACAACGTTTCCCTTGGATTTGGACATCTTGCCGCCTTCGAGCAGCAGCCAGCCATGTCCGTAGACCTGTTTCGGCAATGGCAGCCCCAGCGCCATAAGCATTGCAGGCCAGATTATTGTATGGAATCTCACGATTTCCTTTCCAACCAGGTGAACATCGGCAGGCCAGTATCTGCGGAACAGAGCATCGTCCTGTGCCGAGTAGCCCAGTGCAGTTATATAGTTTGACAGAGCATCGATCCATACATATACCACATGCTTATTGTCGAAGGAAACCGGAACACCCCAGTTGAAGGTGGTCCTTGAAACCGCAATATCTTCAAGCCCCGGTCTGAGGAAATTGTTCAGCATTTCGTTTTGTCTGGACACAGGCTGTATAAAGTTGGGGTTTTCTTCTATATGTTTGATCAACCTATCCTGATATTTTGACAGTCTGAAGAAATAGCTTTCTTCCTTTGTCAGTTCAACTTCACGGCCGCAGTCAGGGCATTTGCCGTCGGCCAGCTGCGTCTTTGTCCAGAAGGATTCGCAGGGTGTGCAGTACCAGCCCTCGTATTCACTTTTATAAATATCTCCCTGGTCATACAGCTGTTTGAATATTTTTTGAACGGCCTCCACATGCTCGTCGTCAGTGGTTCTGATAAATTTGTCATTGGCTATTTTCATCAACTTCCACAGATCTTTTATACCTGACACGATTTCATCCACATACTGTTTCGGAGTTATTCCCTTTTCTTCGGCCTTTCTCTGTATTTTCTGTCCGTGTTCATCGGTTCCTGTCAAAAACATTACATCGTAGCCCTTTAGCCTCTTGTACCTGGAAACAGCATCAGCTGCAACAGTTGTATATGAATGTCCTATATGGAGCTTTCCGCTTGGATAGTAAATTGGTGTTGAAATATAATAGGTTTCTTTAGACATGTTTCCTCCTCATTTGTCAACAATAATTGTAATATATGCAAAAATAAACAATAATTCAGTGCGCCTCCTCCGGAAGCCATATCATCAGTAAGCAGAAGTCCTCAAATGATGATATAAATTAATGTATTATGTTATTTAATTGTTCCCCAACATGGTATAATTTTATAGTTAGTACTCATTAATACTATACATATTTGTTTTCAATTTTTCAAGGAGAATATTCCGAATGATAAGTTTTATAAGAAGTTTGAAATATTCAAATAAATATAAAAATTATATAAATCCAATTGTTGAAAAGAGAATTAGAGAAAACTGGGGCTATACAAAGCGTATCAGCAAGCTCTCCATCAAGTCAAACGCACGGGAAGCCCTTGATAAAAACAGGTTTGATTCGGCCGTTTCCTCCATATGCGTATTGTACCCGAATGTCGATATACCAATGGCTGCCGATGTGATTATTTCTTTCCAGGCCATCATTCAATACCTGAATACTATGTGCATACATTCCTCCGCAAGTACCGAACCTTTTTTAAGGCTGGTCTTTTCTGCTTTAAAAGATGCATTAAATCTCAGAAACGACTCATATGAACAGTACTTTACATTTTTCCCTTCAAAGGATGACAACGGCTATCTCACCATACTTGTAGAAAAATGCCGTCAGAAAATGCTTACCCTGCCGTCCTATGATGTGATCCGCGATCAACTGGCCGCCTTTCTGGCACTTTTTATTGATTTGCAGATCACAAAATTCTCCTCGGAGGATAATGCAAAAGAAGTTAACCTTACCAGTTGGAGCTCTGCTCACGGTCAAAAGTACCCTGAACTATCCAGCTGGGAATTCTGTATGGCAATTGATTCAACTTTAAGCATACAGCTTCTGCTGGCCCTCGCAACAGATCCTGAGCTGACAGAACAAAAAGCTGAAAATTTCAGCATGTCTTTTTTTCCATGGATATGCTGTATTCAGAAAATACTGGAAGGTTATATCAATTATAATGACGACTTATCCTCTGGAAACATCAATTACGATTTTTATTATGAGAATCTTAAGGAGTATGAGAACAGAATTATTTTCTTTATGAAAAAAGCTTCGGGAATGAAGGCCTCGAACCCAAAGCTTATACGTTCCACAGTCAAACTGCTTCTGAGCATATACATTACCCATCCCAAAGCAAATGAAGGTATGAATACCATTACCAGCAAGGCGCTGCTGAAGGCCGGAGGCCGGGGAATGTTTTTTTATTCATCCGCCGTCAAACTTCTCAGGGTAAAAAAGTATTTTTAAGAATTCTTGCCCTCTATTGACAATGTACATTGTTAATAGAGGCTATCTATCCGAAAATAAAACGGCAGGCCCAGAGTGATGCTATGACGCTGATAATATCAGCCATTATGGCAGCTATCAGTGTATATCTTATGTTTTTTATACCTACCGAACCATAATATACGGCGAGTGTATAGAAAATAGTCTCGGTAGACCCCATCATGGTGGCGGCAACGCGCCCCTCATAGGTATCCGGCCCAAAGGCTTTTATTATCTCAGTTACAAATGCAAAGGAGGCACTTCCCGAAATGGGGCGCAGCAGTGCCAGCGGAGCCACCTCAGGAGGCATCCCCAACAGGTCGATCAGAGGACGCAGTAAAATGATCAGCAGGTCGAGGGCCCCGGAGGCCTTGAACACTCCCACCGCCACCAGCAGTCCTACAAGGGAGGGCATTATTTTAATGACGGTTTCTATACCGTCCTTTGCTCCCTCTATAAATAAATCGTAGGCCTTAACTTTCCTGAGTATAGCTGCAGATATTATTATAATGAAGATAGCCGGTATTGCGTAATCAGATATTTGTCTTATAATCCCCATGGCTCACCTTCCACCTACCGTTTGTACTTTGGGGCTTTTCCGGAGCCGCTCGGTTCCGTCTGCCCCTCATTCCATACCTTTGACAGGAGCTTGGCAGCTATGATTCCCATTATTGTGGCACATACTGATGCTATCCATATGCAAACGATTATTTCGGCAGGCTTCTTTGATCCCTCGGAAGTCCGCAAAGCAATTATGGTTGCCGGTACAAGCTGTATTGCCGCAGTGTTCATGACCAGAAACATGCACATTGAGTCAGTGGCGGTTTTTTTGTC
>JAFABO010000236.1 GCA_023426005.1 Bacillota bacterium | reverse complement strand
ACACACCTGCAATCAGCGTATTATGCTTGTGCGCGGTGTACCTATGCTCCCAGGAAAATGGCCTCAAATTCCTCTCCTTCAACCTTTTCCTTCAAAAGCAGAACCTCTGCCAATCTATTGAGCTTGCTAATATTGGCTTTCAGCAGGGAAAGAGTTTTTTCATAGGCACTGTCAATGATACTTTTTACTTCGCTGTCGATAAGACCTGCAACCTCATCGCTGTAATTGCGTGCCTGTCCGACATTTCCGCCCATAAAAGCATTATCGTTCTCATTTTCAAAAATCATATTGCCCAGCTTGCTGCTCATACCGTATTTTGTAACCATATTTCTCGCTATTTGATTAACCCTCTTCAAGTCGCTTGCAGCACCGGTGCTTATCTCGTTTAAAGTAATTTCTTCGGCAGCTCTGCCGCCTAAAGCAACTATTATCTCTTCAATGAGCTGGGCTTTGGTATGATAGCTCTTTTCCTCCATTGGCCTGCTGGCTGTATAGCCGCCTGCCGTTCCAGCCGGAATGATTGATACTCTGTCAACATTCTGGCTTGAGGAAACAAGTTTTATTGCAAGTGCATGGCCTGCTTCATGGAAGGCTGTGACCTTTCTGTCGTGCTCACTCATGACACGGCTTTTATTCTCAGGGCCCATCATTACCTTGAAGGCGGCTTCCTTTATATCTTCATTCCCAACTTTTCTCTTATTGCTTCTGGCTGCCAGCAGTGCGGCCTCGTTGAGCAAGTTCTCCAGTTCGGCTCCTGTAAAACCTGGTAACAATTTGGCTATATCACCCAGATTAACATCCTCAGCCAGCGGCTTGCCTTTGGAATGAACCTTTAAAATCTGTTCTCTCCCCTTGATATCAGGCAAACCAACAACAACTCTCCTGTCGAAACGTCCGGGTCTTAAAAGTGCGGGGTCAAGTATGTCAGGTCTGTTTGTGGCAGCCAGTATGATGATCCCGTCATTTATACCGAAACCGTCCATTTCCACAAGCAGCTGGTTCAGGGTCTGCTCCCTTTCGTCATTCCCCCCGCCCATACCGGCACCTCTATGTCTTCCCACAGCATCAATTTCATCAATAAATATGATACAGGGCGCATTCTTTTTAGCCTGTTCAAACAGGTCACGCACTCTGGAGGCACCGACGCCTACAAACATCTCAACAAAATCCGAACCGCTTATACTGAAAAACGGAACTCCGGCTTCACCTGAAACCGCTTTTGCCAGAAGGGTTTTGCCTGTACCCGGAGGCCCTACCAGAAGAACGCCCTTTGGTATTCTCGCTCCCAGCTCGACAAACTTTTTAGGAGCTTTTAAAAACTCAACTATTTCGGCCAGCTCCTGCTTTTCTTCATCTGCCCCTGCCACATGTTCAAAGGTCACCTTCCTCTTATCGTCAACAGACAGCTTCGCACGGCTCTTGCCGAAGGACATCACCCGGTTGCCTCCTGCACCGCCGCCCTGCCGCCTCATAAAAAAGTACCAAAACAATATGGGTGCTGCAATCAGCACAAGTGTAGGCAATATGGCCAGCCAGACCGGGGTCTGCTGCGGCGCAGCCACACTGTATTTTTCAATCTGCCCGTTGTCCAGGGCATTTGTAAATCTCTCGGATGCCGAAGTGACATCCGGCGGAACAATGACCGTATAATTTATGGCTTTGCTTTCTCCCAACGGATTTTTAAGCTCCACTGCCGCAGTGCTCATTTGCAATTCGATAGTCTTCACATTACCTGTTTGGATCTGCTGCAGCAGATCGGAATAATCCATTTTTGGCGGTTTCTCAGATGGAACAAAAAATGTTACTGCTATTAAAACAACTAAAAAAATTACTATATAAAAACGTAAACCTTTGAAATACTTCAAATAACTCCCCCCTATCCGGTGCCTGCATATATTTTTAAACTAACTGTATTTTCTATTAATTATACCTGTAATGCGGCTTCTCCAAAAGTCTTTTGACCAAATACATGCTCTATTCTGGGCAGGGAAATCCCCAAAGTTTCCCTCAGTACATCTTCAACAGCCTCTACAGGTATAACTGTCAGCTCATTCCTGACCTCTTCCGGTACATCCTTAAGATCAGCAACATTATCCCTGGGGATCAAAACTTTTTTAATTCCGGCTCTTTGAGCTCCCAGCAATTTTTCCTTCAGGCCGCCGATGGGTAAAACGGCTCCCCTCAGGGTGATTTCTCCTGTCATTGCAATTTTAGAGTCCACTTTAATGCCCGTTACCAGAGAAGCAAGGGCTGTAAACAATGCAATGCCTGCAGACGGGCCATCCTTTGGAACTGCACCTGAGGGAACATGAATGTGTATATCCCTCTCCTTGAAATTGAATGAACTTATCGGTAATCTGGCCTTCAATAAACTCAATGAAATTCTGGCCGATTCCTTCATTACATCACCCAATTTACCTGTGAGCGTAACCTGGCCGCTTCCCGTCATATCAGTTGCTTCAATGAAGAGTATTTCTCCTCCGACAGGGGTCCATGCAAGTCCCGTAACAACTCCCGGCGGGTTATCTGACTCGGCTTTTTCATGCCTGGATATCTGCCTTCCCAATACTTCCTCCAACTGCTCCATTTTAATTTTGTATGGCAATTCTGCTTTATTGGAAACTATTTTCTCGGAGGTCACTCTTGCAAGTGCGGCCAATTGTTTTTTCAAGCCCCTGACCCCGGCTTCCAGAGTGTAATCGTTGATTATTTTTTGCAGCACATCATCAGCAATCACCAGCTGTTCTGACGTTAATCCATGCTCTTCAAGAATTGCAGGAATCAAGTGGGTTTTCCCGATGTGGAATTTTTCATTAATTGTATAGCTGGATATCTGAATGACTTCCATTCTATCCAGCAGCGGGCCCGGAATGCTCTCCAGCGAATTGGCCGTTGCTATAAAGAAAACCTCTGACAG
>JAFABO010000020.1 GCA_023426005.1 Bacillota bacterium | reverse complement strand
CGACATAATACCCTCCATCTGCGTGCTTTGCACGCTGCTAAATAGTAAATTAATTATGTTTATATTTATGCTCCTACAGCCTGTGACCAAAGAGCTTTTTCAATGGTACGATTGCAGCTCCAAGTGCCGAGGAATCCTCACCCAATTCCGACGCGAGTATCTCAACCCTTGATGCCGGATATTTCAGTGCCTTTGCCAGTGCAATATTTCGCATATGCTCTAAAATATCCTCTGAAAATTTCACCAATTCCTTCCCAAGCACTATCCTGGAAGGGTTGATGGTATTTATTAAATTTGCTACCGCAAGACCCAGGTATCCGGCAGCTTCCACCAGAATGACTCTAGCGGATTCGTTACCTGCCTTTACGGCGTCAATGATAAAATCAATTGAATTTATGGAGTTTATATCCAACTCATCTGAGAAATCGGCTATAAGTCCCTGTCTCACAAGTTTTTGCGCCTTCTCAACCATCGATCTTGAGGAAACCAGGGTTTCCAGACAGCCATAGTTTCCGCAGGCACATTTGGGTCCGTTGTGATCCACCATTATGTGACCGATTTCTCCCGCACTTCCGCTGCAGCCCCTGTAAAGATTGCCGTCTGCGAATATGCTGGAACCAATACCGGACTTCATATTTATACATACAAAATCCCTCTGTTCGGTACAGCAGCCTATCCAATTTTCACTTATAGCCGAGCATATAGCCTCATTGTCCACATATATGGGGAAATTGCCCATACCAGACAACCTGCTCTCCAGATCAACCCTCTCCCACCCCAGATTCGGTGCAAAAATGATTTCGTGGGTTATATTGTCAACCATACCGGGTACTGACACACCAACACCCAATAATCTGTCTTCCCTGATAGCGTTCTGCTCTATGATCTGGTGTGCTTTTTTCTCAATAAACGCTATTGACTCCGGTAACGACTGGTCGGATCTGCTGGAGATCATGTCCCTGTATTCAACATTTCCGGTTATATCCATGAGAATAAATCTGATATAGTCAACATCTATATCAACACCTATGGAATAATAGCTTTTTGGATTGAGTTCATATAAGTTGGGTCTTCTCCCGCCTTTTGATATCCCAATACCGGCTTCACGGATATAGCCTTTTTCCAGCAGGTTTGAAACAATAGTGCCGCATGCGGTGGGAGATAGTCCTGTAAGTTGGGCCAAATCGGCTTTTGATATCTGTTTGTTGAGCCTTATCAATTCCAGCAGGGAAGTTTCATTAAATTGCTTTAAAAACTTATTGTTGCCTGTTTTACCCAACTTCATATTTCTATCCCCTCCCCACGGTATTAAATAAAACTTAAATGATCAACTTATATTCAAATATTCAAACTTAGTAAACTCAGTTTATAATGTCAAAATTATGCAACTTCTATACTACTACTCCAAAGTTTACTTAAGAATGCTGTTAAGCTGGGTAAAGTCTTCCTTCATGGATTTGTACAGCTTTGTATATAACTTGTAGAAGTCATTGTACTTGCTGATATTTGCATTGATGGGAGCAAGGGTATCCTTCACCTGGATAACGGCTTCGCATGCCTCGGGCACGCTGCTGTATACACCGGCGCCCACACCGGCAAGTATTGCAACTCCAAGAGCAGGACCTTCGTCTGATTTTATCCGGTTAATGTCCGCACCGAACACATCAGCCTGCATCTGTCTCCAGATACCGCTCTTTCCGCCGCCGCCTGATGCCCTTACTTCGGATACATTCACTCCCATTTCCCTTATGATTTCCAAGCAATCCTTCAGGCTGTATGTTACGCCTTCCATGATGGCACGTACAAAATGAGGTTTTGTATGCTTGGCCGTCAATCCGAAGAAAACTCCTCTTGCATTTGGATCCAGGTGGGGAGTTCTTTCTCCCATAAGATACGGTAAGTATACAAGCCCGTCACTGCATGGCTTGATTGTTTCGGCCTCCGCATCCAGAAGCTTGTAAACATCGATATCGGATAATTCCGCAGTCATGAGCTCCTCCATGCAGAAGGTGTCTCTGAACCACTTCAGGGACAAACCTGCCCCTTGTGTAACACCCATTATATGATATGTGTTTGGAACCGCATGACAGAAAGTATGCACTCTTCCCAGGGGGTCGATAGTCAGTTTGTCTGTATATGCAAAAACAACACCTGAGGTTCCTATTGTGGATGAAACTACTCCCGGCTTTACTATACCGTTCCCAACCGCACCGGCAGCCTGGTCTCCGGCTCCTCCCACGACTATTGTTCCTTCATTCAGACCTGTTATGGCAGCTGCTGAGGCTGTAACCTTGCCTGTAACCTCTTGTGATTCATACATCCTGCCCAGCATTGAAGTGGATATCCCCAGTTTTCCGACTACTTCTTCACTCCACTTTCTTTCGGCTATATTCATCAGCTGCATACCGCTGGCGTCCGAAACCTCTGTTGCATATTCGCCGGTAAGTCTCAATCTGATATAGTCCTTTGGCAGTAATATCTTCGCTATCTTTTCAAAAATCTGCGGCTCATTGTTTTTGACCCACATGATCTTTGAAGCTGTAAACCCTGTAAGTGCCGGATTAGCAGTTATTTCAATCAATCTTTCCTTACCTATAAGTTCTGTGATCTGATCACACTCGGCAGCACTTCTCTGATCACACCAGATGATTGCCTTTCTGAGAATCTTGTCGTCTTTGTCAAGCAGAACCGCTCCATGCATTTGGCCTGATAAGCCGACACCCTTTACTTCCCGCTTATCAATGCCACTTTTCAGCATAACGTTGTTTATACTTTCGCATGTGCCCCTCCACCATTCCTCGGGATCTTGTTCTGCCCATCCAAGATTAGGCTGATAGAGCGGGTACTCCACAGTGGAACTTGTTACAGGTTTGCCGGTTTCATCAAAC
Source organism: Bacillota bacterium (assembly GCA_023426005.1). Taxonomy (GTDB): domain Bacteria; phylum Bacillota; class Clostridia; order Acetivibrionales; family DSM-1351; genus Ruminiclostridium. The sequence goes on along the minus strand of JAFABO010000020.1, from coordinate 1,687 downwards.
AATACAGTCTTAACACCTGAGGTTCCAAGATCGATACCAATTAGAAAAGACAATGTATAGTCCCCCTTTCCAAAGTTTACTTTATAATATTATATTATAAAGTATATCAATTATCTGCTGTTATGTCAAAGTGATTTTTATGAAAAAGCTAGTGACATCCTGCGGAAATTTAACCGCCGGCGATATATGATTTTTAGGTGTTACAGACCACTAGGGGTTTCACTTTAGCTTTATCAAAAATATCCCGCATAACAGCAAAACACGCATAGGCTTCAAAACCCTGCGTGTTTAGAATTTGCATTTTAACTGTTAATAATACATTCTATAGCTTACATTTAAAGACCCCCGGATTTAGTGAACTTTAACAGCCTTCTTTACCGGGACCTGAACTTATGGGACAAAAATTAAAATTTAATACAGCACTATCTCAAGCCTGTCAAAGTTTATTGCTTCACCAAAATGGTCGCTGTTAAAGCTGGTCTTCCTGTAAAGGCCGAATTCCCTGGTATTTTTCTTCAGCCAGATGGGCACCTCCACATCCAATTCCTTACACACTGCTATGAGGCATTCCTCCAACTGATCATGGAAGTCAACGTTCTCGTTCTGAGGGACAACCCAGGCTTCCTTTAGTAATTTTCCCCGCTTGACTAATCTGCCGTATAGTTTCAACTTTTTAATCCCCTTAAACTTATTTATTAATACTATTATACAAAGACACTTTTATTATAACGCATAGCCTCATTATATAACATAATTGATAACAATAAAAGTCAGGAGTCCGCCGGCCATATGGCTGATTCTAATTTCCCTTCATCAGCTTATGTTCCACCGAATCCACCAGCGCCCTCCAGCTGGCTTCAATTATGTCGGTGGATACTCCCACCGTTGTCCAGACATCCTGTCCGTCGGTTGTCTCAATCAAAACACGGACTTTGGAGGCAGTCGCAAAATTCGAATCCAGTACTCTAACCTTGTAGTCTGTCAGTTTCATTTCGGCTATCCTGGGATAGAAACGCTCCAAAGCTTTTCTGAGCGCCTTGTCAAGAGCGTTGACCGGTCCGTCGCCTTCAGCTGCGGTTATTTCAGTTTGCCCATCCACAAGTATTTTTATCATTGCGGAAGAGTTTACACTGTTCACGGTAGGTTCACTTACAATAACCTTGAACTCCTTCAGCTCAAAGAAAGTCTTGTATTTTCCCAGCATTTTGCGGATCACCAGCTCAAAGGAGCTTTCGGCACCCTCATACTGATAGCCTTCATACTCAAGCTCTTTAAGCCGTTCAATGATTTTTTTTGTTTCCGGAGAGTCTTTGGTCAGCGTATTGTCCACCATGTTTATAATACTCATTACAGCACTTCTTCCCGCCACCTCCGACATAAGGATATTGCGCTGGTTTCCAACCACCTCCGGATGGATCATTTCGTACGCCGAGGTGTTTTTGTTGACAGCATCCGCATGCATGCCGGCTTTATGGGCAAATGCACAGTTCCCGACGAAAGGCGCTCTTTCGTCATGAATTATATTGGCAACCTCACTTACATATCTCGCGGTAGGTGTGAGCTTTTCCATGTTTGCTGCAGGAATGCACTCATAATTCATCATCAGCTGGAGGTTTGGAATGATTGTACACAAATTCGCATTTCCGCATCTTTCTCCAAAGCCGTTGATGGTTCCCTGTATCTGTAC
>JAFABO010000005.1 GCA_023426005.1 Bacillota bacterium | reverse complement strand
GATTGTTATTGCTCTTTTTTTGTTCAATGGCGATAACCGGAGACAGTCCCCTCACATAATCCACCTTTGCCTTTTTTAATTGGCTTATACGGCTCTTTGCAAAATTGGATATGGAATCCAGAAACCTCCTCTGACCTTCACCATATATAACATCAAAAGCCAGAGAGGACTTACCTGATCCGGATACTCCTGTTATGACGGTCAGCTTGTCCCTGGGGATTTCAACAGATATATTTTTCAGGTTATTCTGCTTTGCCCCCGATATTTCAATATGTGTTCTGATAGGCATTCTTTATCTCCTTTCATCCTCCAAAAAATAGTTACCAACCCTGACAGCCGCGTTACGGCACCAGCAAAAATCCCTGTTCCTCCACTGCCAGCTTGCTTTTAGGGGTTATCCGTATAGTCTGGGATACCCTTTCAATTACGCCCTTATCGGCAAGATAGTCAAATACATCGATTATATAATGACTATCTACACGAAAATGCTTTGCAATGAGAGTGCTGGTTTTTATTTCATTATCACCCATAAATTCAATAACGGGTTTTTGTATGATGTCCAGCTTGCTCATAAGATATCCGTCAATTTTATCGATGGCCGCTTTTAGTTCTTCAATGCTGTAGTAGCGGGACATAGCCTCCTGATAAAATGTCTTAAGCAGGCCGGGATTAAGTGCGACCGCTTTCTGTATGGATTCGCGGGAAGCCGGGATGCCGGCCAGGCACAGCTCCATGTTTGCAATAACTTCTGCCGCCTTCAGGATATAATACTGGGTATAAATAGGGTCTTCCCTGGCTGTAAGCCACTTTTGACACTTGTCATAAATGCCTATGAGTTCACCTGCCATATAAAATACCGACAGTGCAATATCGTCACTTCCAATGATCTTAATATCTTCAAAAAAATCATATAAACTTTCATCTGTAGTGTAGACAATTTTCCCTTTTGAAAAATATGCCTGCATAAAAGACCCTCCGATATTTCGTTCCATGTATCTTCTAAAGGAGCTTCTGACAGTAATGTAAACATTAATTGTAATTCCGTCCTCAATGATGGAATAGCTGTCGTTTTTCAGATTTTGGTCACGGACTACCAGAGTCATGTCGATATCACTTTTTTCCCATATCATATCGTAAGCCAAACTTCCGCTGACAATCACTGCGATGACATTGGGATCACCCTTGATTTTCTCAACAAAGCTGTCAACAGCTCCGTTATATCTTTCCTTTAGTCCGGCCTGACGTTTCTCATCCATATTCGGTCTCCCTTCCCTGGTAGTCCGTAACATCCATATTCATATTTATATGTTACGGACTATCAGGCTTTTATAAATAAATGGTTGTTGTTAAAAAAAGGTTATTGTATGATTATACTTAATCCCATTTGCAAAAACAGGACAAAAATTGCGGAGGTTAATGGGACGATTCCTTTGTCTCATTGGGGAAATGGAGGCTGATTTGGATAATCACTTGCTGGAGTTAATAAAAGAAACCACCGGATTCATAGAAAGTAATCTCCTGGAACCGTTAAACCTGGACAATATATCAGAAAACGTCAATGTCTCCAAGTTCCATCTTCTAAGAATATGGAAGGGTGCCACTTTCACAGGTTTAATGGAATATGTCCGCAGGAGAAGGATCGCCCAGTCCCTGAGTGACTTGATCCATGAAAGAAACAGCATAGAATTCATTTCATCAAAATACTCCTTCGGCAGCGAACGTACCTACAACAGGGTGTTTAAGGAAGAGTTCGGCATAACTCCGGCAAAATGGCGCAAAAATCCCTGTCCCCTGGAAATTCTGGACAGGTTTAATGCGGATTTTATGAATTGCGCCGGAGAAGGGCTTGTCTTTCTCCGTTCAATAACCGTGCTGCCCGCCTTTTCAATCGCAGGTCTGGAATACAGGGTTGAAGCGGAGGATAACGCCGTAAATCAGACAGCAAACAAGCTGGGTGTGGATTTCTTCTACAATCACAGGCTCAGAGTCTTTAATCCGGTAGAGAAAGATGTATATATCGGCCTTACAACTGTTCCTCCCCACGCAGAAGGGTATACCTTTTATCAGCCCTCCGTGGGGATTGATCTGAGCAGTATTGTTCCTCCCCATATGAAAATAAGGAATATCCAACCGCACAAATACGGAGTTTTCACATACATGGGCCCCCACAGGCCGGAAGAAATCTCTTCAAAGACTTTATCAGGAATATGGGAATATATTTTTACCACCTGGATGCCCAATGTGGATTTTAATCTTAAACAGAAGTTCAGTTTTGAACGGATAAATTATGCAAAATGCAGCAAGCAGTATAGTGAATGTGATTTATATTATCCCATTTCCTGCATATAGCCTGTATTCTGCTGTAATGCCGTTACCAATTACCCCATCCTTTGCTGAATTTACTATCATTCATTAAGATAAAGCATAACTTTTTGGTTTATAGCCCTTGCGGCCTGCTCCGCTGAAATTTTTCCAGCCAGGAAGTCCGCCGTTCCTTCACTTAATATCGTTAAAACCCTGTAATCATTGATATCGGCCCTTGTCATGCCGTTATAAAGCTGCTCGGCTTTTGTGCCTGTACCGGGGCTTAACGGAGATGTTGTAAATTTAATTGAGCCTCCGTCATCAACAGCCGTATCCTCTCTTTTTTCAAACTCACCGTTCATGTAATGTCCCAGTTCTTCTTTCCATGCTCCAATGTGTATGGAACAGCCTTTTACATAATTTGTATTTAGGGTATCATTAACATAGGGTATCTGATTATCTTTGGACAAAAGTAAAGTAAGAAATTTAAAGGCTTCCTGAGGGTTGCCGCAATTGGCATTTATTCCAGCCAAAACTCTGACATTTCCTATTATACTTTTTTGCTGCCGGTCACCGGGAAAAGGAATCATATACATATCCTCTCCCATATATTGTTTGCAGCAGGAGTTCAAAATGAGTAAGCTTGATACTTCAATAGGCTTATCATCCTGCATAATTCCGATTACCCCATTTGTCAGCAATTCGACAACATTAGCCTTTCTTGAGATTTCAACGGGACAGACGGCAGGCTGAAGCTCCTTATATATATTGAGAAGATTGATGAATTCAGTTGAATCAAAGCTGGATTTTCTTTTGCTGTAATCGATAAACTTCATATAGCTCCCCTGTATCAGGTTCTCGAAGTTGAAATCATAACTGAATAAATATTTACCTTTATTACTGTCATTATTTAAAAATTTCTTTGACATCCGGGACAGATCGTCCCACGTAATTCCTCCATCAGGAATGCCAAAGCCCTGATTTGTCAAAAACGACCTGGTTGTAAACATCACAGGAATATTGAAGTACAAGGGCATTAGATAGCGTTTTCCCTCATATATCCCACTGTCCATGGCAATTTTATTATATTGATCAATTTCAAAGCCCTCATCAGCTTTTATCAGCTTGTCCAGATCATAGAAAGTGTTATTGTCAAGCATTTTATGTATATTTTCAAAGTCCTGTGCTCTCATTATTAAAATATCAGGACCTTTACCCGCCATAAGCTCGGTAACAGTTTTTTCTATAACCCCACCTTCATCACCATCAAAATACCTTTTATCCTTTATTTTGATCCCGGGGTACAAAGAGCCGAACTGACTTACAACCCCTTCAATATGGCTGTTTGACCAGCTTAAAACCGTCAGCTCCCGGGAAGAATCGCCGCTTTTATCCTCATTTCTGACATTTTGGAGTGAACAGGCATTTAACCCAATGATAAGAACTGCACCGATAAGTACTAAAAAAAACCTATTTCTCATAACCCCTCCCCAGAGATGCAAACTATATTGGCAGAACACTAATTTGTTTATGCATTATAATAATTATACAATTTATATTAAATTTGTAAACCGGTACCACCAGCGTGATAAAATGCCAAAACCACTGTTTTAAGTGGTTCCGGAAATATATTAAAAATTGTAGCTTCTGCGGTTCCATTCGATTGTCCTCTTCAGTCCCTCGCTCATCGGCTTGAAGTTATCCAATCCGAACTCCGAACATATCCTCTCAATATTCAGCTCCACATGCTGAGGAGAAACCTTTACCTTTTCGGCAAAGTTGTATTCGGAGTTCTCCACAGAAAGCCTGCTCCCGGTGATGGCACATATCTCTTCCGCAAGCTTTCGAATGGTGATGCTCTCCTTTCCGCCTACGTTGTACACCAGCTGAGTGCCATACAGCATAATATTAAGCAGCATTAATGCACAATCGGCAATATAGCAGAAGGTTCTGACCTTACTGCCGCTGTCCATCATAATGATTTCCTGCTTATTGAGGGCCTGCCTGATAAACTGGGTTAAAACCCGCTCATCATTGGCACTGACCCCGGGGCCATAGGTCATTGATATCCTGGCTATCTTTGCATTGACATTTTCATAGTTCTTATATGCAAAGCAAAGAGTCTCCCCAATCCTCTTGGCTTCAGAGTATATGGCTCTGATGTTTACAGGCGAACACAGCCCGGGAAACTCTTCTCGTGTGGGTATGTTCTCCGCATCAGGCTCTCCGTACACTTCCGACGAGCTCATATACAGCAAATCCGCATTGTTTACCCTGGCTTTCTGAAGCAGCTTTTCGGTGACCACCGTATTCAAATGTATTGTATCCAGATAATTTCTCAGAAACTTTCCCGGCTGTGCATATGTGGCCGCATGGATGATGTAGTCCGCTTTTTGCAGCATATCAAGGGAGTCGGGCAAGTTCAGATCCAACGGATGAAATCTGTAATTTTTATCAAATACCTCGCTTAAGGCCTTATTTGGCGTACTTCTGCTAACGGCCTCAATATTTATATCTGTGCCGTTTACCACATTGGAAACATGAAGCATATATATGAGATAGGTTCCTATGAGACCGTTAGCCCCTGTTATCAGCACTGTTTTCCCCTTGAGAGGTGTTAAATCAATTCGTGTAATATATTCCCTGCAGTCCTGTTCCATATATTTATCCAAAGTATGCTCCCCCTTTACTTTAAAATCCCTCTGACTGCGTTGCATATGGTTTCGGAATCCGGATAGTATTCCTTTTCCAGTACATCGCTGGTAGGCGTCGGACAATCGGGACAGCAAACTCTGACAACAGGCTCCTTCAAGTAGTTCAATGCCTTTTCAGAAACGATTGCGGCTATCTCCGCGGCTGCCCCTCCGGTTCTGGGACCGGTGTCGGTTATTATGAGCCTGCCGGTCTTGGACAGGGATTCAAAAATAACTTCCTCATCAATGGGTTTTATGGTTCTGAGGTCAATGACCTCGACCGATATATTCTCAGTCTCAAGCTTCCGTGCAGCCTTCAATGCTTCAATAACCATATAGGATATGGCCACTATGGTTACGCTGCTGCCCTTTTTTCTGACTGCACCTTTTCCGAAAGGTATGGAATAAAGCGTGTCGGGAACCTTACCCATGGTTTTATACAGCCATCTGTGCTCTACAAACAGGACCGGGTTGTTATCAATTATGCTTGAAATCATTAGTCCCTTGGCATCATACGGCGTTGCAGGCACAGCTATTTTTAGTCCCGGCACGTTCATAAGCATACCCTGGATACACTGAGAATGCTGTGCTCCCGAGCCCCAGCCCCTGGCGCTGACAGTGCGGACCACCAATGGCACACTGACCGCCCCTCCGGTCATATAGCTCCACTTTGCCGCATGATTTACCAACTGATCAAAAGACAGCAGAAGGAAATCCATGCGGGCGTGCACCAGGACAGGCCTCAGACCGGCCATGGCAGCACCGGCGGCAATACCTGTCAGGGAATTCTCAGCAATGGGTGTGTCAAAAACCCGGTGCCTCCCATACTTTTCGTGCAGCCCCCTTGTTGTACCAAAAACTCCTGATACATCATCGATGCCTTCTCCCATGATAAAAACCCGGGAATCCCTGTCCAAAGATTGGTCCAGAGCTTCATAAAGCGCGTCCTTATAGGATATAATCCTTCCGGACTGTGATTCATCGTCTATAATAAATTTATCCTGTTTTTCAACCTCAATCGTTGTCCAGGGCATTATAAGACCTCCTACCTATGATATCTAACCGGTGATATACTTCATATTCCAATCACATATGGACGCACTGTGGGCTGTCTCCGCCCCCGGCTGCCCGTGGTGCCTCAGCCTGCGTAAACAAAATCCAGAAGTTCTTTGGGTTCAGGCCTGGGTGAGTTGACTGCAAACTCAAAAGCTTCATTTACCAGCCTTTCAATCTCACTGTTTATATTATCTTCAAACGCTTTATTAAGGAGACCTATATCATAGAGATAGTTTGTATACCACCTTATGGGACATTTCGAAAGCCAGTAGCCATACTCATTTTGTGATCTTTGACCTTCTCCCACATCATTGACTGTCCCGATATGTCCTTTCCATCTGTAGGTTACACACTCCAGCAGTGTCGGACCATCGCCCGCCCTGCACCTTTCAATGGCATTGGCGGCATATTCGGACACTTTGACAACATCATTTCCGTCTATCTGATAACCGGGGATATCATAGCTCTCGGCCCACCTGTATATATTGTCCCTGGGGTGCCTGGCAGATTGATGGGAGTTTATCGCATATGCATTATTCTCACATATATATATGGCAGGGAGCTTTTTTAAAGAAGCAAAATTCAGGCTTTCATGGAAAGTTCCTTCATCGACGGCACCGTCCCCGAAGAAAACCGCACTTACCTTTCCGTCCCCTGAAATTTTAGAAGCAAGAGCAGTTCCTGTTCCCAGCGGAATACTTCCGCCAACAATAGCTGTTGACCCCAAAATTCCCACCTCAGGGGCCATAAGATGCATGGATCCCCCTCTTCCGGAGGAGCACCCCGTCTTTCTCAGGTATAATTCAGCAAACATTTTCTTTATGTCACCGCCCTTGGCTATATACTGAGCGTGACTTCTATGTGTTCCGAAAACATAATCCTCCCTGCGGAGGTTTGCGCATACTCCTGCCGATATGGCCTCCTGGCCGATCGATAAATGAATAGGCGTTTTCATTTCGTCATTTTTATATTCGCTGTCAATCTTGAATTCTACTTTTCTGATTGTCAGCATAACTCTATATAACTCAAGAAGTTTTTCTTTCTCCAGCATCAAAATACTCCTTCCACATTATCCGAACAAATCTTTATTTTGCTGGTTTTCAGCCTAATACAAAAGCTTTACGGTATTCTTATCCCAATCCTTGAGTTCACTTATAGCCAGTGAAACGTTAGAATAACCGTTGCCGATGAAGTAATCACATCTGGCTGCCAGCCATGTATCCTTGATGATTTCCAGCCCCTTCCTCGTTCTGTCTTCATATTCCTGGAAATGGGAACCCGGCCCCTTTTGCAGAACCCTTCTGCAATCTGTGTTAATAATTCTTCCCGGATACATCTCCGAGTACTGTTCCAGAATGTCACTGCAATCTGTCAAAAGAAACAGCTTTGCATCCGGATTGATTTTTAATTGTTTGTTGATCTCATAGGGGTATTGTCTATTGAGTTCAAACAGATATTCAACCTCCACAACCTTATCACTTCCGCGGATGTGAACCGCAATAAGTGTATTTCCTCTCATATGGCCCTCATAGAATTCACTTATTTCATCAGAAACCGGCTGCCGAAGGCTGATATATTTTTTCAGCATGGCCCCGTACAAATATCTGGAAATGAATCCGTACATGGGATGCTTCTCAATCCAATACATCATATCTTCAGTTTCGATGAAGCGGTTTTGAACAACCACGTCCGCATCACAATTCATAATATCCTCAAGAGTAATTTCATTATCATAAAATAAATCCTCCTCACGGAGGTTGTCACTCCCCCATATCTTTGGGAAGTAGGTAAACTTCTGGTTTTCAAGATCATCTATACTATACGGCGACACCGGCCGGAAAAACTGCCCGAAGGCATCCGAGCTGTCATCCAGACTGTACATACAGTTTTTTCCCCAGTAGACCACCGGTATCCTTCCCGATATTTCAGCAAAATACAATTGCGTCAGCACATGGTGCATATCAAACCAAAACCCGTTACCCGTGGACTTAATTAGCATAAATTTGCGAGACTGCATACCATCCTCCATCACGATGTAATTTCAAGCCAGACTGCTATTTGCTATAAAAGGTTTTCATACCCCTTCTGTTTTAATAATTCTACAAGACCCTTCACATCCTGGGCCCTCTCCCGGGGACAGACAATAATAGCGTCCTTTGTGTTCGCCACAATAAGATTGTCAACTCCTATAGTTGTTATAAGTGCGCCGTCACTGAATATTATGGAATTGCCGGTATCCACTCCCAAATGCTTTCCCTTTGTTTTGTTCCCGTTCTCATCGGCCCTGAAGGTTTTGGATAATGAATCAAGACTGCCGATGTCATCCCAGTCAAATAGTCCTTTTATTACATAAATACAGTCGATCTTTTCAAGGACGCCATTATCAAAAGATATATTTGGTATTTTATTATATGCTTCATCAAGATATCTGTTACCGTAAGAGCGGCTTGAACTGTCCACCGCCCAGCTGATATTCCTGTCATGCTCGGGTAAAAATCGCCTTATACTGCCAATGATTGCATCCAGGCTGCCCACCAATATACCCCCGTTCCAGAGGAATTCTCCCGACTCAAGAAACTTTTTTGCAGTTTCAATATCCGGCTTTTCAATAAACCTTTGAACCGTCATTACCCTTTCATCGTCACCTTTTTCGGTGTCAATCTGGATATACCCGTAGCCGGTTGCAGGATAGGTAGGAGTTATACCCACAACCACAAGTGATTTTGTTTTATCTGCCGTATCATATGCCAGTTCAATTGCCTCCTTATATCCTTTTCGGTCCTTAACATAGCCATCGGCCGGAACAAAACAGACCAGCCCCTCTCCAAATCTCTTTTTTAAAGTGACGGCGGCATACTCGATACACGCTGCGGTATTTTTTCTTTGAGGTTCAAGTATAATATTTTTACGGGGTATTAATTTTTTTACGGTATTGAGGGTTATGTTTTTTAGGCGTTTGTCTGTTACTATAAAGCAATGGTCAGCAGGTACAGTCTCGCATAAGCGCTCAACAGTTTGTACCAGCATGCAGCTGCCATCGTCGACGCTGATAAACTGTTTTGGCCTCACCTCTCTTGAAATGGGCCATAATCTGGTGCCTGAGCCTCCTGACATTATAACAACGAATCTTTCCATTTAAATCAATCTCCAAAATAATATCGTTTTAGTCTATCTTATGTAGAGGCCTATATTGAGGTTCTTATTATTTTAACTTTTATGTAAACCGATATGATTCTAAACGCTTAAAATTACTTTAAAATGGCCCTTTTAACATATAATAAGACTGCACATTACCTTGTTGTGAAAAATACAGATGCCTGATAAAATATTTGTATGATATCCAGTCAACTTTTATCTGGAGATATGGCGGTTCATATGATTGAATTAGTTGATAAAGCAGTTGTTTTTATAGCCTGTGCGGTATTGTATATAATTGATGCCGGCGATTCCGCAAGCGTCATTCCTGTGATTGTAAGCCTGACCCTTTCAGCCCTGAACAGTTACTTTGATAAAAAACAGTTCAGGATTATAGCTTTTTCAGGCTATCTACTCCTATGTCAGTTTGCACCGGAGTTTCTGGGATTTGTTCCCTTACTCTTTTATGATATTTTTGCTGCAAGGGGGCAATTGCTTGCCCTGGCGGCATTCATCCCCTTCATAACTCACAATTATATCCGCTCGCATACTTTGTTTCCGGCAGTGGTAATCCTTACTGCTTTTTCATATCTGCTGAAACTCCGCACGCTGAACCTTAACAGTATCAGAAAGCAGTATATGATCTTGAGAGACACTTCAAAGGAGCGCTCAATTCTTCTGGAAAAGAAAAATAATGAATTGATGGAAAAACAGGATTATGAAATTAACATGGCTACCCTTAATGAAAGAAACAGAATCGCTATGGAAATCCACGATAATGTGGGACACCTGCTTTCCAGATGTCTTCTGCAATTGGGAGCCCTGATGGCCGTCAATAAAGAGGAGAATCTGAAGGAAAACCTCTCCTCAATTAAAAATACACTTTCCCAGGCGATGGACAGCATCCGGAGCAGTGTACACAATCTCCATGATGAGTCCATAGACCTCCGCACTCAGATAACCGGACTTGTAGATAATTTTAAATTTTGCCCCATATCCCTGGATTATGATATTACCGGAGCAGTCGATAAGAGGCTGAAGTATTGCCTGATAGCCATCGTCAAAGAAGCCCTGTCAAATATTATCAAGCATTCAAACGCCACAGAGGCAACTGTGACCTTGAGAGAACACCCCGCACTTTACCAGCTTATTATCCAGGACAATGGAAGAGTAACCGGCTATAACCCTGAGAACGGTATAGGTTTAAGCAATATTGACGAGAGGGCCAAAGCCTTCAATGCCAATATTGACATAAATACAGACAACGGCTTTAAAATATTTATATCAATACCCAAATGGAACTGATCTTCACATCTTACATGGCTCACGATAAGAACGTGTAATAACTTCTTTTTATGTTGTGGGCGGAAAGGCCAACGGTATTTTAATGAAAGTATTGGTAGTTGATGATGATAAACTTGTTTGCGTCTCTTTAAAGACCATATTGGAGGCAGACCCCGAAATCAGTGTTATCGGCACCGGCGGCAACGGGAAACAGGCAATTGAGCTGTACCGCCGGTTGGAACCGGATATTTTGCTGATAGACATCAGGATGGATACAATGACAGGACTTGAAGCGGGAGAGGTACTTTTAAAGCAGTATCCAAATGCCCGCATACTCTATCTTACAACTTTTTTGGATGATGCCTATATAATTAAGGCTCTTAAAATGGGTGCCAAGGGTTATCTCCTGAAGCAGAATTTTGAAAGCATTGTACCGGCTCTCAAGGCAGTATATATGGGACAAAGCGTTTTTGGGGACGAGATAAGCACAAAGCTTCCCGAGCTTATACAGGGCACTGCTTCGGCTGCTTTCTCAAACTATGACCTCACCGGAAGGGAAATTGAACTTCTCGTTCAGATATCAGAGGGTCTCAACAACAGGGAAATATCTGAAAACATGCATTTAAGTGAGGGAACGGTGCGGAATTATATCAGTGTTCTGCTGGAAAAACTCCATCTGAGGGACAGGACGCAGCTGGCGGTTTTTTATTATAAGAACCGGTAATTTAACGCGTTATGCTAATTAGCTGAGCAAAACTGAGATTAAATAGCACAACGCGTTAAATCAACAGCAGCCCAACCGGTCAAAAAGGTTTGTTGAGCTGCTTCTGTCAGGGCGGCCGCCCTGTGTAGTCTAAGTTATCATGGTATTGGCATTATTATTTTATCTCACCATAGTTGTTGGAATTTTTGATATAGTAATCAAAGTTTTCTTGAGCCCATTCCTGATTATATACATGATTTCTGACCGATTCCGGATCATGTATGGAGGCGCAGTAGGCCGTTCTCTTTCCTTCCTCCAGCTCCTTGAATGTCTCAATATATTTCCAGCCGTTTCTTTTGACAAAGGATTCATTCATATTTGCTTTTTTACTCAGCAGAAAACAGGTATTTACGCTCCTGCTGAGTTTGCAGAACTCCCTGGCCTGGCATTCATCACACCCGATAAACTGTTTCATATCGATTTCGACGGTAGTCAGGTACCCAACCTTAAAGGAAGTGTAATGGTGCACTCTGGGAGAAAGTTCAGCATCACCGTAGCCATTTTCCTCCGACCAGTATCCAATCTCATTAATGAGTTCAGGTCTCAGGCACTGGAGCTGTCCAGGTACGAAGTCCAGGTCAACACCTACGTCCGCATTCTTCAGTTCAAGGTAGTTTATATCTCCCTTGACCCTGGGTATGACAGGGGGCATATATCTGGGATACGGATCGTCCCTCATTACTCCCAGCACACCTACTTTTGGAAATGCCTTAAATACCTCCATAAACCTGGATATCCAGTTGTCGGTCTTAATATAAACATCACTGTCAATAGTCATAAAATACTGATCAGGCTTTCTTTTGGCAAGACTGAGATTTAAGGGATAAATGGGCCCCCGGTTCAAATCGAACCTGATTTTGGATTTTATACGTTTGTCATTGAGGCCCTGTATATAATCCCAGGTGTTATCTTTGGAATTGCTGTCAATAATGTGCAGTTCAAAGTCGTCTTCGCATTCAAGTATCCTTGATAGATTCCTTTTTGTGAGACCTAAACGGTTCATGGTGACATAGTTTATAAATAAAGGTGGATTATTCTCTGCTTTTCTGTGGGTTTCACTTCCTTCATTACTTTTGTTGAGCAGGCTTCGTGTAAACTCCTTTACTGTTTCGGTAAAGCTAGTGACATTTTCGTTTACTATTGATTGTTTCATATTTTCAATTCCCTTCTACATATTTTGTGTTAATTCTAATCTATATCTATTGCCGGTTGATGAAATTTTACGGGTTTTGCAGGTACTCCAACAGCAGTACAATTATCAGGAATATCCTTGGTTACCACCGCCCCCGCTCCTATAATGCTCCAGCCTCCGACGTTCCTTTGGGGAATAATGTCGGCTTTTGAGCCTATTTCACAACCTTCACCAATACTCACATTTCCCGACAGAGTAACATTCCAGTACAACGAAGAGAAATCACCTATAAGCACATCATGCCCAATCCCGCAGCCGGGATTGATAGATACATGATTTCCGATTTTTATATTTACAGATATAAAAGAATTACAGCAAATAACATTTCCATGCCCCATCTCAACAAATTTGCCAATTTTAGCATCCGGGTGTATTAAATTAACATAATTCAAGCCATATCCGGATATTTTTCCAACAACTGAATATTTTGCCCTGGGATTTCCTATGGCACATATTGCAGCAACTTTGTTCGACCCGTTTTTCTCAAGCCACTCAAAGCCTCCCAATACCTGGTTTGAATTTATTATCGTCCCATGTTTCTCCACTGTCTCATCCACATAGCCCAGAAGGTTCCAGGTTTTTTTATGCATATTAATGTCATCTATGAGCTGTGCAACTTCTCTTCCAAAATTTCCCGCTCCTATAATAACTATATCTTTCATGGTTTTATACCTTTGATAATATCGCAGATTTTTTTCACATGTTCAGCAGGCAATCTTCCGTGCAGTGGAAGGGAAAGCACCGAATCGGCAACCTTGTTGGCTATGGGAAGCCTTGATGGGGCCGCAGAAGGGATATCCCTGTAGCATTGAAAATTACTGCAAAGCGGATAGAAGTATCTGCGTGAAATAACATTATACTCTTTTAATTTCAAAAAAACTTCATCACAGGACAAACCGTATTTATCCTTATCAATTCTGATAACGAAGTATGGGTAATTGTGTGTTACACCTTCTGCGTCGCCGCTCACAGTGATACCGGGGATATCCTCAAGATATTTCCTGTATAATTCCGTGACCTTTTTTCTCCCTTCTATTTCAGCCTCAACCTTTTTGAGTAACAGGATTCCGACCGCAGCCTGAACCTCATTTAGCTTGCCATTGGTCCCAGGTTCCATAACCGTGCCGGTATCCAATATTCCGAAGTTTCTCAGCAAATCGGCACGCTCTTTTAAATATGGAGTATTAAAGGTTAACGCACCTCCCTCAATGGTATGATATACTTTAGTGGCATGAAAGCTGAACATGGACACATCACCAAAAGCTGAAACGGGCTTTCCATTAATTTTTACTCCAAAAGTATGGGCTGCGTCATACAGCACCTTCAGGCCGTATTTATCGGCAATGCCTTGAATTTTTTCAACATTGCAGGGCCTCCCAAAAACATGCACCGGTAAAATTGCCGTCGTATCCTGTGTAATCAAGGCTTCGATGCAGTCAGGATTTATATTGAACGTATCTTCTTCAATGTCGCAAAAAACAGGTTTTATATTGCTCCACACCAGTGAATGGACTGTGGCTGCAAACGTAAAGGGAGTGGTTATTACTTCTCCCGACAGTCTTAATGCTCTGCAGGCTATTTGCAGCGCAACAGTTCCGTTTGAGAAAACCGAAAGCTGCTCCGAACCAAGATAACCGCCAAGCTCCCTCTCAAGCTGCTTTACCATAGTGCCGTTGTTGCTCAGCTGATTACTGGCCCATATGGCTTCCAGCATTGCCGAAAGCTCTTCAATTTCCGGAAGTAAGGGCCTTGTAATAAAAATGGGCTCTTTAAATGCTTCTAACATAGCTATTTCTACACCACCTTGAGTTCTCAGTAATTTGGCATATGATCCGTCATTTTGTATTGTCGATATAAAATTTGAAGTTATCCAGAGCCCACTCCAATATGAATGCATGCTCTTCAACCGAAGCAGCATCAAGGGAGGATGCACAATAGACCGGCCGTTTGCCGTTCCGCATATCATTTATTGTCTCTTCGAATTTCCACTTGAATTTATTTTTAAATACATCATTTAGATATCTCTTCTTATAAATTGAAAAACATGTCTCACTGGGCTTATTCAGAATGCAGCGGCTATTATTCTGACATTGGCTGCAATCCAGCGTCTGGGGCATTTTTATGCTTATCTCGGGAACAAAGCCTGCCTGATAGGATGAATAGTTGTTCACTCTCAGAGAAATTTCGGCTTCTCCGGCATAATTTTCCTCGCTCCAATAGCCCAATTGCTCAATGAGCTCCGGTCTCAGGCATTGACAACATCCGGGGACAAAATCACCTTCCAGTTCCGGAACAGAATGCATCAGTTCAAGGTATGATACTCCAGCCCTTGACTTCAGTATGACCGGAGGATAAAATACCGGATACGGCTCCCCTTTGGCAACGCCCAGAAGTCCCACTTCCGGAAATGTATTAAATACCTTCATAAATTTTGAAATCCAGTCTTTTGTTTCGATATATACGTCATTGTCTATTGTAATGAAATATTGCTCAGATTTTCTTCTCATGAGATTCAGATTTATTCCGTAAACCTGCCCTGCGTTTACCCCGACATTTGTTTTCGATTTTATTCTTTTATCCTTCAGACCCTGGATGTACTCCCAGGTGCCGTCAATTGAGCCGTTATCTACTATGTGCATTTCAAAATCATCTGTTGATTCAAATATTGAAGCCAGATTCCTTACCGTTAACCCTAGGCGGTTAAAGGTAACATAACTTATAGCAGGAGGTATCATAATAATTATCCCTTTCTCTTTTAGTTAATAAACTTATTTACATAATATGTTTCAAGCTAAAATATGTTACCTATGGATAGTTCTTAGCACATATTAATTGCCGCGTAAATATTATGTAAATATAAAAACCAAGGAGTGATACTGTGAAAGCATTAATATTAAGCGGCGGTACCGGAACCCGTTTAAGGCCATTGACCTTTACGAATGCCAAGCAACTGCTGCCTCTGGCCAATAAACCCATACTATTTCATATAATTGAAAAGGTGGTCAAAGCAGGTATAAATAAAATTGGTATAATCGTTGGAGACACAAGTGAAGAAGTTATGAGGACAGTTGGCAGCGGTGACAGGTGGAATGCCGATATCAGCTATATTCATCAGCCTTTGCCCTTGGGTCTCGCCCACGCAGTTAAAACTGCCCGGGATTTCATTGGGGATGAAGATTTTATAATGCTTCTGGGAGACAATGCATTTAATGTCTCTCTGGACTCTTTAATTAAGAACTTTCGTACCAATACGGCCGATTCCACCATTATGCTTTACCGGGTAGAAGATCCGTCACATTATGGAGTTGCCGTAGTAGAGAAAAATCATATCATTAAACTGGTTGAAAAACCTAAAGACTTCATCAGTGACTTAATAATAACCGGAGTGTATATATTTAATAGAAATATTTTTAAAGCAATTGACAATACCTCTCCTTCGTCAAGAGGTGAGCTGGAAATTACCGATGCCATCCAGGAACTGCTGTCTACTGGAGGAAATGTCACTTTTGAGATCCTGAGGGGATGGTGGAAGGATACCGGAAAATTGCAGGATATTCTGGATGCCAACCGGATGATTCTCGATGAAATTGATACGTATAATCAGGTTTTATCGAAAGATAATGCGGTTTATATGGGAAAACTATCTATCAGTAAAAGTGCCAGTATTAAAAACAGCATCATCGCGGGTCCTGCTGCAATCGATGAGGATGCAGTTATCAACGACAGTTACGTGGGACCTTATTCTTCAATAGGAAAGGGAGTTGTTATTAATAACTGTGAGGTCGATAATTGTATAATACTGGAGAATGCCAGACTGGAGGGTATTGATAAAAGGATCAGCGGCAGCCTGATCGGGAGAAATGTATCCATCAAGTCGGCCGGTAAAAGACCCTACTCCAACTCATTTCTTTTAGGTGACTGCAGTGAACTGTATCTATAGAATCAATATACAAAAATCAAGGAGGTGGTTTTATTATGAAAGTTTTACTGGTTACAGGCGGAGCAGGTTTTATCGGTAGCAACTTCATAAAGTATTTTATGAACTCATACAGGGATTTTATTGTTGTAAATTACGACAAACTCACTTATGCAGGAAATCCGGAAAATTTGAAGGAAGTAGCGGAGCTGCCGAATTATCACTTTGTTAAAGGTGACATATGTGATAGTATACAATTTAATAAAACATTGCGCGAATATGATCCGGACTATATCGTGAATTTTGCGGCTGAATCCCATGTTGACAGAAGTATCAGTGATCCGCTAATTTTCGGCCAGACAAACTTAATCGGGACATTGAATATACTGGAATGTGCCCACAATTTCTGGAGCCGAGACAAGTATGCCCAAAAGCGGCTGCTTCAGATTTCCACCGATGAAGTTTATGGCAGCCTTGAGAGCACTGCCGGACTTTTCACAGAAAATTCGGATTTGCTGCCCAACAGCCCATATTCAGCTTCTAAAGCAGGTGCCGATTTGCTGGTGCGGTCTTTTTTCAGAACCTATGGATTGCCGGTTATCATAACACGCTGCTGCAATAATTACGGCCCCAACCAATACAGGGAGAAGTTTATCCCCACATGTATTTCAAAGGCCCTTAAAAATGAGCCCATACCCATATACGGAAACGGCGCCAATATAAGGGAATGGATACACGTAAACGACCATTCCGAAGCAATTGTCAAAGCTTTGTTTTCCGGCAAAACCGGAGAAATTTACAATATTGGCAGCGGTGAAGAGGTCACCAATATCGAAATGGCACGGATGATTCTTGCCATTCTCGGCAAACCGCAGGACTCCTTTATATATGTAAGTGACAGGTTAGGACATGATAACCGCTATGCGTTGGACAGCACCAGGTCAAAAAATGAGCTTGGCTTCTCCTGCAGCTACAAACTGAAGGAAGGTATTCTTGAAACAGTCTTATGGTATAAGAAAAACCAGTTCTGGCTGGAAGCTTAGATATTTTCTCCTTCATGGGAGTATTGCAAACATGAATTATATCTCATCTTTGTATTGCTCCCATACATAATTCATTAAGCTGCGGCTGAATTATGTTTTTTTTGTTTTTGGGCATATTAGTAGTCTGTATCAATAAATCAATTGAGGAAGCAAATATGCCTGTTAAATATATAGTGCTGACAATTTTGAACTCTACAATAACCATCTCCGGACAGATTTTATGGAAGATGGCCGTTATGAAGACTTCCGGCTACAGCTACAAGCTGCTGGCAAATCCCTATATTATTTCAGGGATTATGGCATACGGCCTGTCAACGGCACTCTGGCTTTATATATTGTCAAAAATACCACTTTCAACAGCCTATGCTTTTACAAGTACAACCTATGCTTTCAGCCTCTTCGCCGGATACTATATCTTTCATGAAACAATCACACCCTATAAAATAATAGGTACGGTTTTCATTCTGACAGGGGTTATTTTCTTTGCAAAAGCGTGAGAAAACAACCTGAATAAAGGCAGTTGAAAAAATTCCTCAAATATGATACTCTAATAAAGATTTTATAAGTTATAAATACAGGTTATGAAGCGGAATAGTAAAAGACAATGAACCTACAGAGAGCCGCACAACGCATATGCGATGGTGGAAGTGCGGCGGGCTGCATACTTTGAACTCGCCGCGGAGCCGCTGCTAATAACAGCCGTATATCTACGTTACAAGATATCAAGTGAGCTTTTGAGCAAGGACAATATCCCCGGTTTGGTACAAATACCGGCTGATATACCGGAACTCAAAGCTAACAAGAGTGGTACCGCGGATCAACCCGTCTCTTTTTAAGAGACGGGTTTTATAAATTCTATCATTTAAGGCTACAATTATTTTAAAGGAGTTGATTAAATGCCATACTCAGCAGAAATAGATAAAAAGTGGCAGAAGAAGTGGGCAGATACCGATATTTACAAATTCAATCCCGAAAACATAGACAAAAAGCTCTACTGTCTTGAAATGTTTTCATATCCTTCAGGTTCCAATTTGCACGTAGGGCACTGGTATAACTACGGCCTGACCGATTCCTGGGCCAGGATGAAGAGAATGCAGGGCTATGAAGTATTCCATCCCATGGGCTTTGATGCTTTCGGCCTGCCGGCAGAAAACTATGCAATTAAAACAGGTATACACCCGCAGGATTCCACACTCAAAAACATAGAAACCATGGAGGGCCAGCTCAAAGAAATGGGAGCTACCTTTGACTGGAATTATGAGATTAAGACCTGTATGCCTGACTACTATAAATGGACACAGTGGCTGTTCCTGCAGCTTTACAAGTCAGGTCTGGCCTACAGAAAAAATGCTCCTGTAAACTGGTGCCCAAAATGTAATACAGTTCTTGCCAACGAGCAGGTTGTCGACGGCGCCTGTGAAAGATGCGACACCGAAGTAACCAAAAGGGATCTGACACAGTGGTTCTTCAAAATAACCGCCTATGCCCAGGAACTGCTGGACAAACTGGATACCATAGACTGGCCCGAGAAGACAAAGAAAATACAGACCAACTGGATCGGACGTTCCGAGGGAGCCGAGATATGCTTCAAGGTGGCTGTCCAGGATATAGATTTCAAGGTGTTCACAACAAGGGCGGATACGCTTTACGGTGTGACCTATGTCGTGCTGGCGCCGGAAAATCCCATAGTGGACAAGATCACTGCTGCCGCCAACAGGGAAGCAGTGGAAAATTACATCAGGGAAACAAAGAAGCAGACTGAAATCGAAAGACTTTCAACCGTCAAGGAAAAAACAGGTGTCTTCACCGGCGCCTACGCCGTTCATCCCATAACAGGTGAACAGGTACCCGTGTGGATTGCGGATTATGTACTTGCGAGCTACGGTACCGGCTGCGTCATGGCAGTTCCTTCACATGATGAACGCGATTATGAATTTGCCAAAAAATATAATCTCCCCATAAAGAGAGTTATTAAGAGCCCAGACGGTTCAAACGACGAACTGCCCTACTGTGAATACGGCGTTCTGGTAAACAGCGCCGAATTTGACGGTATGCCTTCCGGAGAAGGAAAACTTGCAATTGTTAAAAAGCTGGAGACAGATAATAAAGGCACTCTGAAGATAAATTACAGACTCAGAGACTGGCTGGTTTCCAGACAGAGATACTGGGGCTCTCCCATACCTGTGGTTTATTGTGAACACTGCGGCGAGGTGGCAGTCCCTGAGAAGAACCTTCCTGTATTGCTGCCTTACGATGTTGAGTTTGCTCCCGATGGAGAATCACCTCTCAAGAAGAGTGAAGAGTTTATGAACACAACCTGTCCCAAGTGCGGAGGCCCTGCCGAAAGGGATCCTGACACCCTGGATACCTTTGTTTGCTCCTCCTTCTATTACTTGAGATATGCTGACAATAAAAACAGTGAAAAGGCTTTTGATACCGAATGGATAAACAAGCTCCTGCCGGTTGACAAATATGTGGGCGGAGCCGAGCATGCGGCAATGCATCTGCTCTATGCAAGATTTATAACCAAAGCACTGAGAGATCTTGGTCACCTGAACTTTGACGAACCCTTCCTCTCACTGGTACACCAGGGGACCATCCTGGGGCCTGACGGAAACAGGATGAGCAAATCAAAGGGGAACACAATTTCCCCTGATGATTACGTCAGAAAATATGGTTCGGACATCTTTAGAATGTATCTTGGTTTCGGTTTCAACTATGTTGACGGCGGCCCCTGGAGCGATGACGGTATAAAGGCCATATCGCGCTTTACCTCAAGAGTTGAACGTCTTGTGGAAAGCCTTGCCGAACAGAAGTCCAGCCAGGCCAGAACAGCTATTGACAAAGACGACAAGGAATTAAACTTTGTCCGCCACAATGCCATAAAAGGTGCAACACAGGATACCGACAGGTTCCAGTTCAACACCGCCATTTCCCGCTGCATGGAGCTGGTGAACGCACTGTACAGGTATGACGCGGAAGTAAAGACAAAGAATATCAGACTGTTTGAAGAAACCATAGCCGACCTGATAAAACTGGTGGCACCGTTTGCGCCTCACTTTGCGGAAGAAATGTGGGAACAGCTTGGGTATGGATACTCCATCTTCAATCAGAAATGGCCTGTATTCGACGAAAAAGCTCTCGTTAAAGATACCATAGAGGTAGCTGTGCAGATCAACGGTACGGTCAGGGGCAAAATAGAGATACCTGCCAATGCTGATAACAGCGAAGCCGAAGCTGCCGCGCTGGCAGACGAAAAAATCCAACAGTTCCTTGAGGGCAAGGAAGTCAAAAAGGTTATTGTTGTTAAAGGCAGGCTGGTAAATATAGTAGCAAAGTAAATCTTACTTAGAGTTTGAAAGGGCCCGGATGTATCCGGGCTCTTTTTTAAAAAACTTGTGGACAACCTGATGGGTATGCCCCTGCATTGTGAGTATATAAAATCCCTCAATTTGGAGGATTATGTTGTAGTTTCACCTGATGCAGGCTTTGCAAAGCAGGCAAGGGCTTACTCCAAATATCTGAACGTTCCCACCGTAATAGGGGATAAGACCCGCAGCGACCACAGTGAAAATGCAAAGATCCTGGAATTAATAGGTGTCGTCAAGGATAAAGATGCTGTTATAGTAGATGATTTCATCATAAGCGGCGGCACACTTATTGATCTGGCCAATATGCTTAAATCCCATGGAGCAAAACGCATTTTTGCCTGTGTATCCCATACCCTTCTAAGCAGCCCTTCCGGCCTTGAGCGCATAAATCAGAGCTGTATTGAACAAATAGTGACGACAGATACGGTTCAAAGCCCTATTTTCAATGGAAGTAAAAAAATCCATACGATTTCGGCAGCACCGCTGTTTGCTGAAAGCATTATCAGAATCCAGAATCATGATTCAATCAGTCCCCTGTTTGACGATGTACCCGGCAAAGTTATTGAAGCCTCCCTCTAACATTCGAATGCCATCAGGATATTAAGTTAACTCGTTGTGCTAATTGAAATTTTGTTGCTTTACAGATAACTTTAACTAGATCAAATGGTACGGAAGTATCTTCACTTATGTTTTATGATATGGTAGCATTTAATTATAATGTGTATTGCCGGAGGCCCTATGGAAATTACCTTCTACAGAAAACTTGCGAACAAGGTTGCTGAAGCAGTCATCGCCAATGCCGAATACTCGGAGGCTGAAGCCCGGAGAATACGGTATGGCCTTGTTTGTATTTTTTCCGATCTGTATAAATTTCTGCTGCTGCTGCTGATTTTTACCCTGTTCTCGTCTACGCTGGAATATCTGCTGGCTTTTGCAGTTATGCTATTGCTTCGTCCCATTTTGGGGGGCTATCATGCCAAAAGCGAACTTGTCTGCTTGGCTGTATCCTTCATTACAATGGCAGTAAACGTTTTTGCCGGAAAAATGAACATAATTCCCGGCTTTGTACAAATTACTCTTTTAATCGTTCTGACAATAGCCGGTGCAGTAATTGCCCCTGTGCGAACAAGGAAGGTGGAGGAAAGAACGGGCATCTACAAAACCCTGGCAGCTGCCTTAACACCTGCATTATTACTGCTTGATTATTTTTGCATACCTGGTCAGGTAGTACAGGTTTCTGTGGTTACAATTTACTTGCTGTCAGTATATCAACTGCTGAAAAATAAATCTTTTTAGTATATTTTTCAAAAAGCCATTGACTTTCATGCCAATTAGAGGGATTATTTATATATAAAATGTCGAAAATGGAGTGATTCTATTGAAAAAGAATTTATTAAAGTCAATCGGTTTACTTTCCTCGTTTGTTGCAGGTTTAGGCGTCGGTGTTTTGAAATTAATATATTTCTACGAGCCTAAAGAATAGTCGCACAAATTAATTGAAATTAAGTCCTGAAAAAAGCCATAACATATGTATCCCGTATATATATTTATGGCTCTTTTCATATCTATGTAAGGAGGGGTAATCCGAATTGTTTACTGTCAGTGAAGTATTATTTACTGCCCTAGAGGGTTTTATCGTAATATATGCGTTTTCCTTGATATCCGGTTTAAGGGAAAATATAATTGAAAAGAAGTACAAATACATTTCTTTTATTGTAATCTATACTATTTACACTTATTGGATAACACTGTTTATTCCGGTAGGTTTACATACCTTATTCATTTTAATTCTTACAGTCACTGTTTTAAATTATATATTTAACGGGAAGATATACAAAAGCCTGATTAAAATCTTTTTGATTACAACCTATGTAACTATACTTGAGACAATTGTAGCAATGTTTGCCCTGTTGATTACCAATATTCCTATGAACGAGCTGCTGCAAAATAGTTATTATGTATTAATATGCAGTATTATTAGCAAGATAGTTGAGTTTCTTGGATTATTCGCCTTTTATAGAAAACCTGTCAACGTGGAATGGCTGAGTGACAGCAACCCTTATCAGTCAAAATATAAACAAATCCTGGTTATAATATCAACAGTATTAATATTCTTTGTATTCGTTAATGTTTTTTTATCAGGCCAGCCCCAAAAAGCATATCTTTTTAACCTGTTTTCTTTTATTATTTATCTAATTCTGATGGTTGCCATGTTTTCAGCCTTTCGCGAAGGCTCAAAGCTGGAGCTGCTGCAGTATGCAAACGAAATACAAAAGGAAAGTATCCGGCAGCTGATTGATTTTAATGAAATGGTGGCAAAGGAGCGTCATGAATATAAAAATCATCTGAATACCATCTTTGGTCTTTGCACACTTAACAAGCCCGATTCGAACGAAAGGATCAAGCACTATATAAATAATTTTGCAAATAACAGCTCTACAAAAAATATATCCATTGACTCAGGTAATGATTTTGTGGATGCAATCATAAATGTAAAGTATAACAATGCATACAGAAAAGGTATCGAATTGAGAGCCGATTTTGAGGAACCCTTGTCTTCAGCGGGCCTTGCGGAAGATATGGCCGTTACCATCATTTCAAACATAATAGAAAACGCTTTTGAAGCTATGAATAATATTGAGAAGGAAAACAAGTTTGTTCATCTTCTGACCTACATAGAGAAAGACCGGTATTTTATATCCATTTCGAATAATGGTCCCATGATCTCTGAAGCCGATAAAAGCAAAATATTCAATGCAGGATATTCTACAAAGGATAATCCCTCCAAGACCAGGGGCTTTGGACTCAGCATTGTTCAAAATGAACTTACGCGCTGTAACGGTGACATAAAAATAAATAGTACCGAGGAATTGACAGAGTTTCTTATCTCTTGCGCAGCAAAAATACAACCGGCAGCTATCTGACGGTCCGGAGTCCGTTTATTCCATAGTCAACCTTAGGCTTTTTGTTTCTGCTCTAAGAAATAATTTTCAAACTAATGCTTATTCAAATAATGGTAATCGGCATGAAATTTGGTTATAATAAAATGATAGGCTATAAAAAATGACATGGAGTAAATGAATGTTTCAAATTTCAAAAGACAGTATATACTACCTTTCTACCCCTATGAGATTTAAAAAGGGTACGGAATATTATAGCTCAAATAGAGTAAAATCCGTCTCCTTTAATGAAGAGCTTATGCTTTTTGATGCAACTGTTATAGGCACCCGTCCATATAACGTACAGGTTCAATTTGGAAAAGGGGGCCGGATAAAGGATTATTCCTGCACCTGTAACGATTACACCCGGACCGAGAGCTGCTGTAAACATATCATTGCTGTTTTGCTTCTGATTAAGTCCAAGGATGAGCAAGGATTCTTTAATTCTGTTTCTCAGAAAAAGGCTGCAAAAGAAATTTTAGAGTACTTTAACAATAGACCGGGAAACATGAAAACGGCTGTAAAGGTTGAATATACACTGGAGCTGCTTAAAACAAGGGCCTCCAATATTAGGAGAGGTCCTGTGGCAGCACTTACCCTGCGGATAGGCATGGATAGATTGTATATTGTCAGAAATGTGGGGGAGCTGTTGGAATGTCTCAAAAATGATAAGGAGTTGGTCTTTGGAAAAGGTTTTTCTTTTGACCCGGCTATTCATAATTTTGCCGGGGAAGATCAAGCCATTATTTCCTATCTGTCGGAAATGTGGCAGAATGAAAATCTTATAGATTATCTGACCGGCGATATAAAAAAACAAAGTATTTTTAAAGACAAAGAAATCTTTTTATCTGAAGGCGCACTTAAAAGATTATTGGAACTGTTGTCCCCTCTTTCCTTCAGCGTCATTGCAGACGGACAAACCTTGGAAAATGTGATCATCCGGACTCATGACATACCTGTTGAATTTACGTTAACTAAAAATGCCGGCACCGTGAATCTGGACATTGATACAAAGGCCCCTCTTCATATGGCCACGGCTGATTGTGAATATTTTTTATATAAGAACAGTATCCTTAAAGTTTCTCAGCATCAGAAGGAATATCTTAAGCCTTTCATTCAATATATGCAAAAAGAAAAAAATAATAAAATCAGCTTCCTTGACAATGATAAAGAGCGCTTGTTTACCGAGATCTTACCCTTTATCGGAAAAGCCGGAAAAGTGTTTATTGACGAAGACCTCCAGGCCCTGGTCGAAAGTCCCGAGTTTGAGCCTGAAATTTATCTTGACAGGTTTGAATATATTATCACAGCCGACGTGAGATTTAAATACGGAGACCGTGTAATAAACCCATTTTCCTCCGACAGAACCAGACAGTCTTCTGATAAGATCCTTATAAGGAATCTTGAGGACGAGGGTAAGATCCTGGACATTCTTGCCGGAACCGATTGCAAAGTCAACAGTAACAAAATATACCTTGACGAAGAGGAAAAAATATTTGATTTTGTAAATTATGTCATACCCAGACTTCAGGAGCATGCACAGGTGTATTACTCGGAAAGCTTTAAAGCCATGAGCTTTAAGAAGCAGCTTTCCTTCTCGGGCTTTCTGAGGTTAAACAATCTGAACGGCTTTCTGGAATTCAATTTCAATATTGAGGGTGTTGACCGTGAGGAACTGGCAAGCATCTTTGACAGTATCAGGCAGAAGAAAAAGTATTTCCGGCTGAAGGATGGTGCTTTCCTGCCTCTTGAAGCGGAAAATCTTTTAAATATGGCTGAAATTATGGAACAGCTGGAGCTGAGCTCCTCCGACATTGAAGAGGAATTCATAAAGCTGCCCAAATACAGGGCACTATACATAGATAATATGCTTAAAGAGAGCGGGATGAAATTCTTTGAGCGAAATACAGCCTTGAAGGATCTGATTCACGATATCCAGGACCCGGCTGAAACAGAGTACAAGGTACCTAAAAATATAAAAGGTACACTGAGGGATTACCAGAAACTTGGTTTCAAGTGGATGAAAACCCTCTCCCATTACGGTCTGGGCGGCATTCTGGCCGACGATATGGGACTTGGCAAAACACTTCAGGTCATCACCCTGCTGGAATTTGACAAGCAGTCGTCAGGCAGCCGTCCATCCCTTGTAATAGTTCCCACCTCATTGATATACAACTGGTGCTCGGAAGTCTACAAGTTTGCTCCCGATATGTCGGTAACCGCCGTCGTCGGCAGTAAAACAGAACGTCAGGAGCTGATCCTGAAAGGGCTGGAAACAGATCTTATAGTGACCTCTTATGCTCTGATCAGGAGGGATATTGATGATTATAAGGCCTGTAATTTCCGGTATTGTATCCTGGATGAGGCCCAGCACATAAAGAATCCCCTTTCACAGGCATCAAAAGCTGTCAGGCAAATAGTATCGGAACACAGGCTGGCCCTGACCGGCACCCCCATGGAGAATAATCTTACCGAGCTGTGGTCTGTGTTTGATTTTATACTTCCCGGCTATCTGGGCTCGCATTCAAAATTTGCGGAAAAATATGAGACTCCCATATCCAAAGGGGACACCTCGTCACTTTCCAGCCTTGGAAGGCAGATCCGGCCTTTTATCCTAAGAAGGCTGAAGCAGGATGTTTTAAAGGAGCTCCCTGAGAAGATAGAGCATGTTATAGAAGCAGAGCTTACCCAGGAGCAGAAGAAGCTTTATGTCGCATACCTGGAACAGGCTAAGGGTGAATTGTTCAGTGAAATCAAAGAAAAAGGCTTTGAAAAGAGCCAGATCAAAATTCTTTCGGTCCTCACAAGATTGCGCCAGCTGTGCTGTCACCCCTCTTTGTTTGTAGAAGACTATGAGGGTGACAGCGGAAAACTTCAGCTGCTTATGGAGGTGGTCGAGGATTCACTTACTGCCGGACATAGGATTCTGCTTTTCTCTCAGTTTACATCAATGCTGGGTATAATCAGGGCCTGGCTTGAGGAAGCAGAGATCAATTACCTTTACCTTGACGGTGCAACTCCGGCTGATGAAAGAATGAAGCTTGTGCACAGCTTCAACAGCGGAGAAGGCAATATATTCCTGCTTTCGCTCAAGTCCGGCGGAACAGGGCTGAACCTCACCGGCGCCGATACCGTTATTCATTACGATCCCTGGTGGAATCCCGCAGTGGAGGATCAGGCAACCGACCGTGCCTACAGGATAGGCCAGACCAGGACGGTCCACGTAATGAAGCTGGTGACCCATGGTACCATTGAGGAAAAGATTCTGAATCTCAAAGAAAAAAAGAAACAACTGGTGGACGCAGTTATCCAATCCGGTGAAACCCTGCTTACCAAAATGACACAGCAGGAACTGACAGAGCTTTTTGAAATATAAGCCGTTACTTCAGATTCTCCGAGTTCAGACCCTGTAATTCTCCGGGTACAAAAAGTCCGTCTTTTCTGATGAGCTTGTCGTCAAACCAGATCTCACCTCCGCCGTATTCCGGTCTCTGAATAAATACCAGATCCCAGTGGATAGAGGACTTGTTTCCGTTTGAAGCATCTTCATAGCAGCTGCCGGGAGTAAAGTGGATGCTGCCTCTTATCTTTTCATCAAAGAGGGTGTCCTTCATGGGTGTTTCAATGTACGGATTCACCCCTATGGCAAACTCACCGATATATCTGGCCGATTCATCGGTATCAAGTATCTCATTTATACGTTCGGTATTATTCGCTGTTGCCTTGATTATTTTGCCGTCCCTAAACTCAAAGCATATATTCTCAAAGGTCACTCCCTGATAAACGGCAGGACAGTTGTAGGTTATAGCTCCATTGACCGAATCCCTCACCGGAGCCGTGTAAACCTCACCATCGGGAATATTCAGTTTCCCGTCGCATTTGATTGCAGGAATGCCTTTGATTGAGAAGGACAGATCGGTCCCCTTGCCTGTGATTCTTACCCGGTCTGCACCTTCCATCATTTTTACCAATGGGTCCATTGCGGCAGACATCTTTTTGTAATCCAGATTGCAGACATTAAAATAGAAATCCTCGAAGTATTCCGTCGGCGTATTGGCCAGCTGTGCCATTGAATGGCCGGGATATCTCAAAACGACCCATCTGGTGTGGTTTACTCTCTGTTCCGAATGAACCGGCTTATTGAAAAGTGACATGTAAATTTTCATCTTTTCAGGTGGAATAGTCCCTTTTTCACTGATATTATCACCCGATCTGATTCCGATATATGCATCCATGTCCTTCATGCGTGCCAGCTCATATCCGGCCATATCTTTCATCTGCTCCTCGGTACACTGCTCCAGAAGCACTCTTTCCAGTTCGGGGTTCTTGACAGTGAGGTAGGGTATCCCCCCAACCTTGTAGGCCTCACGGATCAGCGCTCTTGACAGGGGTACCTCATTACCTATATTTTCAATGAGAAGCTTTTCTCCGGGCTTTAATTCACAGGAGTAATTTATAAGACTCTCTGCAAGTTTTTCAATACGTGGATCTTTCATGATGTTTCCTCCGAATAAATGTAAATTTGTTCACTGAATAGCGATATATTATGCTGCTGATAATCCATTTCCTGCTACTTTAAAAGTTCTTCCAGTTCGTCCATGGTCTTTTCAAACACATCCAGGGCATCCTGAATGGGCTGAGGAGTTGAAAGATCCACGCCTGCAATCTTTAACAGCTCCAGAGGGTAATTTGATCCGCCGCTCTTCAGGAATTCCAGGTACTTGTCAACTGCCGGCTTTCCTTCGGTAAGTATTTTCTCCGCAATGGCTGTTGCAGAGGAGAAGCCTGTAGCATATTTATATACATAGAAACTGCTGTAGAAATGAGGTATCCTGGACCATTCCATTGCGATATCCTCGTCAATGGTTACAGCTTCACCGAAGTATTTTTTGTTAAGGCCGTAGTAAATGTCACTGAGCTCCTGGGCATTCAGAGCCTCTCCCTGTTCAACCTTTTCATGTATGGCTTTTTCAAACTCGGCAAACATCACCTGTCTGAATACAGTTCCTCTGAATTCCTCCAGGTAGTGGTTCAATAAATATGCCTTCTCCTGTTTGCTTGAAGCTCTGGGCAGCAAATATCTCATAAGCAGTGATTCATTTACCGTTGAAGCCACTTCAGCAACAAATATCTTGTATTCCGAATATACATAGGGCTGGGTCATATTGGTATAGTAGGAGTGGAGTGCATGCCCCATTTCGTGTGCGAGTGTGAATACATCATTTATTTTATCCTGGTAGTTGAGCAGAACATACGGATGGGTCTTGTGAGCACCCCATGCATACGCGCCGCTGGTCTTGCCCTCATTTTCATACACATCTATCCAGCCCGAGTCCATTCCCTTTCGGAGATACCCTGAATATTCCTCACCTAAGGGCTTCAATGCTTCGGATACTAATGTCTTGGCCTCTTCAAAGGGTATCTTCCTGTCAAATTCTTCAACCATGGGAACATACAGATCATACATGTGAAGCTCATCCAGCTTCAGGACTTTTTTACGCAGTTTCAGGTACCTGTCCAGCAACGGCAGGTTTTTATTGACTGTATCTATGAGCGTTGTATAAACATCCACCGAAATATTGTCATTGTCCAGAGAGGCCTCCAACGCAGAGGGATATTTGCGTACAAGGGAATAGAACCTGTTTTTCTTGACATTGCCTGTAAGAGAGGCCGCCAATGTGTTCTTCATCTTTTTATAGGAACTGTAAACAGCTTCAAAGACGTCTTTTCTAACCCTTCTGTCTTTACTCTCCAGAAATGCGATGTATCTTCCCTTGGTTACCTCGATCTCTTCCCCCTCTTCATCCTTTATGTAGGGGAATTTGATGTCGGCGTTATTAAACATCGTAAACACATCTCCGCCAATATCCGATATTTCAGCCGACATGGCCAGTATCTGTTCTTCCTTTTCAGATAAGATGTGCTCCTTCTGCCTTAAATTCTCTTTAATTGAGAACATGTAGACAGACAGCTCCTTATCAGAGTTTACATATGAAAGCAAAGTCTCCTCGGGAA
>JAFABO010000229.1 GCA_023426005.1 Bacillota bacterium | reverse complement strand
CTCTTCATCATAAGATTGCCCACGCTGATGATATGATCCCTCGAACAGTTGTATGCCTGCTCAGGGTCCCTGTTTTCTATGGCTTCTGTTATCTGCCGGTGAAAATCTATATAATCATAAATTTCATCACTTTCGCTCAAACTCCAAATCTGTTGTACCCTCAGTGTTTTATGAATTGCATTGAATAAATTAAGAAATAATTGATTGTGGGAGGCCTTTACTATGGCCGTATGAAACTTGATGTCCATGGAACTGAATTCTTCATAATCACCGTTCCGGATGGAGGCCTCAGCCTCTTCTGCCTTAATCTTATAATATTTGATCTCCTCCAGCTCCTCCTTTGTAGCTAAAGCTGCAGCAAGTTTTGCACATTCAGACTCCAAAATCTGGCGGAACTGCAGAACTTCAAAAACCGAAGTATCGCTGGAATACATATAGGTCGCCAGCTTGCTCGTGAGAAAGCTGTTATTGGCATCACGTATAAAAGTGCCCTGACCGTGCTTTGTTTCTACAAGCCCCAGCTGGCTCAAGGATCTCAGAGCTTCCCTCAAGGGAATGCGGCTGACTCCCAGAGTCTCGGCAAATACTCTCTCGCTGGGAAGTTTATCACCGCTCTTCAACTCTCCTTTTATGATACGTTCTTCAATATATGCAACTATTTGATCGCTTACAGCATTTTTATTTATTACTCCGCCATTATAATTCAAAACCAGTACTCCTTTTGTAATATTAAAAATTTGCAAGCCACCAAATCCAACTTGGTAAGGTGGTATTACCACTCTTTATATTCATGTTATCACCTGACAATATCTTTGTCAATTGGATTTAAAAATATTTCAATAAAATAATCAATCTGTTTATAAGCTTATCTCCCAGTATGATCCAGCCGATAACAACACTGAAGAATGCGGATACAAGAACGGCTCCTGCCGATACGTCCTTGATTATCTTGGCTTTGGGATGATATACGTCTACAATGATATCAACCATGACCTCCATTGCCGTATTTATGAGTTCAAAACAAATGACCATAGCTATTGTAAGGCAAAGTACGGTAATTTCAAGCCTGCTTGCACCAAGCCAAAGCGAAAGAAGAATAACAGCGGCGGCAGCGGCAAAATGAATCTTCATATTCTTCTCTTTTACAAGGGTATACCATATACCCTGAGAAGCCGTCTTAAAGCTCTCATAAAGATTTCTGTTTTTCATATATGTCTCCACATCTGCATAATGCAGCTAAATACTGTGCCTGTTTAAACCCATTTGCCCCAGAATACTTTCCTGCTTGCCAAGCATTATTTTTTCCTCCTCCTCTTCCATGTGGTCATAGCCCAGCAAATGGAAGCAGGAATGTGCCGTCAAAAAGGCAATTTCTCTTTCGAAACTGTGTCCATACTCATGGGCCTGCCTTTTCGCAGTTTCGGCAGATATGATTATGTCCCCCAGCATCAGCTCATCAAACTCAGGATCATAGTCACCCTCATCCGAAATGAGTTCACCATTTTCAAATTCCGCCATAGGAAACGAAAGCACGTCGGTAGCTTTATCAATAGCTCTGTGCTCCCTGTTAATCACCCTCATTTCCTTGTCGTCCACAATTAATACACTTACTTCATAAGCCTTATCCAGCTTTTCAGCTTTCATACAGAGGTCTATGGTACGCTCTATCAGTTCATTTATACTTCCGGATATTGAAATCTTATCCTGTTCATTTTCTATTATTATCAACTCTTGCTACTCCTTTTTCACGGTTTTCCTGCTCAGAACCCGCAGGTTTCTCAATAGTATCTGTCCCGGCGGCTTCGGCTAACTCATTAATCTCTTTGCTGTCTATATTATTTTTTCCGGTCAGCGCATCCTTTATTTCAGGATACTGCTCCCTCGCGTGGAAATAACCGCTCAACACCCTCATGAAAGAGTTTGCTATTTTATCAAGGTCATTTAAGGTAAGCTGACAATTGTCAAGCTGGCCGTCATCCAGCTTATCCTTTATAATCTTTCTGATCAGAGCTTCAATTTTGGCTTCTGTTTTATCACTCATTGACCTCACGGCAGCCTCAACCGAATCGGCCAGCATTACTACTGCCGCTTCCCTTGTCTGCGGCTTTGGTCCGTCATATCTGTAATCCTCCTGCTTGATTCCGGTATCGCCCTCTCCCTTTAAAGCCTTATGATAAAAATAGGCAACCAGTGTAGTCCCATGATGCTGTTTGATTATATCAAGTATTGACTGGGGGAGTTTATATTTAGCTGCTATATCAAGGCCATCCTTGGTATGGGATGTGATGACAAGGGTACTCAGATTTGGAGTCATCCTGTCATGGGGGTTTTCGGTCAACTGATTTTCCTTGAAAAAGTCAGGCCTTTTAAGCTTGCCAACATCATGGAAATACGCACCCGCTCTTGCCAGAAGCGCATTGGCACCCAGATCCTCGGCGGCAATCTCGGCAAGATTCCCTACCATCAGGCTGTGGTGATAGGTCCCCGGAGCTTCGATCAAAAGCTTTTTCAGCAGGGGATGATTGGGATTTGACAACTCCAGAAGCTTCAATGGGGTGACTATATTAAAGGCGCTCTCCAGAAACGGCAGGAAGCCAATTGTAAGAATCATTGATACAAAACCGTTCAGAAAGACTACAATACCGTCAATAAGTATTGTCTTGGAATCACTTTTGTAAATAAAGTCCAGACAAACAATAAAAGCAGTATTTATAAGGCCGAGCAATACTCCATTCATGGACATCCTGCTGCGCTGATTGGCCTTTGAAACCATAAATGCCGATATGACACCGCAAATAAGGCCCAAATACAGAAATTTCAAATTTCCCTTTGACATTATAGAAATACCGACGGTCAGAATACAGTTTATTACCACGGCAGTTTCTATATTCAAAAGAGTTGCTACCAGCATGGTCCCCACAAATATAGGTATTACAAGGCCATCGTAGAATGTAAACAAATATCTTGCCAGCACCAGAATTATTGTTACTATCAGGCAAATCAGCAGTATATCCTTCCGGCTGTTGTACATATCCTTGTTATATTTCCTTAGAAACAGAGCTGTCAGCGTTGTAAGGAATAAAATTACAAACAGGATACCCGCTGAGAACAGGTAATCATATCTTCCGTTTTTCTCAAGCAGATTAAGATCCTCAAGCAGCTTCAGCTTATCGTCGGTAACTATATCTCCAAAGCTTATTATCCTGGACTCTTTTTTTATCTTTACAATGTTTGCATTATCGTTGTAGGCCTCTTCCTTCTTCTTTGCGGTAGCTTCATCATCCACAATCCTATTTGGCTTTAAAATGCTCCTGACCAGATGTTCGCCTATATTCTTCAATTCCTGGCTTATACCCTGCTCACTCTGGTAACTGTTCTGCAACCTATGTAAATGTATTGCAAGATTGCTCTCGGTGACCTCTTCGGCCATTGATTCGGAAATCAGGCGCCTGGTCAGCTCCTCGAAAGTTTCCATTTCGCTGTCTGCCGCCTTTGTAACAAGGTAATTTATCTGATCCTGGGACAGGATTATCCCCTGGTTTTTCACCTGCCCGGACAAACTGCTGATTGCAATATCCTGGGCATCCTTCAGATATTGAGCATAGCTTTCGTCTTTAGATGATATCCCCATGTCCTTTAAATATTTCTCAACACTAGTCCTCGCCCCTGCCACTGCCTTGAAAAAGTCATCTTTTTTATATATTACCTCCACAAAGGCTTTGGTATCTTCCTTTGTAACGGGTTCGACATTTTCCATGGCAGCCAGCCTGTTCTGTTCGGTCAAAACCTCATTTACAATGTCTCTCGGTGCCGGAATGTCATATCTGGATACGTCACCGACACTCAATTTGTATTTGGTGGGCTGGGCACCTGTTTCAATTATGATAAAAGCAATTAAAACAGTAATTAATACCAGGAACATCCTCTGTACATTGTTATTCCTGGCAAGCTTGTTCAGTTTGCTGGTATTCTTCTTATTTTTTTTCATTGGCAAATCCCCTAAATTACTGCTTCACACTGTTCTTTTTATCGTATTTGTCATAAGCAACTATGATTTTCTGTACCAGTTCATGTCTGACAACGTCTTTTTCTGTGAGGTAAACAAATTCTATTCCATTGATGTCCCTTAAAATATTTGTTACTTCCTTGAGGCCCGATCTCTTCTCCCCCGGCAAATCTATCTGGGTGATATCACCGGTTATAACCGCCTTTGAGTTGAACCCTATTCTGGTAAGGAACATCTTCATTTGCTCAGGTGTTGTATTCTGGGCTTCGTCAAGGATGATGAAGGAATTGTCAAGAGTTCTTCCCCTCATATAGGCCAATGGAGCTATCTCTATCATACCTCTTTCCAGGTATTTCATATAGAGATCAGCACCCATTATTTCATACAAACCGTCATATAAAGGTCTCAGATACGGGTCGACCTTGTTTTGCAGATCCCCGGGCAGAAAGCCCAGCTTTTCACCGGCCTCCACTGCCGGCCTTGTGAGTATTATCCTGTCGACCTCCTTGTTTCTGAAGGCCGTAACCGCCATTGCAACTGCCAGGAAGGTCTTACCCGTGCCGGCAGGACCTATTCCAAAAACTATGTCATTTTTCTTGATAGCATTAAAATAAAGTTTCTGACCATGGGTCTTATACTTGATTTGCTTCCCTTTTGCAGTCAGACACACATAGTCCTGTATTATTTCATCAGCCTTCTCTATCTGCTTCTCAAGTGTGAGCCCAACCAGGTATTGAACGTTTTGCCTGGTTATGGATTGTCCCTGCTTTGCAATTTCCAGAAGCTTTATTACTATTACTTCGGCCTTTTGTACGTTTTCCTCATCACCGCTTATGGTGATCGAAGTCCCTCTTGTCAATACCTTCACCTTGAGGGCGTCCTCTATAATTTTGATATTTTCATCATAATTTCCGAAAATATTCATTGCATACTCAATACTGTAAAAATCAATACTCTTTTCCACTATTTCTGTCAAGTATCACATTCCTCCAATCTCCTGT
>JAFABO010000216.1 GCA_023426005.1 Bacillota bacterium | reverse complement strand
CGAAATCACATATGGTAAAATCCGTTTCATGGCCCACGGCAGATATCACCGGTATTTTAGAGGCATACACGCTCCTTGCCACCACCTCTTCATTGAACGCCCAGAGCTCCTCCAGAGAGCCGCCGCCTCTGGCAACTATGATTACATCCACCTGGCCCAGCTGGTTGAGTTTCTGAATTGCAGCTGCTATCTGGCCGGCGGCCTGGACACCCTGCACTGCCACCGGGTACAGCACCAGTTTCATTTTACCGTGCCTTCTGTATGTAACATTTATAATGTCTCTTATCACCGCCCCTGTTGAGGAAGTGACCACACCGATACTCCTGGGCAGCAGCGGCAGTTTCTTTTTTACAGTATTATCAAAAAGTCCTTCGGCCTGAAGCTTGTTCTTAAGCTGTTCAAAAGCAAGGTGCAGCGCCCCCAGACCGTCGGGCTGCATATCACCGGCATACAGCTGATACTGTCCGTCCCTCTCAAAAACAGAAATGTATCCCGATACAATTACCTTATTCCCGTTTTGAGGCATGAACTTGAGCTGGTTTGCCTGAGTCTTGAACATAACACACTTTAGGATACTGTTCTCATCTTTTATGGTGAAGTACATATGTCCCGTATAATGGTGCTTGAAATTGGATATTTCACCTCTCACCGATAAGCCGGACAGTATTCCGTCATTTGAAACAAGCTGTTTTATATAGCTGTTTATATCTGAAACTGAAAAAATCCTGTTCAATTTTATACCCCTTTTCTGCTCCGGAAAAAACAGCTTTTGCCAGAGCATAAAATAATTCATACTTCCCCTGTCAACAAAAAAAGATAATGCAGAAACTCACATTACCAGTTTTTAAGCCATACTATTTATCCGGGGTGTCTACAGCCTCTGAAGTTACTGCATTGCCAGCAGGTTCAGAGGTTTCAGGAGCCGCGTCCTCCGCATCGTTTTTTGTTACCTTTGCAAGCAGCCCGTTTACAAAAGCACCGGCATCTTCATTACTGTATTTTTTAGCAAGTTCAACTGCCTCGTTTACAGAAACACTGAAAGGAATATCCTCACGGTATAATATTTCATAAATCCCTATACGAAGTATTGACAGATCAACTTTTGACAGTCTGTTAATTTTCCAGCCCATGGCATATCTTTCTATAACTCTGTCAAGTAAAGCCACTCTTTCACTAACCCCATCAATAATACCCCTTATATATTTCCTGTCACTGTCGGTTAAATTTTCATCATGAAGTGCGGTATCAATCTGTTCGCTCCTGTCACTTTTCTGAATTTCAAGCTGATACAGCAGTTTCATGGCAGCTTCCCTTGATGCACGGCGTCCCATTAACAATTCCTCCTATGTATATCAATTGGCATTTTTTATTATTTTCAAACTACAAATTACCAAAGTCAATTACGGTTCAAAGCCTTCGCCTTCCAGTCGAATTATGCCTTCAAGCTGACGTTGAACGTAGTTTGGGTTTAAATTTGCTTTTGCCTTCAGGGGGCTTTCAAGCCGATAGTAATTGACTTTTAATCAGCAGATACCACTTCTCGATGCTGAATTTTCCCCCTGGAAACTTCACGTCATAATTCCAGCTTGACACCTTTTACCGATAAGTTCCGGGAGGAAGTATCCTGTCCAGGAGGTTCTTGATATAGTCCTTGTCCTGGGACAGCCTCTTGCCTATATAGAAACCGAAAACAACACATATAACTATAAACAATGCCCTTAAGACTCCTAGAAGCAGCACAATAACCGCTATGGAGAGTCCGGTTCCGGCTCCGATAATTTCACCTTTATGCTGCCTGTAAACTTCATACAGCTTTTGCTTATCCATCATTACCTCCCATCTGCGTGTATTACACGCCAGCAACAAGTAGAACGTGAAATGTATGATGAATTTTTAAATGCTTTTTTTCACGCTGTACCTCCATATGTTACTCAACTCTTGAGGACTTATATCCGGTGAAAATACTTTCTACAAGTACCTTTACACTTTCAACCTGCACTCCGGTACACTCTTCTACAGAGGATTTAACCTTTATCTGCATATCCTCCGAAAGCAGCGGTATGTTTATATCGGGAAGTACTATGGCCTTGACAGTGATGCCGACGCTTTCCCCAACTTTGGTAACATATGCTTTTGAATCACGAATACCCGACAGTTTCCTGGAGGTTGCAAGTGCAATATTCTCAATTGAGTTCAAGGTGATCCTGATATCACCATTTTTATTATATTTGATAATAGCTTTTTTATCTCCTTCAGGCTTAAAGCCCGAGAGCAGGAACGTCAAGCTCAAACAGAAAAATATCGAAGCAATAATGAACATGACTATAGATGGATTTCTGTTAGCTAATACCTCTTCATATAAATATGTATATGTGTCGGTCAATATGTCCGACCTTATAGTCACCAGCATTGCAAACATTGAGGCTAATGTAAGAAAAAATGCATAAATAGCCAACAATACGCGTAATATTATGTTCATGAATCCTCCACCTCTTTTCATTTATTTTACAAAAAACTGCTGCAATCGTAACATAAATATACAAGCTAATTATATTTCATACATGGTCAAAAATCAAATTTCTGCATTTACATGAATTTTATGGTTCTTTTATATTATCCCCAGCAACAGGGCTTATATACTCTTATTTGATTCGTTTTCCTTCTTAATTTCCTTGTCAAAATTAACTCCCTGAACGTGAATATTGACCTCGATGACATTAAGCCCGGTCATTGACTGAACGGCATGTTTAACCTTGTCCTGAATGTCCCAGGCAACCTCCGGAATCCTGGCCCCGAATTCCACAATAATATAAAGATCGATTGCCGCCTCTTTTTCGCCAACCTCAACTTTAAC
Organism: Bacillota bacterium; assembly: GCA_023426005.1. Classification (GTDB taxonomy): domain Bacteria; phylum Bacillota; class Clostridia; order Acetivibrionales; family DSM-1351; genus Ruminiclostridium. The sequence continues at coordinate 603 of JAFABO010000216.1, read as the reverse complement.
ACCCTTTGACAGATTCTTCCTGCCGAGTATTTCTGCTATTCCGCCTGCTATCCCGCCGCTCATGCCTGCAACGCCCGGGACATCGGTAGCAGCGATTCCTGCAATAATGGCAACTACCTCTTCAGATATTTTCACTGATCCGTAATCATCCAGAATATTATTTTCTTCTTCCATTATGCACCTCTCCATTTAACAGGTTAACATACTTAAACCATAAATTGGTAAATAAGCCCGCAAACAATGCTCATATGCGCTCTTCACCATATTATGGCTCAGTTTGGTAAAATTATATCACTTCAGCACTTATTAATCAATGAGAATAAAAACTAACATTTCCAAAAAGGCAAAAGAAAAAGGTTATCCGCAGAAATGATCAACAGCTGGCTTTGCAGCACTGCCGGTCGCTCTTTGTAAGATAACCTCAATGATATTGTTGAATTAATATTTTCTAATTAAAAATACTTCTTTATAACGACTTTTTCCATTGGGATATTGGCCTGTCTGGTAACTATATCAACTATCTGTGCTGTCTGCTGCTTGGATATAGCCGGCGCCTTAACAACTATATCTACACTTCCGTCATCACCAAACAATGCAACAACA
>JAFABO010000200.1 GCA_023426005.1 Bacillota bacterium | reverse complement strand
AAAGTGCCCACTACTCGCCCTGCGGCTCACTGGACGTAGTTGAAATTGTAAAAGTGCTTTATAAGAATAAATTTCAAGGCTATGTACGTCCTGACCACGGCAGGATGATATGGGGTGAAACCGGCCGCCCGGGCTACGGGTTATACGACAGGGCCTTAGGAGCCATGTATCTCACAGGTATATGGGAAACCCTTGTAAAAACGGATAAAAAAGAGCTGTGATTTAACGCCTGTGCTTACGGGCAGGTTTGGAAAAGCTTAAGAACCGGTGGGTGTGCCATTCCCGGCTGCACCCCACCAATACCAAACTCTACTTAAACACATCCGTCAATCTTGCATGTATTGTGTCTATTGCATTTTCAGGTGTACACTTTTTCAATATGGCATCATGTACGGCAGTTCCAACGATCTCCTCAAATATTTGTTCCGATACACATTCGCCTTTGATATTCCTGGGTATTATTCTTTTTTTTACGGACGTGAATGTTTTAAATGTATCTCTGTGCCAGGGATACATTGCCATTAACTCGTAACTGTCACGTATGCTTTTATAGGGTATCATCCTGCCCAATACGGCGTTGGGCATGGACATGTCATCTGCAATTGTCCATTTTATGAATTCAAAGGCTTCATCTTTTACTTTCGAATTTTTATTCATTCCTATTGACCAGCCTCCGAACAGGGAAACTCCTCCCGGAACCATATCAAAACCAGTCTTACCTACCACGGTGGATATGTTGGAGTCTCTCAGCATAGTAGCCTGGTCCGAGTATTGTACCATCATGGCAGAATGGCCTTCAGAAAAATCTATGGCTTCATCATCCCACCATCTATTGCTTGAATCAGGATGTGCATAATCAAAACAAGCTATATAGTTTTTTAATGCATTAATACATGCTTCACTGCGTATCACTATATTGTCCTTGTCAAAAACATCTCCGCCAAACGCCCACGCCCGCGGTAAGAATTCACTGGTTGCTCCCATAAAGCGCCTTCCCCCGAGAGCTGTACCATATAATGTATCTGAATCCGGATTGAATTTTTTAGTAAAAAACCTCGCAACCTTGTTATATTCCTCCCAAGTACCGGGCACCTTGAGTTCTTCCTTGTACCAGTCATAATAGAGGCGTTTGTTTTTCAGTTTTTCAAACAGATCTTTTCTGTAAAACAGAAGCTGAGATGTGAAGCTATATGGCAGGACATGTATTCTGCCATTGTACATTGAATACTCGTCAAATATATCATGCTGAAAAGTGTCGGTCAGTTTCCATTCATCACGGATATATCCATTCAACTCCTCTATACAATCCTCGGCAATCAGCTCCTTTATCCATGGTACATCTATACTGAAAACATCATATTTCCCAGTTTCCTTGCTTGCTTTGATTTCTTTCAGCATATATTTATAGCTTAATAAGTCAATTTCCATATCCAAACCGGTTCTCTTTTTAAAATCATTGCTCAGTGCATCCACCGCTTTACCCGCATGGTCATTATGAAGCAGCACCCTTAGCTTTTTGGGATTCTTTTTCTCAAAACTGGTAATGGTCATAGGCAGTTTGTTTTCTTTTTGTACATTTATCTGTATTTTAACATTTTTCCTGTCACTGTTATTCTCAATAATATCTATCAGTAACTGAACGGCAGTTTCTCCAACCTCACCAAAGGGCAAAACAATGTTTTCCTCGTTTTCAAGCTGTACCCGGGTCCACCTTCCGCTGTTTAAAATTATTACTTTGGGATTCTTTATGCCCGGCATTGATGTAAGCTCTATCGCCTTTTTCAGCCCTTCCGCCAATAGTTCTCCGCTTACATAAATAACATCCGGCCGCTGGCTGGAATTTAAAAGTTTCACAGCCACCCGCATTGCACTCTCTCTGTCGCCGTCGGTTACCATCACATACTGGTTGCATATTTGTTTATTGGCGTTAAACAAGGCGTTGAAATATGCATCAACACATGCCGCATCAAATGAATACCGCTTTGGGCCGGTAAGCATGGCGATCTTGTCAAGACCCTTATCCAGCTGCACTCTTATGCTGTCCATGATCCTGTCTTTAAAATCTATTCCGACAAAACCGCAGTTCCCGCCGGCAATCTCTCTCTGCATGCAGACCACGTTTAACCTGTCCCGCTGAATACTTTTAATCAGATCTGTGTTATCCGGCTGGCAGGTCATCATTAATATACCGTCTACATTAAACATCCGTGCGCGGTTTAAAATATCCTTTTCTCTGTAGGGAAGCTCATTACTTGTAAATATGCTGATTGAATAACCCTTATTATCAGCACCCCTGAGTATACCATTAAGTATATCCTCATTTGCAAAATCGCTGATATTAGGTAAAATGACATATATATTTTTTTGCGCTTTAGTGGTCTTTAAGTTTATTGCCAGAGCATTCCTATTATAGCCTAACTTTTTTATAGCGTCTTCTACCTTTTTTATCTTGTCTACACTTACCCCTTTGGCTCCGTTCAAAACATTTGAAACAGTGCCGTGTGATACTCCTGCCAAAGCAGCAACATCCTTCATTGTAACCATACAACACTAACAATCCTTTCAAATAGTATTCCTTTTTAATATTAACAACACTATTATTAAATTTTTATATAACAGGCATACTTTTTATTATTAAAAGTTGATCTTTAATTTTAACGTACCATAACATTATATACTATGTGTACCTAAAAATAAAGCTGCTGCCACAGATATTTTAAAGAGCAGTAGCTCTATAAATGCTTACAATTTAAATCGTTCTACCAATTTCTTAAGCTCGTTTGCCATATCGTTCAAAACATGGGTTGTAGACAAAACCTCCTGCAAGCCGGCACTGAGCTCTTCAACCGATGACGCGACCTCCTGGCTGCTGTACGCAGACGTCTTTGATATTTCAACAATGGTGTCGCCGCTCTCTTTGATTTGCTTAATGGAGGAGTTCATATTCAATATTTCTTTGTATATATCGTTTATCTGTCCATTGACTTCTGATATGGATGTACTTATTTTATCAAAAGACTTCCCCGCATTATTCGTGACCTCTATACCCACCCCTATTTCCTCCATGCTCCTTTTCATACTTCTGGACATTTTGGCTGTTTCAGACTGCACATCCCTTATCATATCCGCAATCTCGCCAGCAGCTGTTCCCGATTGCTCCGCAAGTATTCTGACCTCATCTGCAACCACCGCAAACCCTTTTCCCCGTTCACCTGCTCTGGCCGCCTCAATCGCTGCATTAAGCGCAAGAAGATTTGTTTGCCTGGCAATTGATGTTATGATATCAAGTATCCCTCCGATTTCTCCGGACTTCTTGAATAATTCATCCGAAATGACTGTTGATTCTGCAATTGTAGTGTTCAAATTATTGATCTGGCCTATAACCTTATTGATCAATTGATTGCCCTCACAAGTAATTTCGCTTGCAGCATCCGACGATTCCTTAACCACTGCGGACTTGAGGGAAATTGTCTTAATTATTGTGTACATGACGTCAATAGTTGCTGCCGATTCCTCAGACAGTTTTGCCTGGTTCTCTGCTCCAAGTGCGACATCCTGAATGGATTGGGCTATGTACTCACTGGCAGAGGAACTCTGAGTAGAACTCTGGTGCAATTGATCCGATACATCCAGAACCTTACTGCTGCTCTCTCCAACTTTTGAGATCATGTGTTTGAGATTATTCGTCATTTTATTAAATGACCGGCTCAGCTGAAAAAGTTCATCCTTTGAACCAACGGTAATATCCTGTATAGTCAGGTCACCCGCCGCTACTCTGTCGGCAGCACCGGAAATATGCCTTATAGGGATGGAAATCTTTCTTGCCATATTAAATCCGAGGTAAAGACAAGCAGCCAGGACTACAATAAATATTAGAACAGTAATGGAAAGTATTCTGTTTGTTGTTTTGGAAATACCCTCTCTAACTGTTTTACTGTATTCAATTTCTTCTAAAATCAATTTTTTTAAATTTGTATTTATGAATTCATTATTTTTTTTAACAATGTTTAAATTTTCGGAACGAACAGAGATAGAAGCGCCGGATTTCGGGTCCACTGCCTTATCTGCATTTTCTAAAAAAGTTGTAACCATATTTTTAATACCGCTAAAATGACTTTTTGCATTATCTGACATGAGTGCGGTTTCAAGAGTATCCATGCTCTCATTGATATATCCGGCCTGGGCATTATATTTTTCCCGTATATCTTTATTACCCGGATTGGCAAACAGCTGCCTGGCAGAACTTGTTAAATCGGCAGAAGCATTAATAACTGTATTGGCTAATATGACATTATTGAGGATGGTATCATACTTTTTTATTGGCTGTTTATAGCTGATTAAAGGAAAAACGCTTATACTTCCCATAATTATGATCACACAGATGAAGGCCGTAATTATTTTTGTATAAATGCTGTTTCTGAAAGAACTGACTTGTACCTTTATAAAATTCCCCATAGGTCTCCTCCTAGGAACAGCTAAATAATAAACCCGATTTGCAACGGAAGAAAGAGCAAAATGCAAAATGAGAAGCATATTCAGCTGTTCGTAAATATTAATGTTTAAAGCAATTTACTTACAGAATCCAAGAATCAACATGTGTATGGCAGGTATAGTGATTTGTTTTATCCGTTAGATGATATATGACAATTCTATTCAATGGCTGTCTACATTATTTTAAGGCTTTCCCTGTCCATCCCCACAATATAAACAACTTTTCCCAATTGATCATACTTATTAATAACCTTGTCAATGGCCCATGCAAATGCAACGGCACTGATGAGAAGACCCACCAGTACGCCCTTGGCAAGATCATGGGTCATAATCACAACACCCATAGTTATAAGCATAATTAAAGCATCTTTTCGAGGCATTTTGTGTATGTTCCTGAGAGATTCAAAGTTCAGGGTTTCAATACAGACAATTATCATTATCCCCACAAGTACAGCCATTGGTATGACTTTTACATAATTATGCAGTACCATGATTAATACCAGCAGAAAAACGCCGGAGACAAATGTGGATAATCGTCCCCTTCCCCCTGACTTAATGTTCATTATCGACTGGCCTAGAACCACGCTTCTTTCACACTATGTAAATTCAAGTTTTCCACTCCTCATATTTTTAACATTATTTACAATATCAATTTCATTTTTTATATCCTCTGGCAAGCCATAGATGATACCGTATATTGTCAGCCCTTCCGGCCACCCGCAAGCAGTTCTTTCTACAGGAGATGCTGCAAAATGATTCTCCGGCATTTTGCAGCATCTCCTGTGGTTTACAATAATTTCTTATTTTATTAGTCACCTTTTTATTTGCTAGTGCTCCTATTTTTTACGATATCAAATCCAACGGCAAAAATAATTACAAAACCCTTTATTACCATCTGGACATAAGAAGGAATATGCAGCAGGTTAAGTCCATTGCTAAGTACGCCTATTACAAGAGCCCCGATAAACGTCCCTCCGATTGTACCTATTCCTCCTGTAAAGCTTGTGCCTCCTAATACGGCCGCGGCTATGGCATCGGACTCATACCCCTGCCCTGCCGTAGGCTGACCTGAGAACATTCTGGATGCGAGAATCATACCCGCCAATGAAGCCAGTACCGCTGATATTATATATACTTTTATTGTAATACTTTTCAAATTAATTCCTGTAAATTTTGCAGCAGTTGGATTTCCTCCTATTGCATACATTCTTCGGCCAAATTTGGTCTTGTAAAGTATTATCGAAATTATTACCATTACCGCTATCAAGATGTACACAGGATTGGGTATCCCGAGTGTATAGCCATTGCCTATGGAAGTAAATAAACTGTCTTTGCTTGAAATTGAGCGTCCGTCTGTAATAATGTATGCAAGGCCTCTAACCACGCCCATCATGGACAATGTGACAATAAATGCCGGCATTCCCGTCGTAGCAATAATTGTACCGTTTATGCAGCCAATAATGGCACCGAACAATAATGTTATAACAATAGCAGGTATCATGCCGATCCCTGACTCCATCAGCATTACACATACCACACCGCTTGCTCCGACCACTGAACCCACAGTCAGGTCAATTCCCCCTATGATCAATACAAAGGTCATCCCATAAGCCAAAAGCGAATTAATACATATCTGGCGAAGAACAGTCAGTATATTTTTACCGTCAAAGAAGGAATCAGTTGTTATAGTTAATATCAGGCACATAAAGAACAGAGCTAAAAGTATGCCCAGATTATCTTTAAAAAAGTTTGTTATTGGATTATTTAAGAACTTATTATCCTTTGCAGTTGATTCACAACTATTATTCTTCAGCATTTGTTTTTCCTCCTGACGCAAGCCACAAAATTTCTTCTTGTGTTACTTTTGACTTTTTATTATTTTCCAGCATTCCGGTAACTTTTCCCTCATGCATAACCATTATTCTATCACTCAGGTTAATTATCTCTTCCATTTCAGAGGATATCAGTATTACAGCTACCCCTTTTTGTGCCAGCTGGTAAATCAACTGGTAAATTACTGCTTTGGCACCTATATCGATCCCCCGTGTAGGCTCATCCAATATGAGTATGTCAGGGTTTGTTGCCAGCCATTTTGAAATTAATACTTTTTGTTGATTCCCTCCCGACAATAGCTTTACCTTCTGCTCGGACGAAGCCATTTTTATGGATAGCGACTCTTTATATTCATTTGTAATTGCATTTTCTGATTTTTTATTGATACCGATAAACCGGATAAATTTTTCAAGAATAGTTATAGAAATGTTGTATTTAATACTGTTTGTGAGATATAATCCCTCAATTTTACGGTTTTCCGGAACATAGGCTATTCCTTTCGATATTGCACCCATAGGATTTTTTATACAGGTTTTATTGCCATTAATATACAACCCCCCGGAAGTTATCCTATCTATGCCGAAAATTGCTCTGGCCAGTTCCGTTCGACCGGCCCCTACCAGTCCTGCAAACCCCAGGATTTCCCCCCGTGATATAGAAAAATTAATATTTTTCAAGTACCTGTTACTGAGGTTTTTAACAGCTAAACACTCAGCACCAATTTGAATTTTCTCGTCATGCTTATATATTTCCAGCAGCTCGCGGCCCACCATCATAGAGATTAACTTATCTCTGTTCAGATTTCCTACCGCATCGGTGCCTATCAATTTTCCGTCGCGCAGTACGGTAATCGAGTCGGCTATTTTAAATATTTCATCCATTCTGTGAGAAATATATATTATCGTTATTCCGGACTTCTTTAACTTCTCGATTTGAATAAAAAGCTGATCTATCTCTGTTTGAGTCAATGAAGATGTAGGTTCGTCCATTACGATTAGTTTTGACTTGTATAATAACGCCCTGCAGATTTCTACCATCTGCTGCTTGGCAATGCTTAGAGCACCTACCTTAGTTCTTACGTCAATATCCATACCCATTTCATCTACAACCTGCTGTGCCTTTTTGATCATTTGCTTATCATCCAGAATGAGTTTTACTTTTTTTTGCAGTTCCTCACCCATAAACAGGTTCTCCGCTACGCTCATATTGTCAGCAAGACTGATTTCCTGATGTATTAAACAAATCCCGTAACGTTTCGCATCGTATACCGAGTTTATATCCACAACCTGACCATTTATTTTAATTGTTCCAACATCCTGGTCCTTACAATAAATCCCGCCGAGGATCTTCATCAAAGTGGACTTTCCTGCGCCATTCTCACCCATTAATGCACGGACTTCTCCAGCCTTAACCTTTAGCTCAATGTTATCCAGAACCTTAGCACCCGGAAATGTTTTACAAATTCCAGTCATTTCTACGAAGTATTGATCTAACATCCTTACCTCCATTGATAATGTAAATATCGTATATAAACAACCTGTTCTATTTAAAGGTCCATAATTTTTTTTGAAAGGGATGCCGTAAAATGAACGGAAATTCACCTTTTACAACATCCCCTTTTTGTGAAGTAAAAATACTCTTTCTTGCAAAGGCTGCATTATTTACCGGCATTGTCCTTGTTTATCAGTTCAACAGGAATTTTTATGTCAGCTTCTACTGTTCCACCCTCTATTACCTTATACGCTGTCTCTATGCTCACAGCCCCAATTTCAGCCGGATGCTGG
>JAFABO010000150.1 GCA_023426005.1 Bacillota bacterium | reverse complement strand
GAGGCGCAATTATTTCGGGACTTAACGTTATGACCTTCATTACAGTTACATTCACACTTACTGCCGGAACTGCATTTTTGATGTGGCTTGGTGAACAGATCACCGAGTATGGTATAGGTAATGGTATCTCAATGCTGATTTTTGCAGGTATCGTATCTGCCGGTCCAAGGGGCTTGAATTACCTTATCATGAACTATCAGGCTGGAAAACTTGGAAATGACTTTGTTGGAATACTCAGTATAGCTGGAATTTTAGTTGTGTTTGTTGCAATAATAGCATGCGTTGTTTTTGTTAATCAGGCAGAGCGCAGGATTCCGGTACAGTATGCCAAAAGAGTTGTTGGCAGAAAGGTTTACGGAGGACAGAGCACCCACTTGCCGATTAAGGTAAACTGGGCAGGTGTTATTCCTATAATATTTGCAATGTCAATAATGTCGCTTCCATCAACTTTATTTGCATTCGCAGCTCCAAGTACTAATACAGGTTTGATCGGATTCATGAAGAACTGGCAGTCACATTGGTCTTATTCCATACTTTATGCTTTACTGATCATCGGATTTACCTTCTTCTACACATATGTACAGTTCAATCCTATTGAACTTGCCAACAACATGAAGAAGAACGGTGGATTTATACCTGGTATCAGACCCGGTAAGCCGACATCGGATTACATCCAAAAGGTATTAAACAGAATTACATGGTTTGGTGCATTATTCCTTGCCCTTATCTCCATATTCCCATATATAATAGTATGGATCACCGGGGTACAGGGTGTATGGTTTGCGGGAACAAGCGTTTTGATTCTGGTAGGTGTTGCACTTGATACTGTGAGACAGATTGAGTCACAGATGCTTATGAGACATTACAAGGGTTTCCTTGAATAAGTATCATTTAATAAGCTTAAATAGATAAAATAAAAAGTTTGGGGTTTATGATACGTCATAAACCCTTACTTTAAATTCATATGATTTTATTATAAAAGGGTATGCTTAAGGCGAGTCCTATAAGCAGGTAGAATGGAAGAGAGCCATGTAGAAGAGTGGCTTGGGAGGTAGATAATATGAAAATCGTACTATTAGGAGCTCCTGGTGCAGGTAAGGGAACTCAAGCCAAAACAATATCTGAAAAATTATCCATACCACATATATCGACCGGAGACATTTTCAGAGCAAATATCAAGGGAAATACACCTCTTGGAATCAAAGCAAAGGAATATATGGATAAGGGGCAGCTTGTTCCGGATGAACTCACTGTAGAAATAGTTAAAGACAGGCTTGCCAATCCGGACTGTGAAAAAGGATTCATTCTTGATGGTTTCCCCAGGACAATTCCTCAGGCAGAGTATCTTGACAAAGTCCTTGACTCTATGTGCATTGAACTTGATGCTACATTATTGATCAATGTAAAGGATGAGGATATTATAGAAAGAATGTCAGGAAGACGTACCTGTCCAAATTGCGGTGCATCCTATCATGTTATTTTTAATCCTACAAAGGTTGAAGGAATTTGTGACGTATGCAGCACACCTGTTATTCAAAGGGCTGATGATGCTGCCGAAACAGTGCTGAGCAGGCTTGAAACCTATCACAAGCAGACCCAGCCGCTTATAAGCTACTATGAAAAGGCCGGAAAGCTCAAGGTTGCCGACGGTGCCGATGAGGTAGAACAGACAACTGCAAGAGTATTCAAGGCTTTAGGTATTTAAAACTATGTTTACAATTAAATCACAAGCAGAAATAGATAAGATGAAAAAAGCTGGAGAGGTTCTTTATGAGACCCTTCAGCTGCTAAAAAAGAATATTGCTCCCGGTGTCACAACAAAAGAGCTGGATAGGATAGCATATGAAAATATCAGGAAGTACGGTGCAATTCCATCCTTTAAGGGCTACGAGCCGGGCATACCCGGTGTAGTGCCATTTCCGGCCAGCATTTGCGCATCTGTCAATGAGGAAGTTGTTCACGGAATCCCAAGCAGTTTAAATCGTTTAAAAGATGGCGATATTATTAGCATAGATGTTGGTGTTTACCTGAACGGTTACCATGCCGACGCGGCCCGAACCTACGGGGTGGGTAAAATATCCGGTGAAGCGCAGCGGTTGATAACCGAAACAAGACAGAGCTTCTTTGAAGGTCTGAAGCAAATGGAAGTGGGCAAACACATCCGGGATATTTCCGAAGCAATACAGAGACATGCGGAGAGTAAAGGCTTTTCTGTTGTAAGAGATTTTGTAGGGCACGGTATTGGAAGAGAGCTGCATGAATCGCCTGAAATACCAAACTATGTTACAAAACGCAGAGGAGTAAAGCTGGAAAGTGGGATGACCATTGCCGTGGAGCCCATGATAAATGAAGGCACCTACAGTGTCAGAGTTTTGGATAACAGCTGGACGGTGGTGACATCCGACGGGTCACTTTCAGCTCACTACGAAAATACGGTAGCAATTACAGAAAATGGACCACTAATTTTAACAAAATTTTAAAAAGTTTTTTAATAAATGTATTGTTATTATTATAGTTTTCCTGTATAATTTATATTTGGTTTCACCAATGTCAATTGTATGTTGAAGTTTTTGCTTCGGTCGGTGCAGTTGATGATTTTAATTTCATTTTTGTGTCGCCGGTGCCTTTTTATGGCATGGAGGTTAGCATGAATATAATGCTGGGACAGGTTGTTTACTCGAAAGCAGGGCGGGACGAAGGCCGGATTTTTATTGTAAGCGGAATTATTGATGACAAATATGTATTTGTCAGTGATGGTGATCTCAGACGGTATGAAAATCCAAAAAAAAAGAAGATTAAGCATCTGAATATTACTGCAGCAATTATTGAGTCGATATCACAGAAGCTCAATTCGGGCATAAAAATTACAAATGCTGAGATCAGAAAGGGACTTGCGGGGGTAAAAGAACCCGAGGCGGTCAAAGAATGATTATCAGTTTAAAGCAGCTAATTAATATATAAAAGATCAATTGATTGAATATCCGGTGATATTTGATTAAGAAGCTCTGGAGGAGGTGCTAGTTTGGCAAAAGATGATGTTATTGAAGTGGAAGGAACAGTTGTTGAAGCATTACCAAATGCGATGTTCCAGGTAGAACTTGAAAATGGACATAAGGTTTTGGCTCATATTTCAGGAAAACTTAGGATGAACTTTATCAGGATACTTCCCGGTGATAAGGTAACAATTGAATTATCCCCATACGACCTTACCAGAGGAAGGATTACTTGGAGAGCAAAATAATACATACCTCTGCCGGTTTGTCAAATGGGAGCGGTATTATTAAATATAAATCAATTAAAATAATTAAGCTAATTTGTTTCTTACTATAAGGAGGCTGTAACAATGAAAGTTAAACCATCAGTTAAGACTATATGTGAAAAATGCAAGATCATTAGAAGAAAAGGCAGGGTTATGATTATCTGCGAAAATCCGAAGCACAAACAAAAACAGGGTTAATATAAAAAACCCAAATTATTATTACTTTCGTAAAATCTCAACAAGAAGCGGCTGAACATAGAATTTTTCAAATTCATTTGAAGCATCCCAATTCTTTGTTATTCTTGATGATATTTTAAATATTTGACGATATCGTATGGATTAAGATGCCTAGGGGAATGGCAATATTTAATACATCTGCATCCAGCGGTGGAGAATTAGCACGAGTTGCGCGAAGCTGCGTTCAATGTGTCATTGAGTGAAGTCGCGCCAAAAAGCCTGAGGGCTTTTTACAAGAATAAGTTTATGAGAAATTATTTGGAGGTGTAGGAAAAGTATGGCACGTATTGCCGGAGTAGATTTGCCCAGAGAAAAAAGGGTTGAAATTGGTCTCACTTACATTTTTGGAATCGGAAGATCCAAGTCAAACGAAATTCTCGTTAAGACTGGTATCAATCCCGACACAAGAGTAAGAGATCTTACTGACGACGAAATCAGCAAACTCAGAGAAACCATTGACAGAGAATATAAGGTTGAAGGTGATCTTAGAAGAGAAGTGGCGTTGAACATCAAGCGTCTTATTGAAATCGGATGCTACAGAGGAAGAAGACACAGAATGGGTCTTCCAGTCAGAGGTCAACGTACAAAGACTAACGCAAGGACTAGAAAAGGCCCTTCAAAGACCGTTAGTGGTAAAAAGAAATAGTTAAAGGAGGTTTGCGAACACATGGCAACGAAGACTGCTGGTGCTAAAAGGACTACCAGAAAAAGAAGAGAACGTAAAAACATTGAACGTGGAGCTGCTCATATCCGTTCATCTTTTAATAATACAATTGTTACCTTGACAGATACTGCCGGTAATGCGCTTTCATGGGCAAGTGCAGGCGGATTAGGATTCAGGGGCTCAAGAAAGAGCACACCATTTGCTGCTCAGATGGCGGCCGAAACAGCTGCTAAAGCTGCAATGGAACATGGACTGAAGACTGTTGAAGTGTATGTAAAGGGACCTGGAGCAGGTAGGGAAGCAGCAATCAGAGCATTGCAGGCTGCTGGTTTAGAAGTAAGCCTTATAAAGGATGTTACACCAATTCCCCATAACGGCTGCAGACCGCCTAAGCGTAGAAGAGTCTAGTGCGAAACTTCGTTTCACACGTCAAAAACCCACTTTGTGGCTTTTTACCCAACTACGTATATGTTAATAAGTTATATGTGGAGATTGATTAAATTTGGAGGTGTAAATTTAGATGGCAAGATATACTGAAGCAGTTTGCAGACTCTGCCGCAGAGAAGGCGAAAAGCTGTTCTTAAAGGGCGAGAGATGCTATACTGATAAATGTTCCATAGCAAGAAGAGCTTATGCTCCCGGACAGCATGGACAGGCAAAGAAGAAAATGTCTGAATATGGTATACAGCTTCGTGAGAAGCAAAAGGTTAGAAGATTTTATGGCGTATTGGAAGCCCAGTTCAGCGAATACTTTGAAATGGCTGCCAGACGTAAAGGAATCACAGGTGAAAACTTGTTGCAAATACTTGAAACAAGACTTGACAATGTAGTTTACAGACTGGGTCTCGGTACTTCAAGGCCTGAGTCAAGACAGTTGGTAACTCATGGTCACTTTACAGTAAACGGAAAGCGTGTAAACATTCCCTCATACCTCTTAAAGGTTGGAGATGTTATAGCACTTGCTACAAAGAGCAGAAGTTCAGAAAAAGTCAAGGCTATCAGTGATATCACAGGTGGCAAGGTAGTTCCCAAGTGGCTTGAATATGATGCTGAAAACTTTACAGGAAAAGTTGCCGCTCTTCCTGCCAGAGAAGATATAGATTTACCAATCAAGGAACACTTGATCGTAGAGTTGTACTCCAAGTAATAATAAGCAAAATAAATTGACTTGGAAGCAACTGAAAGGATTATTTAATATAATAATTCTCTATGATAATGTATGTTAGAATCAGTTGCCCTCAAAAAATAAAAAGTTGTTAAGGGAGGGTTTTTGGTGATAGAAATAGAAAAGCCTAGAATTGAATGTGTAGCTAATAGCGATGACAACAC
>JAFABO010000126.1 GCA_023426005.1 Bacillota bacterium | reverse complement strand
AAGACTTTGGGCCTGCAAGCTCATAGCTTGGGGTTTTGTTGTGTTTGGAGGCGGCTAACTTAAATAATTACTTTCTTTATTCTTGAGGCCTTTGGTCTTGAGGATAGTTTACTCAAGGCTTTCTTTGCAGACAAAGAAAGCTTCACAAAAGAAATATGTCTCAAGACTTTGGGCCTGCAAGCAGGAACGCCTGGGGCCTTGTTGGGCACAAATTTAATTAAAGATGTGGTTGGATATCGTATCAATACTTTGGCTTGATAGAACGCCTATACAGGCAATAGCATCGTCCTCAGCAACTTCATCGGGAACATTTAAATATTTGGTGAAGAAGGTGTATAAAATTATATATTCCGTATATAAAGAATTGGCTTTTCTTATTCCCTCCGGGGTCAGATATACCTGACCATAATGCTGCTTTTCAATCAATCCGATTTCATCAAAATATTTCAGTATTTTAAAAACACTATACTTTGTAACAGACAGAGTATTGGCTATATCGACCGACTTAACAGATCCACCGCCGTTGCTTAATTTATATATGCAAATTAAATATTTAGTTTTAGAATTAGACAGCATAGACATCTCCTTGATCCATGATAAGGGGTTAGCATAAGCTAACTACATATTGTCATACTATATGAAAATAGTCAACCGATATTGACAAAGAATTAATTAAAAATGCCCAGGATAATAAATTAGACCCGGCATATATTTTGCCGGGTCTAATTTATTTCCGCTTGCTAATCCTTAATTTTTGTGTTTTGCCTGATTCTTTCAAACGTTTCCTCGCTTATGACATGTTCAATCCTGCAAGCATCCTGTGTAGCTACATCAGGAGAAACGCCAAGTGAGATTAAATAAGTGGATAATATCTGGTGACGCTCATACATTGCTGTTGCAATATTGTATCCTTTATCAGTAAGGGTTATATATCCTGTTGTTTCATTTATTATAATATATTCAGCATTTTTAAGTATAGTCATTGCGCGGCTTATACTGGGTTTTGAATAGCCCAATTCATTTGCAATATCAATTGAACGTACATTCCCGTTTTTATTTTTAAGAACAAGTATTGTCTCCAAATAATTTTCACCGGATTCTTGTAACTTAATCATAATTAACCTCCTAAGCCATTTTATGACTTTGAGCCGCGTAGCGGCACAAAATGTAATTGAATCAATTAATTCAGCCAGTGACATCATAAATTGATAATTGATATATTAATCATATAATTATAGCATATGTAAGCTTTTTATCAAGGTGTACGGATAATAATACAAATTGCAATTTTTAACACGTATAAAAAAGCATAATGAAAAATCATTAAATATATGTTAAATATATTGACAAACATAGTTAGCAGTAGTAAACTTCTTATAGAGGTTAGTTAGGGCTAACCAATTTATTTAAAGATAGGTTAGCAGATACTAACCTTTTAAGGAGTGATTTTATGCCTTTAACAATGGCTTCTCAAGGCGAGATTAATTCTATAAAATCAATTCGGGGTAAAGATGAAACTAAAAGATTTCTGGAGAATCTCGGTTTTGTTATAGGTTCAAAGGTTACCGTTATTTCAGAAATAGGCGGTAACATGATAGTTAATGTGAAGGATGCCCGTGTAGCAATAGATAAAGGTATGGCCAGCAGAATCATTGTTTAACATCGTATACTTTAATGTTCACACAAAAATTTTATATAGAAAAGAGGAAACACAATGAGAACACTCAAAACCATAAACTGCGGTGAAACTGTTACAGTTGTGAAGCTCAATGGAGAAGGTGCAATTAAACGCAGGATAATGGATATGGGTATCACCAAGGGTACTTCCATTTATGTGCGCAAGGTTGCTCCGTTGGGGGATCCGGTGGAAGTCACAGTCAGGGGATATGAATTGTCACTGAGGAAATCAGACGCCGAAATGATATTGGTGGACTAAGCAGAGTACTACAAGGCTCTGCATATTTTAAAGTTACGAGTTAGCATAGTCTAACTTTCGAAAATAGGAGGAAGGAACAATGGCTATTAAAATTGCACTTGCCGGGAATCCAAACTGCGGTAAGACGACAATGTTTAATGAATTAACAGGAAGTTCTCAATATGTTGGAAACTGGCCCGGTGTTACGGTAGAGAAAAAAGAGGGAAAACTTAAAGGTCACAAGGATGTTATTATAATGGACCTTCCCGGTATATATTCCTTATCGCCCTACACTCTTGAAGAGGTAGTGACACGTAATTATCTTCTAAATGAAAGACCTGACGTAATCATCAACCTGGTTGACGCATCAAATATAGAAAGAAACCTGTATCTTACTACACAGCTGGTGGAGATCGGTATACCGGTAGTAATAGCATTGAATATGATCGACATTGTACGAAAAAATGGCGATAAAATATATTTGGAGAAGCTCAGCAAAGAGTTAGGCTGTGAGGTTTATGAAACATCTGCCTTAAAAGGGACAGGATTGAAAGAAGTAACTGAAAGGGCCATAGCTCTTGCTAAAAGTAAAGCAAAGACAATTCCGCAGCACACTTTCGACAATTCGGTTGAGAACAGCCTGTCCCGGATAGAGGTTGCAGCCGAGAGTATAATAGGCAGCAAAGAACAGTCAAGATGGTATGCCATCAAGCTTTTTGAGAGAGATGAAAAGGTTCTGGAGCAGTTAACCATTGATTCATCTACTAAGCAGAAAATAGAAGAAATAATTGCGGCCTGTGAAACCGATATGGATGACGACAGTGAAAGTATAATTACAAACGAACGATATATATACATCGGTAAAATTATTAAGAAGTGCCTGAATAAAAAAAATGTAGGGATGACCACCTCTGATAAGATAGACAGGGTTGCAACAAACAGGTGGCTGGCGTTGCCTATTTTTGCAGTTATTATGTTTATAGTATACTTTGTTTCGGTATCATGGCTTGGAACCATAGTTACGGATTGGACTAACGAAACATTGTTCGGTGCATGGATACAGCCTGCAGTCGGGGACTTTCTGGCTAACGTAGGTGCAGCCGAATGGTTACAGAGTCTGGTCGTTGATGGTATTATAGGTGGTGTTGGAGCGGTTCTTGGTTTTGTACCTCAGATGATGATTTTGTTCTTCTTCCTTTCAATTCTTGAGGACTGCGGATATATGGCCCGTGTAGCATTTATCATGGATAGAATTTTCCGTAAGTTTGGGCTTTCAGGGAAATCATTTATTCCGATGTTGATTGCATCGGGCTGCGGTGTTCCGGGTGTTATGGCATCCAGGACAATTGAGCAGGATAAAGACAGAAAGATGACCATCATGACTACTACCTTTATCCCATGCGGTGCAAAACTTCCCATAATAGCATTGATTGCAGGAGCCATGTTTGCTGAGAAGTCCTGGTGGGTAGCGCCGTCGGCATATTTCCTGGGCATTGCAATGGTTCTGTTCTCAGGCATAGTTCTTAAAAAGACAAGGCTGTTTCTGGGCGACCCGGCTCCGTTTGTTATGGAACTTCCGCAATATCATGTGCCTGGTGCAAAAGGCGTTCTGATTCACATGTGGGAACGCGGAAAGGCATTTATTATAAAAGCCGGTACAATTATATTTGTAGCTTGCGGAGTTATATGGTTTTTATCAAGCTTCGGATGGAATTTGCAAATGGCTGAAGAAGGAGACAGTATTCTTGCTTCCATAGGCAATGTCATTGCTCCCATATTCGCACCGTTGGGCTTTGGAAACTGGAAAGCAGCAGTTGCAACAGTGACCGGTCTTGTAGCAAAAGAAAATGTTGTAGGTACATTTGGAGTATTGTTTGGAATTTCGGAAGCAGCGGAAGATGATCCTGCACTGCTGGCACAGGTTGCATCAATGTTTACCGTAATCAGCGCATATGCCTTTATGGCCTTCAATCTTCTATGTGCTCCATGCTTTGCGGCTATCGGTGCAATTAAGCGTGAGATGGGCGGATGGAAATGGACTCTTATAGCTGTTGGCTATCAGACAGTTCTTGCGTATTCAGTAGCACTTGTGATTTTCCAGCTGGGCGGTCTTATAGCCGGTGCTGTTTCATTCGGTCCGGGTACGGTAGTGGCACTATTGGTTCTGGGATTCATGCTCTGGATGTTATTCCGCCCATACAGGCCGGTGAAAAAAGAAAAAGTTTTATCAGCCGGAGGGCAGGTTAATATTTAGTTGGTTAATAAAATTCCTGTTAAGTAAGGATTAAGTAAGGAGGAATCACTATGATACAATTTTTAAAGGACAATCTGGCGACAATAATAATAGCGGCAATAGTAATCGGATTAATGGTCTGGGTTGTGATCCACAGGATAAGGAAGAGACAAAGAGGAGAAAGCACTTGCGGCTGCGGATGTTCAGGTTGTGCTGAGGCAAGCGATTGTCATAAATAGAAAGAGGGCTTAGCCCTCTTTTTTTTTGCCTTTTTGCCAAAAAGAACAATTTAATAAATAATAAATACACGAGTACTGTTTTCTTTTTATAAATAATATTGAATACTTCTATGTTATTAGGTAAATAGGGGCTCTTTTGCAATAAAAGCATTTACAAAGCAATACATAAGTATTAAAATAAATGCAGTATTTTAACTTTTGACGGATTAATCATAAGAGACATTGTTGAAAAATTAACAAAACACGAGGTGGCAATTAATGGATAAACAAACGATGATTAGCAATATAAATAAAATGAAGGAGGAACAGAACGCTGTTATTGTTGCTCACAGCTATCAGGTTGACGATGTCCAGGAGATAGCGGATATTGTAGGAGATTCATTTGCTTTAAGCCAATATTGTGCATCAAGCACTGCCGATACCATTGTTTTTTGCGGAGTACATTTTATGGCGGAGAGCGCAAAAATCCTATCGCCCCGGAAAACGGTCCTGCTTCCGGAAATCAATGCAGGCTGTCCTATGGCAGATATGGTCACTGCAGAGTCCTTGCGGGAGACTAAGAAAAAATATCCCGGAGCCGCTGTAGTCTGTTATATAAATTCGAGTGCCGAGGTTAAGGCGGAATGCGACATCTGCTGTACATCTTCCAATGCGCTGTCGGTTATCAGATCAATAGATAAAAAAGACATTCTCTTTGTTCCCGACAAAAATTTAGGAAGCTATGTTGCTAAAATGTGCCCTGAGAAAAATATTATTTTCTGGGAAGGGTATTGTATTACACATCACAAAATCAAATCGGATGAGGTTCTTGCAGCCAAAAAACTGCATCCCGATGCACTGCTGCTGGTCCATCCGGAATGTCAGCCGGAAATTCAGGAATTGGCTGATTTTGTGGGCAGCACTAAACAAATTATTGATTATGCTAAAAACTCTGATCATGATAAATTTATAATAGGAACCGAGATGGGTGTTCTATATCAGCTTAAAAAAGATAGTCCCCATAAGACCTTCTATATGATGTCAACTGGTCTCATATGCCCTAATATGAAAAAGACTTCTCTTCAGAGTGTTCATGACGCATTAGCGTTCAAGAAGTACGAAATAAATCTGGAGAAAGATATAATTGAACGTGCAT
>JAFABO010000107.1 GCA_023426005.1 Bacillota bacterium | reverse complement strand
CATAACATGCAATGATCTGTCCTATGCCCACCGACAGCATTATTCCTAAAAATGCCTCCCAGGTTGGAGAACCTGATAAAAGATTGAGCTCTGCTCCGACAATTACCGCATTCAGCAATACAGGCGGGAGCGGTGCAAGCCACTTTCTCCGGGGTATGTTAAAAGTCAGTTTATAGGTCAGGTATGCAGCCAAAAGTGAAGTAAGACTTCCAATTACCACGTCCCAGATTCCGTAGCCTCCTATTATGTTTGCCAGTATACAGCCTATAAGTAATCCCGGTATAGCTACAGGCGTGAAATACGGTAAAACCGTAAGTGCCTCAGCCAGCCTGCTTTGCATGGGTGCAAAGCTTATTGCATAAAAAATCATTGTGAGCACCAGATACACTGCCGCTATCATGGCCGAAGTTGTCAGCCATAATACTTTTTTGTTTTTCATAAAAACCCCTCTCATTTGCCGCAACCAACAGTATATCTTAAAACACAGGGCATACAGCTTGCGGACTACGTCCATGGGCCGGGATGCAAAACAAAATACTGCCCTGCAATGCAGGCAGCGTCGCCGTAGTTTTAATCAAAGCTTGTATTTCAGCTAACATTTTCCACTTCTTTTCACACTCTCTTGCAATGTGTTCTAAAATACAAGCTTCAGACAGGATGGTCACGAACTGTCTTTATTATTTTCTTTTTCTAAAATTATATCATTGATTCACCGGCAATACAAAATAAATTTATTACAGCAGCAGTAAAATTATTGCGCTTAAATTCAAACAGATACAAACAAGATACAGGACATATACTGTTTGTTTTTGAGTGAGCCCTTTATTGATCAACCTGTAATGAATCTGTGAGGAATCCCCCTCATATATCCTTTTCCCTTCCCTGATCCTCTTTATAACAACAAAAATATTATCAAATATGGGCAGGCCCAGAGCCAGTATGGGTATGAAAATTGACACTGCCGTGGCCTGTTTAAAAGCACCGTCCATTGAAATAACCGCCAGGATAAAGCCTAAAAAAGTAGCTCCTGCATCACCCATCAGTATTTTTGCAGGGTATTTGTTATATTTTAGGTATCCAAGGCACACACCCACCAGGGTTACGGACATGATTCCAAGCAATTGGTTGCCCTTTGTGACAGATACTATAAACAGGGTGGCGGCCGATATGCATGAAATCCCTCCTGCCAGGCCATCCAGGCCATCGGAAAAATTGATTACCGTCGTCACTCCGAACAGCCACAGAACAGAGAGAAGAAATTGTATCCATTCCGGAAACAATATATAGGCGCCGTTAATGGGATTTGTAATCCCGGAAAACTCTATATTTGTAAAATACACCAGCAGCATGCATGCAAGCAGCTGCAGTATAAATTTGGGCAATGCCTTCAGATCCTTGCCATTGATTTTAAACCAGTCGTCCACCATACCCACGCACCAGATGATAAATGAACTTGTGAGCAGAACTATTGATTTTTGACTGAAATCCCTGGTGAATAAAAAATAACAAAACCAAAAAGTAAAAAATATTCCCACAGCTGCCAGATATGCTTTGCTTTCGGTGTGAATTTTTCTGCCGCTTTCCGGATTTGGTTTTTCAGTATAATTGATTTTATGGGCAAGCTTTGTCAGTTTCGGTGTCACAATCAGCATTATTACAAGTGACAGAAAAAAGGTCAAATAGTAATTCATACTCTGTTAACTCCATTTCATCATTAGTATCTATACATTTAAAATATACCATTAAAAGCTACTTTTCAACATTTTGGAGAAAAATTAAGAGATTATTAATAATTTAACGAGTTGTGCCGGTTAATTTACCGTATGGCTGGGGCCAGTTCAGGAATAGGGCCGCCCTCTGATTTTTGTACGATATTTTCAAATAGACCATCACTTGTTGATTTCTTTTCCGGCGTAAGCACATTCTTTTCAGTTTTCCTGAATACATTCAAGGTGTTTTTGCCGTCACTTTCCTTATATGCAAAAACAATCTCCTTACCGTCTTTGTTAAGCAAAATTTTAGGTCTTGTTGAGCCTACCGGCGCATTAAAAAGATTTTTTCCTAAAATTTTGTTCAGCTCATCAATATGCTTCTCATGAAAATAAAACCCTCCGTCCCTTTTGTGAAGAGTCTATAATGCCGTCAATCAGTTTGCTGACCCGCAGCGTATCCCCGATACTCACATAAGAACCGTTACCGTACATCAATTCATTATAAAAAGCCCTAATCGCTTGACAATGACTCGAACCATAATAGTCTTTTCCGTCGGAACTCAGGTTGTCCGCTGCAATTACCTTCTCTTCATGATTTTGCAGCAACCTTAGTTCATTATTCTTTATCTGTAAAACCGCCTCTTCCAGAACAATTTCCATTTCAATGCTGGAATTATTACAATGGGTTACACTACCATAAAAGATCCCACTGGTACCACTTTTAAACTGAATATGTGCACAGGCTGTATCTTCAACTTCAATGTTCTCCAGCAATAAATTACCTGTAAACCCTTTTACTCAACCAATATCTCCACAGAACTCACACATCAGCTCCAATGTATGAATGGCCTGGCTCAGCATGACTCCCCCACCAGCTTCTCTCAACCTGCCTCGCCACAAATCCTTATCATAATATCCATGTACTCTGTTCCAGGTAACAATCGCTTTGCAGCCCTTCAGTTTCCCATAGGTTCCACGTTGCAAAATTTCTTTCATCATCTGTGTAGTATTATTATATCTATTCTGTAAGCATACTGCCAGCTTTACTCCGTAGGTTTCTTCCAGACTTATCAGTGGGTTCAAATTCTGGCTGTCCAATCCTGCTGGTTTCTCCATAAATATGGAAACGCCATGTTGTGCCGCCTGTATAGCAGTAGGTACGTGAAGGTAATGTGGCAGACATATATGGAGACAATCCAAGGGTTCATTCAACATATCATCAAGATTTTCATAAAATTTCATTCCAGGAACCTGCTGTTTTTTGTCCGGGTTACAATCGCATACTGCGGTAATTTCAGCATCTTCCATTTTGCTGATAGCTTCCATATGCATATGGGATATTACACCAAGTCCCGCAATGCCAACTTTCAGCACCTAAATCCCCCCTTAAAAATCACTGGATTTTTCTAGCTAACATCTGTGCCTTGACACATAACTCTGCTGCTTTTAATGCATGTTCCTGCGTCATTGCATTTTCAGTTCTGTTAATACAGTCCAATATAAGCTGTCCAAAATAAGGGAATCCTACCTTACCGTTAACATTTTGCACCTGTCATGAAAAGTCAGTTTATCCATAAGGGCTCCCTCAATTCCTGTTACATTTGGAATTTGTCTAACCTGTGGCAAAGTAACACTGTCATGCCCATTTTCAAACCAACGTAATAGCTTAATCCTCCACCTCTTTTTAGCCCTTTACTCCGGAAGTGGCCATACCTTCCACCAAATGCCCCTGAAAACTGATAAAGAAAACAATAACCGGAAGCAATGATATAAAGCACATTGCAAACATGCCACCGTAATTGCTGAATGAAGGCAGGATCCAGAAACAGTTTAAGAGCCAGTGATACAGTATACTTCTCAGGTGTGTTCATAAAAATCAGAGGTTGAAAGAAGTCCTGCCACATCCAATAAAAGGAGAATATTGTGGATGTTACAATCGCTGGTGACACCATTGGTATCAGAATATAAAAGAGTGTCTTCATCTTTCCGCATCCGTCAATATTTGCAGCCTCATCCATTTCTTTCGGAATTCCTCTAAAAAATTGTATCATTAGAAAAATAAAAAATGCTCCGCCAAAGAACCAAGGTGCAATTATTGAAGTGTAAGAATCTACCAAACCTAGTTTCTTAAAAATTACATATTGCGGAACCACCATAACCTGATTTGGAATCATCGTTTAAAGCTGACTTTTGGAGAAGACTATGGGCTTTCATGTTTCAACGATGGTGAGTATGCCACTGCTAGAATTTCTTTACCATGGAAAGGAGAATATTAATTATGTTAAGACTTATAATTGCAGATGACGAAAGAATAATCCGTGAGACAATCTGTACTCTGATAGACTGGAG
>JAFABO010000042.1 GCA_023426005.1 Bacillota bacterium | reverse complement strand
TGTTTTCCCTGCATTAATCCGTTACTGCTCTTATTAACTGCGGCCACCCTCTTGGAGCAGATGCAGTACCTCGAGCACTAATCGGACGCAAGAAATTTTCAATTACGGGTATGGCAGAAAAAAAGTTAAAAACCATCAACTTCATCATCTCCCAATGCTCGATATTAAAAACAACTTGCAAGTCCTATAATGCTAATCACATACATTTCTGCAGTATATTAACACCATAAAACCTTACTATCAATTACTGCAATTGATAGAGAAACAAAGAAGTCCAAAGGTATCATCTCCCAACTTTTTTGGTCAGCTAAACCTTTGCCAACTGGATACGTAAGTATCCTATGGATACCTGAGTAACCACTGGATACATTTCTGTATCACAGTACATATTATTTCTTTAATCCGGCCTTCTATTCGTGTATTCACTGCCAATTTCTAGAATAAAGGCTGGTTGCGCGGTTTAACATTGTTTTTGTTGTTAAAATCCGAACCTTCATTATCCGGATTTATATTCTTTTCGGATTTATTTTTAGATTTGGATTTCGACGATTTTTTGTGCTCCTTATTTCCCTTCTGACTCATAAAGATACTCCTTTCTGTAATATTGTACTGGTAATATATTTTGATGAATTGTCTTTTTTATTCAATATATACTTCCCACAAAAATTAAATATAAATCTAATGGAGATATTAATCACAGGCCAAAATTGTTATAATTATAACATCAGTCAGGCAATTCATTCTAATGATATTGTTGATTTTATAACACTTTAAAAGTTGAGGTAAATTATGGAGGCTAAAAAAGTTGCTGAAATTGCAACATCTGCCGGTGAAATTCTTTTGAGTAACGGTGCTGAGGCATACAGGGTGGAGGAGACCATAAAAAAGATATGTTCTTCCTATGGCTTTAACGGCGAATGCATTTCTACGTCCACAGGTATTTTTATTTCAATATCCGATCAGGAGGGGGAGTTTGTAACTTCGGTAAAGCGAATAAATTTAAGGCGTGTTGATCTTTACAGGGTTGAACTTATAAATTCCTTTTCGAGGGGGCTTGCTGAAAATCCCCTGCCTTACGAGGAAGCTAAAAACAAGCTGCGTGAAATATATAATGCACCTAATTTTTCACTGGGTATCAGGCTTTTGGCGGCCGGACTGACGGCTTTTTCATATGCAATATTTTTTAATGGCGGAATTTTGGATGCGTTTGTCTCACTTGTAATAAGCTTTGGAATATACCTGCTTTTGGAATACATTTCTAAAATAGGCTCTTTTCAATTTTTGGAATACTATCTTTCAGGTTTTATAATAGGAGTGGTAAGCCTTGTGATTGGTTCCCTTTTTCCCCAGATCAACAAGGATAATGTAATAACGGGTGCAATAATTGTTCTTCTGCCCGGAGTGGCACTGACCAACGGGATCAAGGATTTGCTTTATGGGGATTATGTTTCGGGATTTGCAAAATTGGGTGAGGCTATACTGATCATAGTTGCAATGAGCGTTGGGATCGTAACGGCACTTTCCATTTTCATGAAATGGCGCGGCTTAGGAGGTTAATGAATCTATGTCAACCGTTCAAATATTACAGGTAGTTATTGCGTTTTTCGGAAGTATATTTCCTGCCATTTTATTTAATATAGACAGAAGGAAAATAGGCTGGGCAGGTTTAAGCGGGGCTCTGGGCTGGTTTGTGTACCTGCTGGTTTTTAACGGCACTCAAAATGCCATTGCGTCTACCTTTGTAGGTGCGGTAATTGTGGGCTGCTACAGTGAATCGCTGGCCAGAAAGCTTAAAACCCCGGCCTTTGAGTTCCTGATCCCGGGAATATTCCCGCTTGTGCCGGGGTTTACGGCGTATACCGCCTTGAGGTATATTGCTGAAAACAATATGCCCCTGGCACTGAGCAAAGGAGTTCTGGCATTGGCCGTAGGCGGGAGCATAGGCTTTGGAATAATGCTGTCCACCACCATATTTAAATTTTTTACTAAATTGAAGAATAGAAGGCTGTATGGGAAAAGTTGAAAGTGGCTATATTATGCACTATAATGGAATAATTAAGAAATCGTGGAACGGTTAATTTGAATTTTAATGGATAACCGGGCAGTTGGAGGTATTTAATGGAAGAACTTGCAATATCAATCCGGGAACTATATATGAGTTACGGTTCAAAACAGGTTTTAAAAGGAATAAGCATTGATGTTCCGAAGGGACAGATAATAGGCTATATCGGACCGAATGGCGCAGGAAAGAGTACTACGGTAAAAATACTTCTGGGGCTGCTGACAGGATATAAAGGCGTTATAAAAGTCATGGGAGAGGACATATCAAACGGAAGTGTTGAGTATAAAAGAAAAATCGGTTATGTACCTGAGACTGCCGAAATATTCGACAATCTCACTGCCCGTGAATACATAACCTTTCTGGGCCAATTGTACGGCATGACATATGAGGAGACAGATAAAAAGGCGTATAAGCTGATGGAACTGTTTGGTATAGAACAGGTATACGACTCAAGGATCACATCCTATTCCAAAGGTATGAAGCAGAAGGTTCTGCTCATTTCAAGCCTTATTCACAACCCGGATATTTTATTCCTGGATGAACCTCTGAGCGGGCTGGATGCCAACAGCGTTATGGTCTTTAAGGAGATCATGAGCCACCTGGCCAGGCAGGGTAAGACCATATTCTACTCCTCCCATATAATGGAAGTGGTTGAAAAGATAAGCGACAGGAT
Organism: Bacillota bacterium; assembly: GCA_023426005.1. GTDB lineage: Bacteria > Bacillota > Clostridia > Acetivibrionales > DSM-1351 > Ruminiclostridium. Next base: position 5,912 of record JAFABO010000042.1, on the reverse strand, counting down.
AATTCTTATCAACAACGGCAGCATTGTTGCCGACGGAACCTTCGACCAGCTTAAGGTGCAGAGCAAGGAAGGCAGTCTTGAAGACATTTTCAACCAGTTGACCGGCTTTGACAAACATAAACAGCTGGCCGATGAATTTGTAAATATAATAGGAGCATAAAATGAAAGAGTTTGTCTTGATAAGGCTGCTGGACAAAACAGCCGGGGCTTTAAAAAAAAATGATATTGATTATTTGCAGCTGAGAATGATTCTGAAAATAAAGCTGACTCTGGACTCCAGAAATGTGCCTACCGTACTGTCCGGCACAAGAAATATTGAAAACAGGAATATCCCGCTGCTGTCCATGTTTATGTATGGATTTATGGGGCTGATGATATCAATTTTTGTATGGGTTCCATTTTCTACCTTCTATAAAATGAATATTATTCTTGGCATGATTATTTTTATGATTCTTGCAACGATGATATCTGATTTTTCAACTGTTTTGCTGGATGTTAAGGATAAAAATATCCTGTTGCCAAGGCCTGTCAAAGAAACGACCCTCAAACTGGCCAAAACCATCCATATTTTTTATTATCTGATCAGAATAACTCTGGCGCTTTCGGGTCCCACTCTCATAATGTGTTATTTCAGGTACGGCTTATTATTTTCGCTGGTTTTTCTGTTTGAGACTATTCTGATTTCCGGTCTGGTAATGTTTCTGACTTCCATCCTGTATTTCCTGATCCTCAAACTCTTTGACGGAGAGAAGCTGAAGGATATAATAAATTATTTTCAAATAGCACTTACAGTCTTTATAGCTATCGCATATCAGTTTATCGGCAGAATGTTTGATGTTTCGGAAATCAGTGTGAATTTTGCTCCCAAATGGTGGAATTATCTGATACCGACAACCTGGTTTGCAGCTCCGCTGAACATGCTTGCCGAAAAGGATTTTGCAGGTTTTTATGTGTACTCGGCTGTTTTAGCCGTGATAATACCTGTTATTTCCTTTGGGGTTTATATAAAATACATTGTTCCTTATTTTGAAAGGAATTTGCAAAAGCTGAACAATAGCAGCGGTGAAAATCAAAAAAAGAAAAGGAGCTCCGGGCTGCAAAAACTTATTTCTTCTCTGGCTTGTTCTGATCCGCAGGAAAGAGCCGTCCTCAAGTTTACCCGGGACATGATTTCAAGTGAAAGAAAGCTGAAGCTCCAGTTATATCCAAGCCTTGTTTTTGCCATTGTAATGCCGTTTGTCTTTATATTTATGGATCTGTTTAACGGTAATTTTGAAGAGGGGCTGGTTAAATTAAAAAGCAGTAATACATATCTCTGTGTCTACATCGGAATAGCCATGGCAAGTATTTCGGTAAATTTTATAAGTAAAAGTGAAAAATTCAGGGGAGCATGGATATATAAGGCTCTGCCTGTTGAAAAGCCGGCTGTTATATTAAGAGGCGCTCTGAAAGCTTTTATATTCAAGTTCAATTTGCCCATGATCACCGTTCTGAGTCTGGTATGTGTGCTGTTGTACGGACCTCGTATAATTCCGGATGTTATTCTGATGTTTATAAATATGTTTTTACTGCTGACAACCTTTTTCAGGATAGCTGCTAAAAGCTTACCGTTTTCACAGGAATTCAGGGGCATGAAGCAGGGGACCAATGCAGCTTTGAGTTTTGCACTTCTGTTTTTATCGGGATTTCTGGCTTTAATCCACTATGGTGCGAAATTTGTTCCCTTTGGTATAACTGCCAACATTGCTGTCTCGGCAGTAATAACAATGATTATATGGCACTATTGTTTCAAAATGGAATGGAAGGATGTTGAACAGACCTTTTGACCCCTGCTGCCGGTTTTATGAAAAAACAAGTTCAATACGCCTGGTAATGAGCATGAGGAATAATTATATCAAGTCAAGTACTATCGGCTGAAAGCCTCCTGAAGTCAAATCAAATTCAAACCCAAGCTGTGTTTAAAGCCGGCTTGAAAGGATAATCCCCCTGGAAGGCGAAGGCTTTAAACCGTAATTGACTTTGGCAAGCCGGGAGAGTGCCGAGGGAAGTTTGACTTGACACCTGAATAGAAATATTTTAAAATTTAAATAATTAAAGAAGCACAAAATGGGGGACACCACCGAAAGGGTGTTCCTTGTTTTGTGCTTTTTTGTTTAATAAAACTATTAACGTAAATTGATGTTTTATGCCGGTTGAGCTGACTCCCAACTTTACAATTACAGGGGTTATGCTGACTTAACGGTGCGCGGGTACAACTTCAGGCAATGGCAGTTTTATTGCAAAATTGATCGACCAACCGGCACAAGCGTTAATTACCAGGAGGTTGCAGTGAAACTAAACGGAATAGATCGCAAACTTGACAGAAGCCAGAACCTTGAGGAATTTTTAAAGGCTCAGGGTTACAATCCTGCAATTGTGGCAGTGGAACTGGACGGACAAATAATCCCAAAGGGTGACTATGAAAATACAATTGTCAATGACGGTGCTGTAATAGAAGTAGTCAGATTTGTGGGAGGGGGCTGAATATGCAGATAACACTGAACGGCAGAAAAATGGAGCTGGATGTGGGTTCGGCCTTTGAGGTACGGGAAAGATACGGAAAACCAACCGACATTGTAATTATAAACGGCTTTCAAATTGAGGAGGACTGCAGAGTTTTGGATAATGATATTTTGGATATCATCACCAGAGGCATAATGCCAGGGGAAGAGGAACTTGAGAGCATGATGATGGCAAGGCATACTCCAGGGGTACATGGTAAGGTAAAAAAAGGAAAAGTTGCTGTTGCCGGACTGGGCGGCCTTGGCTCAAATATAGCTGTAATGCTTGCCAGAGTCGGAGTCGGACAATTGCTGCTGGTGGATTTTGATGTGGTTGAGCCAAGCAACCTGAACAGGCAATGCTATAGTATCAGCCACCTGGGAATGCCTAAAACAGCTGCTTTAAAGAAACAGATACAGGAAATAAATCCATTTGTAAAAGTTGAGCTGAGGGATGTGAGGGTTACCGAAAACAATGTCAAGGAACTGTTCGGAGGCTATGACATTGTGTGTGAGGCTTTTGACAGGCCGGAGGCCAAAGCCGTCCTTGTGAATACTGCGCTGGAGCGGCTTCCGGACATTAAGGTGGTGGCGGCCTCGGGTATGGCAGGCTGTGAAAGCTCAAACCTCATAAAAACTGTAAAACCTATGAAGCGCCTGTATTTATGCGGTGACCTGGAAAACGGAGCAGAAACAGGCAACGGTTTAATGGCTCCGAGAGTCATGGTCTGTGCCGGACACCAGGCCAATATGGTTTTGAGGTTATTGCTGGGAATGGAAGAGGCCTGAAAAGTCTCCCTTATTCGCCTTTCAGCGGTAGAAGAGTGACAAAATTCATTATTTTTGTGGCCGCTATATGGCTAAAAGCCATAGCATGGCTCATGGAGGTTAAGATGACTGATAAATTAGTAATTGGAGGACATGAGTTCAACTCAAGGTTCATATTGGGCTCTGGAAAGTTTTCGCTTGAGCTTGTAAAAGCGGTGATCGAACAGGGCGAGGCCGAAATGATAACTCTTGCCCTGCGCCGGGCCAATGTGGGCGGAGAAGAAAATATTCTGGACTGCATACCGGAAGGAATCACATTATTGCCCAATACTTCTGGTGCCAGAAACGCCGAAGAGGCTGTGAGGATTGCGCGCCTTGCACGTGAGATGGGCTGCGGCAGCTTTGTAAAGGTGGAGGTGATCCGGGATACCAGGTATCTGCTGCCAGATAACCATGAAACCGTAAGGGCAACGGAAATGCTGACAAAGGAGGGTTTTATTGTTATGCCCTACATGTATCCCGATCTGAATACCGCAAGGGATCTGGCAAAGGCGGGAGCGGCTGCGGTAATGCCGCTGGCGTCCCCCATAGGCAGCAACAAGGGCTTGAGCACCAGGGATTTTATTAAAATCCTCATAGATGAAATTGAGCTGCCTGTTATTGTGGATGCAGGTATCGGCCGGCCGTCCCAGGCATGTGAGGCAATGGAGATGGGGGCTGCTGCCGTCATGTGCAACACCGCCGTTGCCACGGCAAACAATGCAGCTCTTATGGCAAAGGCCTTCAAGCTGGCAATACAGGCCGGACGTGACGCATATCTGGCCGGCCCGGGAAGGATCCTGGAGTGTAAAGCAGAAGCGTCAAGCCCTTTAACAGGCTTTCTGGAGGATTAGATATGGCTGATATGGAGCATATGAATTATCTTGACGGCATGGAAGCTGTCAGCCCGGACATTATGAACAGGGTGCTTTTGCTGGCGGGCAGCTATGATTACGGCAAATATGCCGGCAGGGATGTGGAAAGAGCCTTAGGCAAAGAGCTGTTGACACCTGACGATTATGGGGCTGTTTTATCTCCTGCCGCAGTGCCGTACCTGGAAGAAATGGCCCGTAAGGCATTGTTTGAGACAAGAAAGCATTTTGGAAATTCGGTCTGCTTATTTACGCCGCTGTACATATCAAACTATTGTGAAAATGAGTGTGTGTACTGCGGCTTTAACTGCAGGAACAGGATTCAACGGGGCAGACTGTCCCTTGAGGAGATTGAAGAAGAACTTCAGGCCATTGCCGCCACAGGCCTGAGGGAGATTCTGATTTTAACGGGAGAGGCCCGGAATGCCTCGGGTGTGGAATATATAGGGGAAGCCGTAAAACTTGCTGCCCGCCGCTTTTCTACAGTAGGTATTGAAATATACCCTCTGAACTCGGAGGAATATGCCTGTCTGAATAAATGCGGGGCGGATTTTGTTTCGGTCTATCAGGAAACCTATAATATTCATAAGTATGGACAGGTGCATCTGAGAGGGCCCAAGAGGATATTCCCGTACCGTTTCAACGCGCAGGAAAGGGCTTTACTGGGAGGTATGCGGGGCGTTGGAATAGGAGCCTTGCTGGGGCTGGACAACTTTAGAAAGGATGCCTTTGCGGCAGGGCTGCACGCATATTTTCTTCAGCAAAAATATCCCCATGCCGAAGTCTCCTTTTCGGTGCCCCGGCTAAGGCCTTATATCAACGATTCCGGCAACAATGCTGCCAAGGTTCATGAAAGACAGCTTTTACAGGTCATGCTGGCCTACCGTTTGTTAATGCCCTTTGCCGGAATTACCATTTCAACAAGAGAAAAGCCCGGCTTCAGGGATCATATAATAGGTCTGGCAGCTACAAAAATTTCAGCCGGGGTGAGTGTGGGGGTAGGAGGGCACAAAAACCGTGAAAAGGGTGATGAGCAGTTTGAAATCTCTGATTCCCGCAGTGTGGGCGAAATACATGAAATGATAGCAGGCAGGGGTTTGCAGCCTGTATATACCGATTATGTGAGAGTCTAGGAGAGAGTATGTTGATTATAGTTACAAACAGGAAACTTTGCAGGGATGACTTTCCGGCACGGCTTGGCCGGTTGGCAGAGGCAGGACCGGAGGCAATAATTTTGAGGGAAAAGGATCTGGGACAGCAGGAATATGAACAGCTGGCACGACAGGTACTGTCAATCTGCAAAGAAAATAAAGTCAAGCTGATAATTAATAAAAATATCGATATTGCAGCAAAACTGAATATTCCCCTTATACATTTATCAATGGAGGAGCTGAGACTGAATAAGAACATGCTGGGGCAGTTTAAATGCACAGGTGTATCGGTACACTCGGCAGATGAGGCTGTGGAAGCCCGGGAGCTGGGCGCCGGTTACCTCATAGCAGGCCATATATTTCCCACTGATTGCAAAAAGGGACTTCCGCCGCGGGGAATGGACTATTTGAGGGAAGTGTGCAGCAGGGTCGATATTCCGGTATTTGCCATCGGCGGAATAACCCGGGAACGGGTACAGGCTGTCCTTGAAACCGGTGCCAAAGGCGTGTGTGTTATGAGCGAGGCTATGACCTGCCGTGAG
>JAFABO010000037.1 GCA_023426005.1 Bacillota bacterium | reverse complement strand
TATATTAGTTATAACCTTCATGGGCAGCTATTGCACTTGACCGTTTAAATATTCTTTAATATGAAAGGATACAGATATTATGGAAAAAGTAGAAAGAAAAGAAAAATCGGGCTTAGGTTCGTTCTTACTACGTTTGGTGGTAGGAGCAGTTATATTGGCTATAACGGCCTTTCTTACTCCTGGCTTTGCCATTTCATCCTGGTTTTCATTAATACTGGCCGCAGTTGCTTTAGCAGTCCTGGACTGGCTGGTCAATAAGATTACCGGAATCAATGCGGCACCTTTTGGAAGAGGGATATCCGGCTTCATACTGGCAGCTGTGATAATTTATGCTGTAAAATTCATTGTCCCCGGATACAATGTCACCATAATAGGAGCATTAATTGCAGCTGTAATTTACGGTGTGGTTGATGCAATTATTCCGGGGCGTGCCATGTAGTTAAATCGCAGGATATAAATAACTCACATTTTTATGGAATTATCATTTGAAGAAGCCGGAAAATCCGGCTTCTTCAAAAAAAATTGTCCCTGTACAGGGACAAAAAGTTATTATTGAATCAGTATGCCGTTATATTAAGTATTCCACATTGCAATAAGGTTATACCTTTAATTTCCAATTATTTCTTGTAATAGGGAAAATACATTAAATTATCATATTCTCACCCTGTCGGATATATTTTTCAAATCGTCGGATGCCTCATGCAAAAGCAGGGAAATCTGGTCGAGATCCTTTAGGGTGTTTGTTTGAAGCTCAATAATGTCATTGACATTGTCGCCGGCAGCCGAGGTTTCAGATACGGCTTTTGACATTGAATCCACCGCCTCGATGAACTGAACGGTATATTCATAATGATCATGGGCTTTATCGGCGGATTCCTTCATAGTCTGTGCTACAAGGTTTACAGATTCAATTATCTCCGATATGCCCTCCTTTACCTCATTTATTCTGGAGGCGCCGTCTTCAACACCAACAACTCCCAGATTCATCTTTTCAACTGCAAAACTGATGCTTGACTGTATTTCCTTTATCTGGTTCTTAATTTCTCCCGCAGACTGATTGCTTGCATTCGAAAGCTTTCTTATTTCATCGGCAACTACCGCAAAGCCTTTTCCCTGCTGCCCGGCCCTATTTGCTTCAATAGCCGCATTAAGCGCCAGAAGATTGGTCTGGGAAGCTATTTGAGTAATTGTATTTGTTATTTCTCCTATCTTTCCGGAAGATTCCTCAAGCTTTGATATGGAAGCGGCAATGGATTTTACAGTTTCATTTACGGTATTTATAACCACTCCTGCTTCTTCCACAGTCTTTTCCCTGGACTTTGCAAGTTCTATGGCTCTTTTGCTGTCGTCGGCAGCCTTCTGCGTCTGAAGCGAAACGCTTTTCACATCCGTTATGATACTCTCGGTGTCAATAGACCTGCCTGACACCTGAACAGGGTTTTTCCTGTAATTTGAAATTTTACTTACGCTTTCGCGGTTCTGGCTGACAAGTACGGTCAACCGCTGCTTAAGATTGCTTATTTCATTAGTGGTATCCCTGAACTGCTCAACCATCTTTTGCTGTCCGTCAAGGACACTGTTGACCTTCCTGCCCAGCCCGCCTATTTCTCCGTCGGCCCCGATGTTGGCCCGCACGGTCAGATCTCCTTTTTCAACACGTGACAGAATAGCTGCCAGAGAATTTATGGGGTTTGTAATTCTCCTTGATAAAACAAATGCCAGAACCATACCCACCGATATTGATAATATGGTTATTGCTATTAATACCCACAATATGGCAGTCTTGATCTGTCCGGAGGTTTTTATATCCTGGGCCAGATACCCGTTAAAGGAAAGCCTCAGCTTATTGATATTATCGGTAAATTCCCTGTTCATTTCTGTCATGCTGTTATAACCATTGGTTATTGCAGCCTTCTGCATTATTAAACTTCTCTTTTGCACCTCGGCTGCAGCGGCAGCATATTCCGCATGCCGGCTTTTTATCTTATCCAGTGCCTCTTTGTTGAAGCCGCTATCTGCAAGTTCTTTAAACAACTGCTCAATTGCCGCCTTATTTTTATTGATATCTGAAGACTTATCGTCATATGCTGAAGCGGAATACATCAATTCCGAATTATTCTGCGCCGTCAGGTAAATAATTTCAGTCAGCTTTTGATACCGCTCAAGATCGGTTTTCAACTGTTTCATATTGAAAACCCTGTCAAAGCCGAAAACCTCCGAATTCTCAAGAATCATCCGGCCGTCGGCCGCCACATTTGTTATGCCCTGCTTCAATGCTTCAATTTTTTTGTTCAATTCCGCTTCTTCATCTCCGGAAACTCCGGCATTTGCTCCGGTTGCCGGCAGTCTGCTCAAAACATCGGCCAGAAGATTTTTTACTTCTACAAAATCAATATCCATTTCCTTAGAGTCCGAGTTTATAAGCTTTAATTTTCTGTTAATTTCAGTAATATCATATAATGAATTGTTGAGTTCCTTTTCCAGGGCAGAAGCCAGCTGGACCCTTTGCTCAAGCTGCTCCTTCTGGATATCGTCATAAATGCTTTGAACATTTTTGGACAACCCGGCAATGCTTTTGTTGTCAAAAGCCTTAAGGTCGGCGGCCATTGTATTCAGATAGACATCGGCATACTTCCTGTTTACAGCCGACAGCTGCTGAACAGTCTCCTTGTCGGTTTGGCTGATCCCGGCATTTAACAGTTTGTTTGCAATATTGTCGATACTGTCTCCAAAGGCTTGAAATTCCTTGGTATCTTTATATTCCATGGAAGTTACACTTTGAGTTGCCAGCTGCTGCCTTTTTAAAGACAGTTCCGACAGCTCCTGAAGCATGTCCTGATTGGATTTGTTGATCTGTATATTATTTACCGAATCCATTACTTTATTGTAGCCAAAGAACGATATGGCCGATGAGAGCAAGGATATTACAATAACTATACTAAAAGCTCCTATAACGGTGCTCTTGACATTTTTCATGGCAACCTCCAAATAAAAGTCAGTTAATTTAAGTAATTCGATACAAGTTTAAAAAATCCTTTACTCCAAAGTCAAATTTAGTCAAAAAATCTGGTAATATTATACCATAGTTTATGCCATAATAATTGCCGCAATAATATTTTTTTTAATCAGTAAAAAAAGGATATTTCATTTTATTGTAGAATATATTAATTTGCTAATTACGCTTCTATGGTTATTTCTTCTTTTTACTCCTACAAATGATAACTGCGCTTATTTGCGTCCAAATTTATTAAATTAAAAACGGGCAATTGTTAATATGGCAGCAAATGTGGAAATAATCCATATATGATTGTTTTATTGATTTTGCGCTTAAAATAATTTTCCCGAACGAAATATGAGATGGTGGTAATTTTAAAAATGAAAGTTTTAAGTAGTTTAAAAAAACTGGGTAAGAGTTATTCTGTGGTCATTATCCCACACACAAATGACCATGTCAGAAAAATATCCTTTAAGGCACCGGTTGTGAAGTTGCTGGTTACATTGCTGATTTTCTCAACTGCTGCTGTATTTGCCCTTGTGTATGGCTATCAAAAGGAAAATGTGGTTTTACAGGCCCAGGCAAGTGAAACAAGCAGTGAAGAACTACAGCAGCAGATCAAAAACCTGACTGAAATAATCAACCGTCAGAATGAATCGCTCTCCCTCAGCAGCACTCAATTAGAACGTATGAAACAGGAAAATACCAGTGCTAAATCAAAGATTGAGGAATTCACAAAACTATATGCTGACATAGCCGACGACTATCTGAAAAAAACCAGCAGAGGCTCTGTCCCATCAAAAAGCAGCAACAATGCAATAATGGATCTTGCAAAGCTGGGCAACCTTGTCGGGGATCTGAATAACAGCTTTAATGACAATGGGGATTTGACTGCTCAGCTCCTGAAAACAAATGAAAAGCTGGAAAAATACATAGATTCCATCCCCACATTTGTTCCGGCCAGGGGGTTGGTCACTTCACCTTTTGGCATGAGGAACCACCCCATTCAAAAAGTAAATAAGATTCATGAAGGCGTGGATATCTCCTCGTCAAAAGGTGATCCCATCTTTGCGGCAGCCTCCGGTGTCGTAGAGTTCGCCGGATACTCCAACGGCTACGGCTACAATGTAAAGCTTGATCACAGCAATGGTTTCAGAACAATTTACGGTCACTCTTCACAACTTCTGGTAAAAAAAGGCGACCTGGTGAGTAAAGGTCAAAAGATTGCTCTGGTAGGCAGCACCGGCAACAGCACAGGACCCCATTTGCATTTTGAAATCAGGATCGGCAATACACCTGTTGATCCTACTGAGTATGTCAATTTAAAATTGGCCCATTAGTATCAAAATATGGTAGAATTAGAGTAAAAGTTGAAGCTGAAGTTATAATTACTCTAATCACCGTTAAAGGAGGAATAAACTTGTTTAATAGAAAAACAGATTTCGAAAAGGTTACCTTTGATACACTGGTAGGCGCAAATACAGAACTCAAAGGAGATGTGACCTCCAAAGGGATAGTCAGGATCGACGGCAGGGTTACGGGAAATGTGACTGTCCAGGGTGACCTGTTCATAGGTGAAACCTCGGTTATAAAGGGGGACATCACAGCAACCAATATACATGTTGCCGGGAATATTGAAGGAAATGTATTCTCCTCCGGCCTGCTGAAGCTTTTGCCGACTGCCAGGGTAATCGGAGATATACAGGTAAAATCCTTTGTCTGCGAGGAAGGCAGTCTGTTTGACGGCAACTGCAAAATGCTTGAAGCCTCTTCTGCAAAACCGATATTGCTCGGTAAGAAAAAGGACTTTAAAAAAAGCTCGGACCTGAGTCAGGAAGAAGCCTGACTCAACGGTTGACCGTACCCCGTTTCACTTAAAGTGGACCGGGGTTTTTATTTTTAAAAGCAGACATCTCCGGGGTATCCACCGTACTTTATTAATAGTGAGATGACTTGTTCCAATACAAGTGATATTTTAACATTTCTTAATGAAAAGTTAAGAATTCCCCGGCACGGCAATTTGTTGCGGCTCATTTCGCGCTGTGATATAATATTGAGAACAAATGTTTTACAAACAGTTGAGGAGGATATTATGAAACCTAATGAAAAAGCTGCGGTTGGTAATGAAGAGCAGCCAAAGAAGAAGAAAAAGAAACG
>JAFABO010000183.1 GCA_023426005.1 Bacillota bacterium | reverse complement strand
CATGATATTGATCGTTTATGTCCGCTCCCCCCACAAGAGCACCGTATAAAATATGCCTTTCGGGAGTTTCCTTCTTTTCATCGGCAGGAGGCCCTTCAAGCATCCCGCTTGCAGCCCTGTGGTGCGGATATTTGGGATAATTGTCCCCGAAGCCTACCTCATAGGACATATGGTTGGGATTATCCCCGAGAATATAGTCGATTTGTCCCTTTGCAAAGTCAAGACACTTCTTGTCGCCGGTATATTTATAGTAAACCAGCTGAACCATGCTCTCGGCTGCCGGATACTTGCACACTCCCCAGCTGTCCAGAAATTTTAAGCCTCCCTGAGTGGTTTTTATACCATTTTGCCAATAGTTCAGATGTTCTTCTGCAATTGTTTTATATTTAGGATTGCTTGAAAGTGTCGCAAGCTTTATGAAAACCCCGGTCAGTACATAATCCCAGCACTGTGTCCAGTGGTCGTTGAACATGTTGTCCCCGCCTATATTCTTCTCCACCATCAGCTTGTCCACATTATCCATATATGTCTTATCGTTTGTGGCCACATAAAGCCAGATTGAACCCCACATAAGCTCATCCAGGTAATCCCTTGGAAGATAATAGCTCTGCCCTTTGCTGTTGCCCCTATAGGTCATGCCGAAGTTATAGAGGTCTTTTGCATAAGTCAGGCATTTATCCGCATATACACTATCCCGGTCCTTGTAGTTCAGATACATGAGAGCAAGGGCGGCAGCCGCATCACCAGCCACATCCGAGCCCGGATTTGATGGCGTTGCAGTGTAATAGGCAGGCCTGTTGTATGTCTGTAGCTCGGGAGGTCCCCAATACTGGTGATCCACATCGCCGTCACCCACCTGATAATAAAATGTGGTCTTATTTGGGAAACACTTCATGAAATAATCGCAAAAATGCTTTAAAATATTCAGCATATACTCATCCTGCCCCTTGGCAACGAAGGTATCTTTGAATTCGTAATAGGCCCAGCCCAGAGTGGATGCCGACGCACACTGGGGCAATCCGAACTTGACATGGTCTCCGCAGTCGTGAAACCCTCCTGTCAGGTCGATTCCCACATCCTTTCCGTCTTCAATATGGCAGGGCCCGCGCCACTTTATCCTGTTGTTTCCCGCATCAGGGCCGCACCAGTTTGCTTCATAGAATAGAATTGATTTGGCAAAGGCATCCACATAGTTGAAGTTTGTTCCGGCTGCCACAGCAGATTGCGGAACTATGCTCACCATGAAAACAGCAAGCAAAACAAGTACACTTATCCTTTTCATCATTTACCCCCTCCTATAAATAAGTTTAATGCCCGAAAACTTCAGATGCTTTCGAGGTGTGGTAATATTCAAAGAATTTATCTAATAACAGCTGCTTTTGAAATTTGTTGAATTAATTTGTTACAAAACCACAATATCATTATACCAAATATATACATAAATGTAATATTTTTTATAAATAAACTTAACCAATTGATATAGGGCTAAAATTAATCCATACTGAAGAAAATCGCTGAATTTTGTATATATTTTGTTATCACTGTAATTAAATGGTAAATACGAGAATTAACAAAGCTTACTCCAAGTAATATACTTCTAAATATAAATATTTGTAATTTGGATATATTGGATTTTCAAAGTATATTCGAATACTTATTAAAAAATAACAGAGGAGTGACGTAAATATGGATGCATCCCAATTTTTCCCGGATTTTAAAAGAAATTTAGTGGGTCAGTATGAGCAATGTGCAGGATACCGGCTGTTGTGTAAAAACCAGGCCTTTGACCCATATAATGATTTGAACTGTGAGGATGATATGAAAAAAGTTCCTTTTGTAACCACAACCCTTTTCAAAAAATCAAATATGCTCTTTAAGGAACTGCTCAGATTAAAGCCGGATGAGATGGATAAGTGGACAGTCTCCAGCAGTACAACAGGTGATCCCAGTATTGTCGGAAGAGTTGAATCCGATATTTCACAAATAAAAAAATTTGCCGAATTTCAAAATGATATCCTTCATCCGGACGGAGGTTATGACTGTGTATTTTACCCTCATCCCGCTGAGATGAATGAGTATGCCAGTCAACTGATCTCAGGGAAGCCAACAGAATCTTATATCGGAAATGTGATGGGTATTTTTAAATTCAGCCGGAATACCGACTTTTTATTAAAATTAGTTAATAATGAATTTGTTCTGGACATTGATACCTTTATAGCTTTCCTTACCCGCCATAAAAATAAACATGATGATTTAGCCATAAGAGGTTCGACTCTTTTACTCTACAACACCGTAGAAAAGCTGAAAAACGAAATTCCTCCCGTCAAGCTGGGAGGGAATGCAATTGTACATACCGGGGGAGGAGGCTGGGACGGCAAAAAGGGAAATATCACCTCCGAAACGGAAATTGAGCGTTTCAGATTTGTAGAAGAAATCTCCGGCTTTCTGGGCATCCCTGAAGAAAATTTTCTTGATACATACTCCTTTACCGAAAATAGTGCTCCAATTACCGGACATTATTCAAAAGAGTTCAGGGACTACTATTTCCATGTGCCGGAATGGGCAAG
>JAFABO010000158.1 GCA_023426005.1 Bacillota bacterium | reverse complement strand
CAAGCTGCAGAGTAGTATTGACAACATAAATCAAAACCGTTTTTGAACGGCTGAAAGGTGCAGCAATAAAGAGTTTTCGGGAAATAATAAAAAATCATAATATAGTCTATAATTATTTTATGGAAATTTTTTCTAAAATAAGGAGGACTATTTTTTATGAAAAGAATTTTGAGTATGGTTTTAATCGTTATGCTTATAACAACGGGCTGCTCTTTTATAGGGCAGAAGGACAAAAGTGATGAAGAGCCAATTATACCTGTAGCAATGGATACGGCGGCCGGCAATCAGGATACACAGGCCAATGCAGCGGCAGCCGTTTCAGGAAACAGCAGTAATGAAGAGACAGCAGCTAATCCTACAGCATCGAGTTCAGCTTCGAGTGAAAGTTCCGGGGATTTATTGGGCAGCAGTGTTTTGATTGATAACGGTACCGGGAAAGGTGTAACATCTAATACCAGCGATAAAAACAGCATACTATTGACCTTGTACTACCGGGATAAGGATGGCATGCTGATACCTGTCACAAGAAATGTTTTAAAACAGGAAGGTCTTGCAAAAGCCGCCGTCAGCGGGTTGGTCAATGAACCTGTAACCAGGGAACAGCTGGATTATTACGGACTTTATCCCGTACTTCCCCAGGGTACAAAAATAAAGGGTATGACCATAAAGAACGGAAGCGCAGTTATAGATTTCTCAAAGGAATTTATGGATTTTGCCACTAAAGAGGATGAAAAGCTTGGTATTACCTCCGTGGTGTATACTCTTACCTGCTTTAAGACAATTTCAGATGTGAGCATAAGGGTTGACGGCAGGACAATAAATACACTGAACAACGGTACCGAGATATCGGGAATTAAAAACAGGGACAACACTTTTATAAATTCCGGGGAAACAGAAGCAAAAGCCGGTTATGTCAAGTGTGACCTGTATTATATGACAACGGGCAATGAGCAGTACAATTATATGGTACCTGTTTCAACACTGGTCCAAAAGACGGATGACAGTCAGATACCGTCTGTAATATTTGCCGAACTTACCAAAAAAACCGATGGAGAAAAATATTATACGACTTTACCGGAAGGGACCAAGCTGCTTTCATGCAATATGCAGGATAATTTAGCTGTTCTTGACTTCTCCTCCCAGCTCACCAATTATGGAGGAAATGAAAAAGAAAATGGGCTGTTAAATCAGATTTACTATACGCTGAACCAGCTCAGGGGCATCGCAAAGGCCAAGATACTTGTTGACGGAAAAGAAACCACCCTGCCAGAAGGCTCGGAGATAGCATTTGCAAAAACTCTTCCCACAACCTTTAATGCTGTGGTGGATAATTGATACATGTTTTAGTTACAATATACAAAACAGATAACTTTTTTGCTATTTATTTATCTAAATAGGCTGATGATTTTTGAAGAATTTTAAGATATTATTTATACAGCATTTTAATGGAGGAATTATGTTGAGACAGGACGGAAGAATACATTCAGAGCTAAGGCCGGTAAAAATTACAAGAAATTATATAAAACATGCAGAAGGTTCGGTACTTATTGAAGTGGGAGATACAAAGGTTATATGTACCGCATCCGTTGAAGAGAGGACACCTCCTTTTAAAAAGGATTCCGGAGAAGGCTGGGTTACCGCCGAATATTCAATGCTTCCAAGAGCAACCGGCGTACGGAATACCAGGGATATTTCAAAGCTCAAGCTTAATGGAAGAGCTCAGGAAATCCAAAGACTGATTGGCCGTTCATTAAGAACCATAGTGGATTTGAAACTTTTAGGTGAAAGAACCATAACCATAGACTGTGATGTCATTCAAGCCGATGGAGGAACCAGAACTGCTTCCATAACAGGAGGGTATGTGGCCTTAGTGGATGCGTGCCGGAAGCTGAAGGAAAACGGTTTAATTCCCAAAATACCTGTAACCGGTTATGTAGCTGCCACCAGCGTAGGCGTGGTAAATGAGCAGGAATTGCTTGATCTGTGCTATTTGGAGGATAGTGCGGCAGAGGTTGATATGAATGTCATTATGTCGGACAAAGGTGAATTTATTGAGATTCAGGCAACAGGAGAAAAAAACAGTTTCAGCAAAAAGCAGCTGGATATTCTGCTTATTATTGCACAAAAGGGGATAGAGCAGCTGATTCAGATCCAGAAGGAAGTACTTGGACAGAATTGAATGCCCGACGGCCACTGTTAGTAAAAAAGAATGAAAAAGCTATAGAAAAAGAACTGAGTAGTCAAGATGCTTCAGGGGAGTAAATGATGGAGAAATTGGTTGTAGCAACAAAAAATGAAGGTAAAATTACAGAGATTAAAAAAGTATTGCAAACAATGCCTTTTGAAGTATTATCCATGGGTGACATCGGTATAGCGGTGGATGTAGTGGAAGATGGAAAAACCTTTGAAGAGAATTCTCTCAAGAAGGCTGTTGAAATATGCAGCATATGCAAGACAATTGTTATAGCTGACGATTCAGGGATCGAGGTTGATTATCTGGACGGTGCGCCGGGAATTTATTCGGCAAGGTTTGGTGGTCCGGAAGCTGCGGATGAGGACAGAAATGAAAAGCTGCTGTATATGCTCAAGGATGTACCATTTGAGAAAAGGACCGCCAGATTTGTATGTGCAATAGCTGTGGCCTTTCCGGACGGAAGGTCTTTTGCGGTAAGAGATAACTGTGAGGGGTTTGTAGATTTCAAGTGCAAGGGTCACAATGGTTTTGGCTATGATCCGCTTTTTTATGTACGGGAATATGATAAAACGATGGCTGAACTGAGTATAGATATTAAGAATAAAATAAGCCACCGCGCCAAGGCCCTGGAAAAGATGGCAGATAGAATCAAGGATTATCTGTAGTATATTCGCAGTTAAGATATTTTGAGTTTATGTATACTTTTGTTTAAGTTGATTAGTAGTTTATTTGAAGATATTTTAATGTTATTTTGACTCTATGGGGGAAGGACATAATGAAAGTGCTTGTAATGAGTGATACTCACGGTTACATATTCAATGCAAAGGAGGCTTTGGACAGACATCCCGAGGTTGAGATGGTCCTGCATCTCGGAGATTATTGCAGAGATGCGTCACAATTGAGCCAATTGTATCCTGATAAAAAATTTGAGTATGTATACGGTAACTGTGATATTGGAGTAGGAAGTATCAGTGCTGATAGAACAATTGAAATTGACGGTGTTACCGTATTTATGACCCACGGGCATAAATACAGCGTAAAGTGGGATTATAACCGTATATTATCAAAGGCCAAAGCCGAAAATGCCTCGGTTATCCTGTTCGGGCATACACATGTGGCTGTTATTGACAATGTCGATAACAAGCTTGTAATCAATCCGGGCAGTATGAGTGAATCCAGGAGCAGCAAATCCGAATCCTATGTGATTATGGAGGTTGCCGGAGGCAAGGTCAATGCGGATATTTATTACGTTTAAGGTTATCCGAAGGTCTGAGGAAGGCTTGAGCACGCCCAAAATACGCTGGAGAAAGTGATTTTGAAGCCTTTTAAACATGGGTTGAGAAATACTTAAATTTAGTAGAAAATATAGTTTTATATGTTGACAAACTAAAAAGTACCCTGTATAATATCAAGAGTCGGCTGGCGATAAACACTCTCAAATGCTGATGTACCAGGGTTAATGCGGGTGTAGTTCAATGGTAGAACATCAGCCTTCCAAGCTGA
>JAFABO010000017.1 GCA_023426005.1 Bacillota bacterium | reverse complement strand
CATCCTTGACACCGTATTGTCCGTCAAGAACAGTACCAACAGGCATTATTGTGTTGAAATCCTTCAGTATTGATTCAACTATTCTGTTGATTGAAAGAGCTATACCGTAGTAAGTTGCTCCCTTGTTCTTAATGATTGTGGCACCGGCTGCCTTTACTTCACTAAACAACTCGTCCTTATTTATGCTTAGACCGTTAGCCTTTATATAGTCGTCAAATTGTGTTCCTGCAATATGAGTCTGGCTCCATACAGGAAGCTGTGAATCTCCGTGCTCACCCATGATATAGCCATGAACGTTGGCAATATCCACGCCCAATGCCTGGCTAATGTGAGTTCTGAATCTGGCACTGTCAAGAACGGTACCTGAACCGATAACCTTGCTTGCTGGTAAGCCTGACCACTTCTGTGTCATATATGCCAATACGTCAACAGGATTTGATACACTTACTATTACACCCTTGTTGTAATGTTTCATAAGCTCAGTCACAATACTCTTCATTATTGCAGTGTTTTTCTTTGCAAGGTCCAAACGTGTTTCGCCCGGCTTTCTTGCAGCACCCGCAGTTACAACGATTACATCACAATCCTTAACATCGGCATAATCGCCTGAATAAACATTCATATGACCAGCGAATGATAAGCCGTGGCTAATGTCAAGAGCTTCTCCGTAAGCCTTTTCCTTGTTTACATCGATTAAAACCAACTCAGATACCAAATTGTTAATAGACATCGCATAAGCTGCTGAAGCTCCAACAAATCCTGCGCCAATTATAGCTACTTTATATCCCATACAAATTCCCTCCATTTTTTTCGCAATTGTTATAAGCGTATCACAACTTGTATTAACTTACAAACATAAATAACATGATTTTCTATTATTTTCTTATCAAAAATCGCTAATTTTCAAGATTACATTTCATATTGTAGCTTAATCTCAAGTTTTTATGCACTTTCAATTAATGTGTATACAATGTTTTCTTTGGAGACCAAATGAATACATATGGTGCAGGTTTACGGATGATTGAGCAAAATTTAACAAGGTGAATATTTATAACTTTGTTAAAAAAATAGCTAAAATTCAAATGCAAAAAATCCTCTTTGGCGGTTATCCGGCGCAGGTTTTTGTTACAGATCAACCCGCTGTTTGCGCATAAAAAAAGTGCTCACTGAAATTTGCGGGTAAATCTTGCTGCGAACCGTACCCATTTCATGTAATCACTTTTTGTGTAATTCCTTAGGTAAATTTAAGCCAGCACGCGAAATCCGGTTGGTACGTTAATTAATTTCGATTTCTTTCGTATACCATTCTGAGTCCCTCCAGTGTCAGGGTCGGAGCTACATGATCAATTGTCCTGGTTTCCTCGGAGAAAAATCTTGCCAGGCCGCCGGTAGCTATTACCTTTATATTGTCCTCCTGCATTTCCTGTTTCATACGCTTTACTATATATTCAACCTGTCCGATATATCCGTAAAATACTCCTGACTGCATACTGGACACAGTGTTCTTACCAATGACACCCTCCGGTTTTACAAGGTCTATTCTAGGGAGCTTGGCCGCCTTTTGGAATAGCGCCTCCAGACTGATCTTGACTCCGGGACATATAACGCCGCCCAAATATTCCCCCCTGCCCGATACGGCACAGAAGGTGGTAGCAGTTCCCATATCTACTATTATAAGCGGTCCTCCATATATTTCAAAACCTGCGACAGCATTTACTATCCTGTCTGATCCCACTTCCTTCGGATTCTGGCACCTGATGTTTATACCTGTTTTTGTACCAGGACCGATGATCATGGGCTCCAACTTAAAATACTTTTTGATTGAATGCTCCAAAGTGTACATTATGGGCGGAACAACAGATGCTATGATAACCGCTTCAATTTCACCGGCTTTTAAACCGGCATGCTCAAATAAATTGAGTATAAACATCCCCAACTCATCCGCGGTCCTTTCCTTGTCGGTATTCAGCCGCCAACTGGCCAGAAGTTCGGTCTTCCCGTAAACACCCAGCACAATATGTGTATTCCCAACATCTATTACTAGAATCATATTCCTCCACCATTCTTGATCGGTATTGTGTCAGCATCTAAATTCATATATTGCCGGCGGTTAAATTCCCCCGGCGGACAATACGCCTTTTAGATGTTAAAGACTATAAGAAATATAAATATTCTATACCCCAAGTCTCATACTGCGAATTTCTTTTAATTCCAGCTCAATTTCTTTTTCTATTCTGGCTATATCCGCGGTAATATCCGCAACTGTCTCTTCTGCGCGAGGCTTTATAGCCGGTCTCTGGAAATGCTGTCTCACATTTTCCCTGTTTTCTTTTTGACTGTCCCTGTGGAAATTTCTCTGATAATTTTCCTTGTGTTGGTTTTGCCCGCTTTCCCGTGAAGAATTTTCCCTGGCCTGATTGTCCCGGTTTTCTCTTCTCTGTGTATCTCTTTGGTTATTATTTTCCCTCTGCTGGTTGTCTCTTGGAGGTCTGTTGTTTCTTACATTATGGTTGTCTTTATGAGATACATCTGAGTCCTTTTGAAAGGATTTCTGCTGTGAATTCGGATTGGCAGGCGCACCTGTTTGAACCCCATCCTTTGAAAAGTTTTTTCTTGGGTAATCATTCTTTTTAACCACTTTCCCATTCCTCCTAAGCTTTCTGTGCAGCTAAATATATCAGATTTTAAAATAAAATCCAGCCTTTGATATCATAGCACATATACCCTCTATTGACAATATACAACACGCCTAACGCCGGATATACGGCTTAATTTTCTATACATATCCCAGCAGACCTCTGACCTGAACCTCTCCCGCTGAGATTTCCCTTACAGTCCCGTCCTTACCTTTTACAACAAGCCTGCCATCCGGAGCAACGGATTGCGCAGTGCCAATATATTCCGTGTCCCTGCTTACAATCTTTACTTCCCTGCCAAGGGTAACCGAGTATTTATTCCATCTGTCAATAATTTCTCCAGTATTTTTTTCAAGTACTTTATTATACATTTCTTCAAAGCAGGTTAAAATACACGAGAGCAGCTTCACTCTGGAGATCTTTTTCCCTGCATGTATCTGCAGTGAGGTAGCCTTGTCCTGAATATCGGCATCGAATTCAATGCAAGTCTGATTTACATTAATGCCGATCCCGACTACTACGTAATTTACATGTCCGGGCTCCGCACTCAGCTCGGTAAGTATTCCGCACAGCTTGCTGTTCCCCAATATTATATCATTTGGCCATTTGATTCCGCAATTAATTCCCAGATCACGGCATATTCCCTCAACAACAGCAACAGATGCCGCCAGAGTGATTATCTGAACCTGCTCGGGCTCCAGATCAGGTCTGAGAACAATTGAAAACCACAGTCCCCGGTTGTTATAAGACTGCCAGGGTCTCCCAACCCGGCCTCTTCCCAGGGTCTGTCTTTCGGCGATAACCACCGTTCCATGAGAACAGCCATCGTTTGCTATTTTTTTTGCATGATTATTGGTAGAATCTATTTCTTCAAAATGTATAAGCTCTCTTCCGATATGCTGGCCTTCCGGGACGAAGAGTTCTCTTTCATCAAGTATGTCGGGTAATTCCATAAGCCTGTAACCTATTCTTGGAGAAGACTCTATGTTATAGCCTTCTTTCCTCAGTTCATTTATATGCTTCCAAACCGCAGTACGTGAAACTCCCAGACTGTTGCTGAGATCCTCACCCGATATGTATTCCTGCTTTTCTTTAAGTCTATGTAAAATAAGATTTTTCAAATTGCTGGTCACCATCCTTATAACAACAAATCATGTTATATTGATAATCTCATCCGCATCAAACTGTTCATTGAATTGGTCCAACCCGGAAAATTGGTCCTGTCCGGGGCGTTTTATACAATATGTTTTTCCTGCCGGAGTTCTGAACACCGCTGTTCTATTTTGAGGATTCTCCAATTTCTCCAGATAGTTTTCTTCTGCAAGTTTATCAAAGAAGTAATAAAGTAGAAAATCATCAGATTCTGCAAGCCGTTCTCTTAGTTCCTGCAAAATATTGTTTATATATAATTCTTCCGAATTTGTATAAATAACCGGCGAATCCATCCTTTTATCGAGTATTGCCGCCTCTCCCGGGAGAATTGTAGTAGTTATCAGGCATTCCGGCAGCCTGTAGGTTCCGAAAATATACTTTTTTATAGGTATGACGGATTTGTAATACAAATCCATATTATAATCGGCACCTGAAGCATTTTCATATAGAAATCTGTCTGCTATAAAACATTTCTCACTTTTCACCTGTATTTTAAGACATGTAAAATCAGAGGACCTGTATAATTCCAGATTGTCCTTGGGATTTAACAGACCCGAGAAGCACATTACCTTCTCAGGGCCTATTAAAACTTCCCTGTTGTGATAAGCAGACAGTTTCAATCCGCAATCCAATATATTCGGCACATTTTCCGTCCTGACATAATAATAGACCTCAACCATTAACACACCTCAGAATCCGACTCATTTCTTTCATTATATTACAATTCTCTGAATTCCACCATATCAGGTTTTGTCAAAATACTGTTCAAAAGTGCGGGACCAACTTCCGTTTTGTCACTTGCCATATCCTTCAGACTGTTTTCTAGTACCTGATTTACTTCTTCCTGTTCTTTCTTTAATTTAGTTATCACCTGCACAGCAGGATCAAATTCCTCATAAAACAGTGCTATCAAATCACCTGGCTGACCATCCAGCATGGCCTTTTCAAGTGCTCCGGTTTCGCTTAATATTATCTCGATATTTTCTTTTTTAAATCCTGTACCCAGTATGCTTGACTCAAATAATTCCGCAACCTCTCCTTTTTTCCTGCCTCTTAAATCCTTATCTTCCTTAATGTAAATTTTATCAAAAGACCTTCCGCACAACTCGCCCACTTCTTTTATATTTGCATCCATCCTGTCTCCGGGCATTCCCAAAATTCCCACCAGCCGCTTGGCCTTTGTTTTCCGCATAAATCTTATAACCGCCGAATAGCCTGCTATATTGTGGCTGTAATCAATCATTACCTTAAAGGCGCCCATATCAAAAATGTTAAACCTGCCCGGATTCAGTTCAATATCAGGCCGGAAGGTACTCATCCCTTTTTTTATTACATCCACAGATATATTGAGCCCGATCAATGCGGATATTGCGGCCAGAGAGTTTTCGATATTGCAGTCCACCAAACCTCCGTAGGTTATGGGGATGTCTTCAAGACTGATAACAGGTTCCCTTTTTCCCTTCCTGAGTATCCAGATATAATTATCTCTCACAAATACGGCAATGTTCTCAGGATTTTTAGCATGTTTCTTTATAAGCGGGTTTGACATAGTCCTTCCGAACAATATTACCCTGCTCCTCACTCTGTTCAGAACATAAGGTGTCATGCTGTCATCGGCGTTAAGAACCGCATAGCCCGACCGCTTGACCGCTTCTATTACCAATGCTTTGGTTTTTGCCAGATCCTCCAGGGTATTGATTCCGTCAATGCCGAGATGGTCGTCGCTTATATTTACCAATACCGCCACATCGGCCAGATCATACCCCAGGCCTTTTCTGACAATTCCCCCCCTGGCTGTTTCCAGCACAGCCGCTTCAACTTTTTTGTTGGCCAGTACCACGTTGGCGCTCACCGGACCGGTAGTATCACCTTTCTGGATGCATTCATTTCCTACGTATATTCCGCTTGTACAGGTCATTCCAACTGTTAATCCGGTCAGCGCCAGAGTGTGCCTTATCAGCCTGGTGGTGGTAGTTTTACCGTTGGTCCCTGTGACTGCGACTATGGGAATACTCCAGCTGCTGTCGGGATACATCATATCAAGGATATCGTTCGCAACATCCACAGGCTTTCCCTCGGAGGGGTACAGGTGCATCCGGAGCCCCGGGGCTGCGTTTACTTCAATGATTGCACCGGCGTTCATGTCCAGTGGTATGGAGATATCTTCAGAAGCAAAATCAATCCCTGCAACATCAAGTCCTACCGCACGCGCAGCTGCTATTGCATATTGTGCATTCTTGGGGTGGATATCTTCAGTGCAGTTTCTGGCAGTACCGCCTGTGCTGATGTTTCCATTTTGTCTCAGCCTGACAATTCTTCCCGGCTCCGGAATACTTTTCAGAGTAAGTCCCTGTGACTCCAGGCATTTTTCTGCAATATCATCCAGTTTTATATAGGTCAGCGGTTTCTCATGATCTTCTCCTCTCAGAGGGTTTTGATTTTCCCGTTCAACAAGCTGTTCCACAGTACTTCTGCCGTCTCCGGCCACTTCAGGAGGCCTCCTCTCAGCTACTGCGCTTACACGGCCGCCTACCACAAGTACTCTGTAATCCTTTCCATTTATATGCCTTTCCACAATAACCTTTTTGGAATATTTTTTTGCTTCTGCAAATGCCTCTCCCAGTTGGTCATTAGATACTATATTGACGGTAACTCCCTTGCCCTGGTTGGAATCGAGAGGCTTCAGCACCAGCGGATAACCCACCTTTTGCGCCGCCTCCGTCGCATCTTCGATGCTCTGGGTCACTACGCCGTAAGGTACCGGAATATTGCTGTCGGCTAATATCTTCTTGGTAAGCTGCTTGTCCGAAACCATATCCACCGATATACAGCTGGCACTATCGGTCAGCGATGCCTGTATTGTTCTGATGCCCTTCCCATAGCCCATCCTCAGCATACTGCCGTTGCCAAGCCTGACGACCGGGATGCCCCTGTCTACAGCGGCAGTATAAATAGCTTTGGTACTTGGTCCCATATCGGTTTCCAAAGATAGTTTCTTAAGAGCGTTCATTATTTTTCCGATTTCAATTTCTTTTCCTTCAGCAAAGGCTTTGAGAATCTCGATGGCCTTTTTGCCGCACTCGACAGCAAATGTTTCATTTATATATTCATATATGATATAGTACTTCGAGGTCGTACCGATCTGCCTGGTCTTTCCATGATTCACACTATACCCGAGTTTATTTTGCAGCTCTATAATCAAGTGTTCCGCAACATGGCCAATATAAGTGCCTTCGGCCAGACGTTCACCAAAGCCCCCAGCATAACCGACCCCGCAGGTATGTTCGGCTAATTCGGGAAAATTTTTTAACAATTTTTCATTAAAGCCCGGTATATCCTTTGTTGGTCCTGACTCGAAAATCCCAATATCGACAATCATTCTTACCACAGGTCTGTGACTATATATATTTCTGCCTTGAAAGCAAAAAATGCTTTGAATATGCACCGTAAAAACCTCCTAATATTGTTACTATGCAATAGAATATTGATTCATTTTGTCAGTTTGCAGTTATGAATTTCTCTTTTGAACACACCTCCGGCCAAGGTCAAAGCCATAACCATTGGGCAATACATGAATTGTAACGTTTGACAGTGCTATTATATCTTCGGGGTTAGATTCCGAAACATTTGAGTTTTGAATGGTTCTGCCATCAATGATTGTAACGCAGTTGGTTCCTACAACTTCAAAGGAAGCATTGGCATGAACCTTAATTGCGGTATCCTCGTCAATACCGATGCCAAGGATGGACGGATTCTGGGCCACACCTACAAGAAGTCTCCCCAGCCTTCCTCTCTGTTCAAAATGCTGATCCAGTATAACCTGTTCCATCAGCCCGAGTCCGGGCGACATGCCCAATGTACATTTTCTTGCGGCCGAATTGCTGTTGCCGTCCACAATCATAACACTGCTCATGGCGGATGCCCCTGCACTGGTTCCTATAATCGGCACTCCTTTTTTATATAAATCCAGGAGTATACCAAAAGTTTTGGTTCCGCCCAATATACTTGTTATTCTTAGCTGATCTCCTCCCGTAAAAAAAACTCCTGCTGCACCTGATATCCTTTGTGCTACAGAGTTGTCATTTGCATCGCTTCTATTGTCAATATTTAAAACATCTATATTTCGTACTCCCAGCCTGGAAAAAACAGTCCTGTATTCTTCTCCGACCTCCTGGGGTTTTTGTGTTGCAGTTGTTAAAACAGTTATTTTGGCTTCAGGCCCTCCGCACATTTCTATGGCATGCTTAAGAACACTGCTCTGCCCCCACTTATCTTCGGCCCCCCCAATGATCAATAAGTTCCCGTTAACTAACTCACCCATTATTATGCCCATGCCCAGCATTTCACAAAACCTAAGGATAGAAATGGCATGGGCTCGGTACCTCCTTTACTCATTTTTATAATTTCTTTCAACCTTTTCCTCCGATTTAAGCAAAAATAAATCCAATTTTTATTCTTTTTATATATTTAATACATTTTTGGCCAAACCAAGAAACTTACTGCTAAAGGCCAGTCCCAATCCCATAAGAACAATTGAAGTTACTACAAGGAAAACTCCGAGCCTGCTTTTATTATTTTTGGTTGCAAGAATCCCTGAAATAACGCCAATCATTCCAAATACAAAGGGATAGAAGAATAGAGATAAAATAGCCGACATCCAGCCGATAAAAAGAAATAGCATCCTTTTTACGTTTTCATAATGACTTGTAATTCCTTGAACATTATCCATAATGTACTCCTCATAAAACCTTGCACTAACTGTTGTAATTCTGTTTCATAGCGTATTATTTACAGTTTATACAGTTAATATTCACTTTTAAAAACAGTTGAAATCAAGGTTTCTGCAAGTACAAAATTCAAAACTTTCATTACATATATTAATTAGCTGCCGGAGAAAACATTGCGGAAGTCATATATTTTCTTGATATACTCCTCCTGATATGAGAAAATTATACCTTAAGAATTAATATGGGGATTTTGTATAATGAAAAGATATAGAAACAATAAATTATTCGCTTTAATAGCTATTACTTTTACGGTAATATTTTGGGGTTATTCATTTGTAAGTACAAAAATTTTACTCAATGACCTTCCTCCCGTCACTATTGCATTTTTTCGTCAGGTAATAGCTGCCTCAGTGCTTGCTGCTATATTATACATAAAAAAGCTGTTTGTCAGGATGCCTGCAAAAGATGTCTTTCTCCTGTTTGCCTCCTCTTTTTTCGGAATAGTTTTATATTTTATATGTGAAAATATGGGGTTAAAATATACAACGGCCTCAAATGGTTCTATTATTGTTGCTGCAGTACCAATTTTTACTTTAATAACAGAATCGCTTTTTTACAAATTCAGAATAACTTCAAGGGTTATTGTTTGTGTCATTGTTTCACTACTCGGGGTCTTTCTGGTTATTTTCGAGAAGGGGCTTGACTTTTCCTCGGGCTACACTAAAGGAAATCTTCTGATGATCGGCGCTATGGTTGCCTGGGTCATATATACCATCATTTGCAAAAGCCTGACAGGCAAATATAACGGTATCGTAATAACCGCCTACCAAATGGGAGCCGCCTCTGTTCTTTTTATACCCTTTATCTTACCTGAATTAAAACAATGGCAAAGCTTATCGGCGTATTCCCTGGCCAACCTGCTGTATCTGGCTCTCTTTTGCTCAGCATTGGCATATTATCTGTACAATGTTGCTGTAAAAGGCCTTGGAGCCACCGTTTCATCAATGTTCCTGAATCTGATTCCCGTGGTGTCGATTATAGGAGGTGTACTGGTTCTTGGTGAGACCGTTTCATTTATACAAATCGGCGGTATGCTGCTGATAATGTTCAGTTTAATATTTGTCAGGGGCAGAAATATTGAAAACTAGGGTTTATCCTCGTAACCTTCCTTTTATCCGCAAAGATTTAACTCCTCCCGCCTTCTTTGAGTATGAATTCTTTTTAAACTCCATATCATGGAACCTTGTGGGCAATATATGAGAACCAATTGTAAAATTTCCGGATTAATAATTAAAATCTGGTAAATCTACATATATTAATCATATCCTTTATTCGCCTTATAGCGGATGAGGAGTGAAGAGATTTCATTACAGTTTTGTGGCCGCTATTTCGGCTCATGGAGGTTAGTTTGAAAGACTTCACTGAGGTTAATATGGAGGAAACTGAAATTGAAAAAAGCCGCTTGCATAGTTTTTCTAA
>JAFABO010000014.1 GCA_023426005.1 Bacillota bacterium | reverse complement strand
GTTGTGCCTTAGCCTTTGCGATTTCAAGTGATTCTCTTTTTATTTTTATATCAGGATGCATTTCCTTTAGTTCAAAAAACAGCTTCATTGCTGAGACATTTCCCCGCATACACTGGTTTATCAATGCTCTCCATACTCCGGCCAGCTCTCCGTCGGTGTATTGCTCCAATTGGCTGTTTAAATAAGTGATAAAACGCTTGTCTTTCATCCATCCATAAAATGTTTTCCTAGAAACACCGGCATCTTTCATTTTTTCAGTTTTTGTTCTTCGATCTTCTGGGTTTAGTAAGAGTTCGGCCATTGCCACTTGCTTTGGGCTTGGCCTCCATTTTGTTTCCTTTTGTTTCCGCAACATCACCACCCGCCAATATATCCGGTACATCTTGATTGAATCCATTCCAATCCATACCGAAACGTAATAATATATCTTTGAAATCCTCAACATCGTGAGGTTCTATTTTTAATCCCCGGTCTCCAATGCCAATATGCCTTAATTCATGAAGCATAAGTATTTTTTTCTGATTGTCGGACATGTGATATGTATTAGTCTCATAAAAAGTCACAACAAAATCAAAAGGCAGATATGCAGTGTAAGTACCTGTAACCTTTCTGCAGTCTGCCAAAATTTCTTTGCCTTTTCCAGTTTTCCTTTCATAGCTTCGGACATATCCGATCTTCACATCATATTCACGAATAACATACAGCTCAGGCATAACTGTTATAACCCTGTTACCCAGTTCTTCAAGATCGTCTGCAACTTCACAGTCAACCAAGGCCAAATCTTTTCTCAACCGCTTTATAATATCTCTTTTATCTTCTGTTTTTAATTCTTGATATGTTCTATGTAACATTCGTAAGGCAGCGCAAGGAATTTCTTCACATTTCTGCCCGCAAGTCTTGCATACTGGACTAATCATATCATTCAGGCTTGCATCCTTTCAAAAGGTATTAAAAAAGAGCCCGAAGGCTCAGTTTCATTTTTAATAATTAGTAGAACCAAGGAATGAGGGACGAAGTTTCGTATTACATACTATTCATTCTCATCTGCATAATCTTCCATCATTGATTTTCCAAGATGTATTCTAATTTCATAGCCATTCTGTGTATCAACAAACGTTCGATGTTTAATTGCGAAACACCTTTTTTCTGAATCAACTCTTTGGCTTAACAAAAGAGCTGTTAATCCAGTTTGTGTTAATTCTAATTCTTTATAATCCTTATTAAACTTTTCAGGATAGACTAATATAACTTTTATTTTGTCCACACTATATCCTTTCCATAATTGTACTTATAATAAATTATTTTCTATTGCGTCTATTCCAGCAGTGGTCAATTTAGTTATTGTAATACAACAAGGAAAAACCTCAAATGACATAATACTGGCCTGAATTAACTCCTTTTCTCGCAAATATACATATGCCAAATAAATTTCATTTTGATCTTTTGATATGTTTTTAATCATAGATTTTGTTCCAACACCACCAAAATAATCATTGTAGATCTCTAATAACAAATTTCGCCTTAAATCTTTTCTTTCTTGAATTTTCATTGTCAATTTCCTCCTTTTATGCTAATTATTCTATATAAAAAGGAGAATTCCTGCAATTTAAGCAGCAAAAAAGGAGAGTATCTTTCAACTCTCCTGAACACGCTATTTGTACGCTGCTTTCGTGTGCTTTTTATTTAGTCCCTTTGATATTAAATTTTCAACCATACACATCATATCATGAAATTAACCCCTACTACTGCAAACTTTTTTTAAAATCGCAATCCTCTTTCTTCGGCAAATAGTGTTCTTGCCTTCTTAAGCCAGTAATAAACCTGCCTTTCGCTTGCTGGGATATGTATCTCACAGTAATGAATCCTATCACTTATTTCACCTTTCGCGATATCCTCGCCACAATCTTTAAAGTATACATACTCAATAGCTTTCTTGATATAATACCCTTGATGAGAGTTATCCAATATAACCATAACTTTGTCTACCGCAGCTATATCCGCAAACTCAGCAGCTCTTGATTCTATTATTTTCTCTTTACTCACTAATGCCGCCTCTGTCGGATTACAAATTCCAGAACCTTTATTTCTGCTTATATCATCCATAAGGTATTTTATATACTTATCTTTCCCTCCTGATTTTGCATAAAACCTGAAAGCCTCTGTTGCATAATCACGAATATGGTCTTTTCTCATTCGACTCACCCCTATCAATCCAAGAAATCCATATCAACCTCACTCAGATCAGACAATGGCCAAGGAATTTTATATATCTTGCAGAATGATGCTATAAGCTTTTCCGAAGGCTGCTTTCCATACATTCCGGAATAGGTCTTTTTGTACCCGTCAATTTTTTCTTTCCATTCCTGCATCTGTTGTTCATCTGGCATTATTCATCCCTCACTTTCTCAATCCTGGCCTTAACTGCCTCCATCAAAGCATCCTGCCCCGATGCTTTACTCTCTAAAGCTCTCATAACATCTTCATCAATCGTTCCCTCAGCAATCAGATGATGAATTATCACACTTCTTCGTTGACCCTGTCTATGTAAACGTGCATTTGCTTGTTGGTATAATTCAAGGCTCCAAGTAAGCCCAAACCATACAATAATGCTCCCGCCGTCTTGAAGATTTAGCCCATGGCCGGCTGATGCCGGATGTACCCCCAGCAACTCAATTTTTCCCGCATTCCAATCCGCTATATCATTTACACCATCATTGCCTTTTCTCAATGTTCTGATTTGCGGAAACCTGCTTTGTATCCGGCTATAATCATGCTTGTAAGCATAGAAAACTAAAACCGGGTGGCCATTAGCCGCCTCTATGATGTCCTCAAGTGCATCAAGTTTAGCATTATGAATTTCATGAACTCCTTTGTTCTCGTCGTACACCGCGCCGTTTGCCATTTGTAAAAGCTTGTTGGACAATACCGCTGCTGTATTCGCGACAACATCTGCATCCACCACGGGGAGAAGTAAGTCCCTTTCTAATTTTCTGTATTTTGCTTTTACCGAGTCATCCAGCTTAACGGGTACCACCCTGTCAATTCTTTCTGGTAATTCAAGCCAGTCCTCCGCTTTCATACTCACGCATATATCAGATATCGCTGCATATATTGCATCTTCGGCTTCTTTCTTAGCCTTCCAGTCATAGACTACATATCCTGATCTTGCTCCTGCTGTAAAATACCGTTCCCTATATCCGGTTATTGTTCTCCCTAAGCGCTCACCCTGATCAAGCAAATATATCTGACTCCATAGATCCAAGAGCCCATTCGGTTCAGGAGTGCCTGTCAAACCGATTACCCTTTTCATCAAAGGCCGTACCCTTCTTAGGGCTTTAAATCGTTTGGAAGAAGGAGACTTAAAACTTGATAATTCGTCTATTACTACTGTATCGAATGGCCAATCATTACCAAACACACTCACCAGCCAGGGGACATTTTCGCGGTTAATTATGTATATATCTGCTTGGGCTTTCAGTGCCTTTTCCCTTTGCCTTCGGGTCCCTAGAATTTTAGATATAGTTAAGTGCCTTAAATGATCCCACTTTTCACCCTCACGGCTCCAAGTATCTTCGGCTACTCGTAACGGGGCTATCACCAACGCCTTAATTTTCTCGAATTGGTCATAGAGTAAATCGTCAATTGCGGTTAAAGTGGCCACAGTTTTACCTAATCCCATATCCAAAAGTAAGCCTACAAACGGGGTATCTAAAATTCTTACAGTCGCATATTCTTGGTATTTATATGGATTATAAATCATATTTGGCTTTCACCTCTCGTATAAAGGCGTGAACACCTTCAATTGTATCTATTACGTAGACTTGATGACCGCGATCTCTTAACTGCTCGTGCCTTTTTGCCTGTAAAGGCTCTGGTTTTTCCCCGGGCTTTTTCAGTTCTACATATATCGTGTGGTCATCTGGAAAGATTGCCAATCGGTCCGGCACCCCGCGCGTACCAGGAGATACAAATTTCCAAGCAAGCCCCCCTATATCCTCGACGCATTTTTTAAATTCCGCCTCAATTTTTGATTCAAGCATTTTTTCACCTTCCATTTTTAGGGTGTATCAGTAACGGTATTTCACGCGTATGTGTGTGATATGTGCGTTTAGGTTGTATCTATACCCCTATATACTACCTAATTATTATTTTTATCTTATATAGAGAAATTTACTGTTATTACTGTTACATTGTTCTGTAATCATTTATTATCAGGCTTTAAAGTGTATCAGTATTTTTTATTTTTACTGTTATCTTACTGTTACTACTGATACACTTCCATTTTTTTACTGATACTTACTGATATTTTACTGATACACCTTTTATTTTCGTATATAAGCCGTCTGTAACCCATATATTTTGAACCTTACACGCCCTTTTCTCTCTTCCCACGCAGAAAACTTTCGTAGAATTTCATTAATGGGTCTTGATTCCCAAACTCCAAATTTAGCAGGGTCAAGTCCTAATGCCTCGGCCCATATTTCGGCCGCACACACCTTTGTTCTCGGTATATTTCCAGTTGGTTCCTCCAAGAGATACTGTCGGCGGGACCAAATATCGCGTTCCTCCCAGTCCTCTGGCAATTTTGTATCGAGGTACTTTTGTATAAGCCCTTCCCGGGGGTCAACCTCAGTGTGTACGCCTTGCATGCGCTCAGCTTCTTTAGCAGTATCCTTATCAAGTTCCAGCGATTCCCCCGCCTTGTATAGGCTCAAAGCCTCCGCCCATATCTGGTTTATCTCAAAATCGTCCAGACTGTCCCAATGGTTTAATTTCCTCTTTTCCGGATCAACATCTACAGGCCAAAATCTTCTGTTTCCTGTCGGGTCCTGTAAAAAGTTATGGTTGTTGGTTGTCCCAAAGAATATGCATTTACGCGGGAACTCTGACACCTGTCTGTCATAGGCTACACGGTACCTATCTTCTGTTTTAGAAAGAAAGGCTTTTACTTCTTCAAGTTCACTTTTCTTCATGGCGGATAATTCCCCAAGCTCAAATATCCACGCCCCCTGTAGGTGTTCTCCCGCTTCCTTGTTCTCAAAAGTTCTCAGTGAATCACTGAACCACTTGCGGCCAAGCTTTGCCAATAAGCTACTTTTTCCTGCCCCCTGCGGCCCCACAAGTACCAACATATAGTCAAACTTGCACCCAGGCTCATACAACCTTTTAACAGCCGCAATAAGCATCTTGCGTGTAACCGTCCTCACATAATGGGTATCTTCTGCCCCTAAGTATGTGATAAATAATTCTTCAAGTCTCTCAAGTCCATCCCATTCGGTGGATTCCAAGTACTCCTTTATCGGGTGAAATGTATTCATATGTACTACCTCCGTAAAAGCATTTTGAATTGTTGTGGTAGATTTAAATTCATACTTTTTACCAAAATAGTGGAGCAGCCTTTTGTCGTCCGCACCCAACCAAGGCTCGTACTCTTGTTTTGGCCTTTCTCTCTGTCGCCAAGGCAAAGGGCCACGTATAACTTCTGTATTTCCAAAAGCATCATAGGCCAATTTTTTATTAAAGTCCCCATTCCTGAGAATGATTTCAGCATTTTTCGCAGTAGGAAATGGGAAACCGGTTTTTGAGTTTACCTTGAGCTTATTTGTCCAGTTTTTATCTGCTGAAGGTGTTTCTTCATCATTTGTAACTTCGACTTCTATATCATCCTCAAAATCCTGTTCCAAGCGTATCCTCTTGACCTCAGGATCATCCGCAGCAAATTCCAACATAGCTATATGACTTGGTAGCTTTGTACCTGCAGTATGCTCCTTCACGTCTGCATCAAGGTGTCCAAACTTATGGATTCTCACCAGATCAAATATATTGTGGCAATGGCCGTCATTTACTGGATCACTTTGATGTTCGCTGTATGCCCAGGTATCTTGATATACCCGCATACCGCCAAATGAGGTACCCCCGGTATAAGTCCAGCGGTCTTCATATTGCGTTTCTTCATATATATCCGGGAGGAATTTTTCTATACCGTCATTGATGCCATACACCTGGCAGAATACGCCGATAGCCCCGGGCTTTTCCGTGGGATCCCCAAGTTTCTTATCTGTGAAAAGCGATTCCTTTTTCTTTTCGTCAGGGTGCCTGGGCCATTCTTCCGGATCTCTCCAGTCGATATATTCATCAAGTATGCTGTCAGCGTTAACCGGCTCACCCTCTGATATCTCCAGTATTGGGATAGCATCTTTAGAACAGCTCGGCAGGTACATCAACCGGTGTACATCAAAAGTGGTTTTATCAAAGTAAGGCATG
The DNA here is from genome assembly GCA_023426005.1 of Bacillota bacterium. GTDB lineage: Bacteria > Bacillota > Clostridia > Acetivibrionales > DSM-1351 > Ruminiclostridium. The sequence continues at coordinate 10,133 of JAFABO010000014.1, read as the reverse complement.
CCTATTTTGTCAGCAAGCTTACGGCCGACAGCTGCATGCTCGTCTGGAGATAAAGCACGGTCAAGAGGGCATACAAGTCTATATTTTTGTTTATTTTGCCGCCAACTGTGGGTAGAGTACACCACATAAGCTGAGCCTCCAAGAATGAGGTCTACACAGAAAAGGAAATTTTCATCGGCGTTATCGGCATCCAGAGTAATCAGCCAACGGCTCTCCACATTCTCTTTTTTACGCCTGCCACCCTTTACAAGGCCACCTACAAAGCTCCGGCCGTTTTTAATGTTATCTTTATCATCCTTAGGCATACGGTCATATTCGGCCATGGTTTCATTTGTTCTGCGTACTTTTTTAAGAAGCCCAACAAACTCCTCCCATTCCATATAGTCCGGTTTCCAGTCTTTATCGTGTCTATTTTTTCCGAATGAAATTTCAAGCATGCCCCCAACTCCTTAATTAAGTCTCATTTTAGCTTCATAACAGAATATCTTTTCCAATAAAGCAAAATTATCCCCGACTACTCTTTCGACATTGTTATTCCAGTAGAAAGCACATGTTCTTTCATCTTGCAGAAACATTTCATCTGTCTCAGCCCAGAGAAATACTTTCTTATTGAGAACGTTTGCCATGCCTAATTCACAGTGTGTTCCACGCCCACCTGGCAACAGGACTATAATAATATCCGCCTCCCTGACACCTTGTAACTCAAGCTCTGCGACCTCGGATATTCTTTCAGGTCCTTCATACTGCACACTTCCATGGGCTGTCCAGTCGTATGTATGTGTCATCCCCCAAGATTTTAGTGCAAGGGCTATTTTTTTAACCGTATCTGCGTTTTCCAACCTACTCGCTATATAGAATTTCAAGTTAATTCCTCCTAATCTAAAAAATCATAATCTGGATCCAAACTCCTACAGTTTATTACCGCCTGAGTATAGTAACTGTCTTTCAGTTCTATCCCAACCGCTCTACGCCCCATCTGAATAGCTTTATAGGGTTCACTCCCGATTCCCGCAAATGGGCTTAAAACAATATCATTGGGATTAGTCCAGAGTTGCAATGCCCGTTCAATTACATCAAGCTGCAAAGGGCAAATATGCCTTTCGTCCCTGTCATCCCGGGCAGGCTTGCGGTTTAAAGTATTACTCTGTTTGATATCCATCCAGACAGGACTCGCATATCTTCGCCACACTTGATGAGAATAAACTGGGTCATTCACCGTTGGCCCCGCATCGTGATCGCGTTTATAATCCTTGCTTAATATTTCTGGCTCTTTCTTTGGTGCATCTGGTTCATTCTCGCCCGCGAAGCTTGTAAAACCTTCTGGATGTGATATAGGCTCTGGATTATCCCCAGGCTTTCGCATTGTAATTAAATAATCCGGTAGCCCCTGCCTGCACATTGCAGAATCCTTCTGTATCTGCTTATGTAGAAGCCCCAGCGCTTTTGTTCGTGTTGCTTCTACCAGTGGGTCTTTCCATATAGCTACTCTGGAATGATAAATAAAATTTCCTGTCTGAAAGATTCTTATAAGGTCTCCCGGGAAATCCTTCAATCCGATATATCCGTCTCTTTCCTTCATAGCCGGAATATCCATACAGTGAAAACTTAATAATCTTCCAGGCATCAGGACACGGTATAATTCGGATACTAAAAACTCAAAATTCAAGTAAAATTCATCCTCTGACCTGCAGTTTCCCATGTCTCTCTCACTGTTACTGTATGTATATAATGAAGCAAATGGAGGACTAAAAATGCTATAGTGAATACTGTTATCCGGTATGCCCTTTAAAACTTCTATACAGTCACCGTGATACAGCGCCCAACGTTCTGTAATTGTTTGATTAAAAACCTGCTGCACGTCTCATCATCTCCTCCCATTGCGGTAACTTTATTTTCATTTCCGGATTATATGGCGTCGTTATCCGTTTAGTAGCTTGCAGCTCTTTTTTAGTAATTTCCTTGGTGTACTCGATCATAGCCTTTTGCATCTTTAAGGCATCCGCTGTCTTTCTCTCAATATTCTCCTTGACACATCCCTCTTTGGCACTTATGACTATATGAACATTTACTGGCTTTTGCTGTCCAAAACGGTAGCAGCGCCTTACAGCCTGATAGTATTGTTCGTAACTATCCGAGAGCCCGACAAATATCATGTCTGAACATGTCTGCCAGTTCATACCGAATCCTGCAATGCTGGGCTTGGTTACAAGGTCTTTCACTTCACCCTTGGAGAAACCGAGCATAGCTGTTTTCTTATGTTCAGGAGAATCACTACCTTTTACCTCAACAGCACCAGGGATGGACTTTGTCAGGAGATCAGATTCTGCATTGAGGTCACACCATATGAGACATTGACCGCCTACACTTTGAGCAATTTCAGCAGTCTTTCTAACTCGTAGGTCAAGGCTATCCTTCCTGGCCTGTCTACGTTGCATCAGCGTGAGAGGTTCCCTAATAGGCTCCTCCCCGTCTACTATGTATTCATGGATAATAAGTTCAGGCAGTATGTAGTCGGTTCCGTCGTATCCAAGATCAGCAGGATTGCTGAGGAATATGGACCATGAAGCCATCCATTGCCAGAATACATCCTCAGCATGCTTTTTTAACCTCCATTTTGAAGTATCCCCACCGTCATGAATGAAAAACATTGATAGCATTTCTGCCCGGCTCATAACTCCTGCAAATTCGCAATGGTTACCGAGTTCCATAAAGTCATTCGGCGCTGGAGTCGCTGTGCATGCCAGCCTGAAAGGTGTCTGAGAGAAGTTTCCTATAATCTGATTTCTCATTTTGGAATTGTAGTTCTTCAGTATTGAGGACTCATCCAGAATAATCCCTTCAAACTTATTTGCTACAAAGTGATCCAGCATTTCATAATTTGTTATATTGATACCCGGCTGCACATCTGCCTGACTCCTGCAAAGGGTTACCGGTATATCAAATTTAGCAGCTTCACGCTTTGTCTGTTCCGCTACAGCTAGAGGTGCTAATAACAAAACATTTCCTCCGGTGTAGTCGTGAACCTGATAACCCCACTCCAATTGCATAGGAGTTTTACCGAGACCACAGTCAGCAAATATAGCGCTTTTACCCCTGGCTAGAGCGCACCTGACGATATCGCACTGAAAGTCATACAACATTAGGTTGAGGTCGTATTTGTTTATATCAAATCCTGAGGACTCTAATATGAATCGCTTTTTAAGTAAGAAATTCTGGTAGTTCATCAATTGTTACTCCTTTAGTTTTGTTATCACCATCAACAACTCTCCGGTTCCATATTTCTGAATTAAGAGTTTTATTTTCAATATCTGTGCCTTGTACATGGTTATGCCGAAATCCATCCGTGCTACAATCGCACACTGTACATTTAACCTTAAAAAAGTTCTGAGGGTTTGCGAATTGTTGATACTCAGCCTTGCCTCCGCAAAACGGACACGGTTTCAATTGTGGTATATGCATTTATTCACCCACCCTTTTATAATTGTCTTGCGGAACGAATTCACCATTACAACTATCTGAGTTCTGGCATTCATCACAAATACCATATGTACACTGCATAAATCCCACTCTCCTAATCTTTTTTATAAAACTCTGTTTCATATCCATCTGCCCTAAGTGGCAATCCCGGCGCCCAATCTATATACTGGCTCATCATTTCATTTACTTCTGTAAGAGCCTCAGTATCAGTATTAGGTACATCCAGAATGACCTCATCATGGACGTGCATTCTGATGTCATAGCCGGCATTGTCAAGTCGTATCATATTAACCGCTAAACAATCCCTTGCTACAGCCTGCACTATGTTTTCGACCAGTTTGGGGCCATAGGTGTCTATCCTTTCCCATGTCTTTTTTACCTGGTCCATTCCCTCATATGTAAGTGCCGGACGTCCGAATTTCCCTTCCCTTATTTGAGGTTTTACATATGCCAGCTTACGCCCTGACGGTAATTTGATAAACATGTAACCATCTTGGTAGGAGAAGGTTATCCCATATTGGATTCTTATTGTTCGGTGATCTCTTACAGCTGCCATTGCCGCTTTATCTACATCCCACCAGAATTTAACGATTTTAGGATTAGCTCTACGCCACGCTGTTACGAGGTCAGGGAGTTCATCTGCATCCAGCCCCATTTTTAAGGCTCCCATTGCCTCAAGGGCTCCAACACTCCCGCCATACCCAAGAGCCAGCTCTGCGATCTTCCCTTTTTGCCTGAGTGGATTCCCTTTGGTGATTTCTTCTATTGGTACATGAAACATCTGGGAAGCTGAGGCCTCATATATCTTTCCGTGACTCTGGAATACTTTCATTCGCCATGACTCACCAGCCAGCCAGGCTATTACTCTGGCCTCGATTGCTGCAAAGTCAGATACTATAAATCGACACCCTTCGGATGGGATAAAAGCTGTCCTGATAAGCTGTGACAATACAAATGGTGGGCTGCCGAAAAGAAGTTCTATTGCTTCAAACTCTCCTTCCCTAAGTAGTTGTCTGGCTACACCTAAATCCGGTATTTTGTTCTGCGGCAGGTTTTGTACCTGAATCAATCTTCCTGCCCAGCGCCACGTACGATTGGCACCGCAGAACTGCAGCAGTCCCCTTGCTCTATCGTCTGAACACATTGCACGTTCCATAGCTTCATACTTTTTGGTGCTGGTCTTTGACATCTCTTTCCGCAGCTCAAGCATTCTGGTTACATCCTCATCCCCCTGTGCTTGGTCCAGTAGTTGAGGTATAAAGTCTTTTCCCAGTCCGTTATCTACAATCAGTCCTTGCTCTTTGAGCCATCCTGTTAATTGAACCGGGCTATTTGGATTTTCAAGGCCTGTAAGTTCCTTTGCCTCTGCCTCGAGTCTGGCTGCATATTCTGCATCACATTTAAGAGCCTGTTGCACGAGTACCGTATCAAGTCTCACGCCGGTATCATTGATTTTCTGATCTAATGCCCACAATTCCCATTCATTTTCAGGAACAGGATATTTTTCAATAACTTTTCTGATGGTTCTCTCAACCTCAACATCCTGCTTGTTATATGCCTTGAACTGCTGCCATTTATCCGGTGCATGGTGGGGTAAATTACGAGTTCTGCCACCATTAACTTTTGTAGGTTTACAGGGAACTGAGAAGTATCTTATAAGGTTTTTACCTGCCGTGTCCTTCTGGGCATCTACCTTAAGGACCTTCGCCACTCCATCCAGGCTACTGGGTAATCCCAAAGTTAGAGCATGAACAGAAGTACATCTCCATTGTTCTGGAAACATTGTTATTGTGTAGAATTTTGCTAAACAGGTTCTTTCAAAGTTGGCGTTGTAGGCGGCTTTTATTACGTTTGGATTTTGAAGATCATGCCTTACAGGTTCCGGTAACTCTTCAAAGTCTGCCAGATCAATTACGGTTATAGGCTCATCGTCGTATGCGTATGCAAAGAGAAGTATTTCAAAGTCTGGAGCTTCAACATATCTGTAAACCCCACATTTTATAAGGTCTACGCTACTGTACGTTTCTATATCTATTGAAAGTATTTTTTTCATTTACCCCACCCCCAAAAAAAAAGCCTATGTTATGTACCTTTCATACCAGTCTGCTTTGGACTTTTCTTTTGAGTTAAGCCTTTTTTAGCAGACAGTACCTTATTTCTTTTTTTTTATAATCGTTGTACTGCTGGCGGTATCTATAGCTGTCACCGAACACATTCCATGCAGCTTTTACCAAATTTGGCTCATAAGGCCGTATTTTATTCATTTCGCGACTTAACAAATTTGATTCCATAGATTTTTTGAATAGCATTTTTCTTTTAAACCGTTATATTTAGCCATTCCGATACTTTCATGTTCCATAGCCCATAGCATTGCATCTTTTAATTTTCTTTTACAGCATGCAAAGTTTGGAACTGTTACTGAATATCTCAAACCTTCTTTAAAATCGAAATGTCGTTCAATTTTAATATAACTTTCTATTTTTTGTCCCCATTTTGAATTACTTGTATAATGATTTTCATAAATCATTTTTGACCAAGTTTTCATTACTCTCCCTCACTTTCATATTCAAACTACTTCAAACTACGCACGCATCTTACAAAATCCCAAGTTCAGATTTAAACTCGTCGCTTGGATTAGTCCAAAACCGCTGTTCTCCGTTTTTCAAGTTAAAGCAAAAGTAACAGTCATTATAGTGCCGCCCTTCTCCATTCATTTCAGAATAACCTTGAAGCCCATTTTCTTTGATGTATTCAAGTAGCTTTTTTTCTGCATCAGCTTTTTTCATATCCTTTTACCTCCACTTCATAATAGTTCACCGCCATGCAGCAGCTTTTATTCATTTTGCCAAAACTTTTAATGAATATGCTCCAGTTCTAGCAGGAACAGTTGAAGTAAGAACCTTACCCCAATCAGCAACTTTCTTTTCTTCTAATTCCGCTGGTATATTTGAAAAACTTCCCTCGTAAATATATCCATCCGTATCTGAATTAGTGTTGCTTATTAATACTTCTAATTCATCTGTTTCTCCATTGGTTTCAATCCATTCATTTTTCCATTCTTTTATAGTATCTCTCACATTATTCCTCAACTTTCTTGGTGCGTAATAGACTTATTTTACGAATCAAATACGCTATTTCCCCAATGCTGAAATATAATCTGTTGTAATTGAGCAGACATACTCAGTAATTTTCTCCACTGGCTTGGATGCTGTTTTTTGATATACTTTTCTTTACCTCTGTACGAAGCAAGGAAATTTTGGATATTGAGCACTTTTGCGTATTCTGCTTTCGATAGCGTTTTGGGTTGTTCGGACAAATCAAAAAATCCATCATGCGGTTTATAGTCTTTAATTATTTGATTAACCTCTTTATTCAACGTTTGTGGCCACCCCCCATTCGCGCGTAATAGACTTAAATTAGAAGGAAAGGGGACTCTTGCGAATCCCCATATCTGATTAATCCAGTAAATCGCCGTCATCGTCCTCTATTTCGTCAAAGTCATCCTCGGCTCTGGACCTTCCTCCCAGGTAATCGCCATCTGCTATTTTCTGAACGTTGTTGAGTCCGCAGGCTATTCCCTTATTACCAGCAGTGTTGAATGCGTAGAAGTTAACACTGGCCCTTGCATAGCATCCGCTGTAGACCTCTGTACTATCGGTAATTTCGTTCTTGTATCGGTCAATGATACCTGGCTTTTGCTTGCTGGATGCATTAATAAAGTAATGTCCGGCATACTCCGGATTATCTTCGGCCCTTTCTTCATCACCGTCACGCAGTGGGGTTTTTAGATTGGCTGGAATTTTTCCGCTTTTATCTTTGATTTTGTCAGCACCTGCTTGTTTTGCAGCTTCGATAGCGGCCTTAATTTTTTTAACAGTTTCCTTGTCTGACTTTGGGATCAGCAAGCATGCGCTATATTTGGGGTCCTGGCTGTCATCAATAGCCGCCGGAGTGAATAAGTGTGCATATGAAAGTCTTACCTTTCCTGTGATAACCTTAGTGTCTGTATTTGTAATCGCCATAATTTTTTTATCTCCTTTTTAATTTAAAATATCATCGTCAAAATCTTTTACTGCTGATGCCACTGAGGATAACTCAGGGCGTGGGTCACTCTCTTTAGCAAGAGTGGCTTTACCTGCAGGCTTGATGACAAGGTCTTTGAGATAATCAGCAAATAGTTTTTTACCGATTTTCTTTTCCATATCCGTGATGCCCCATATTTCTTGAGGTTGATAGATAACTTCTGAGGAATAGCCCTCCTCCTTAAGCTTTGCGGCTACTGCTTCCTTATCGGTGTACTTCCTGTTACTCCTACCCTCAACCAGTTTCCAACCTGGGAACCTGACTCCGTGATTCTCTGCCTGATCAAGTGCATAGTCCGAAACGTCGGATGCCCATTTTTGGAGTTCTGCTGCTTTAGCCAGAATCTCTGCTATTTCATCATGTGTAAGTACGTTGGGATTCTGAAACTCGTATTTTGCCAATTCCAGATTATCCTCAGCCCTTTTTTTGCAAACAGCTTTAGCCCGGCAAAACCGGCAGTGATCTCCAGATTTGTACTCCCCTTCGCCAGCATTGGCTTTAGCTGCTGTTGGTTTTACTACAGTTTCCCCCCAGTCAAGTAGTTCCTGTACTGATATTTCATCCTCAGAAATGCTGTCAAGCCTTGGTTGTATAATTGTCATCCTGACTTTATCAAAGTCATATAGCATACTATATTCGTTGACAGCACCTAAAGCATATAGCCTCATCTGCGTATTACCGACTGCTGATACTGGAACACCTTGACCATATTTCAGATCCACAATCTCAATCACTCCTGGGGATATAATAACAACGTCCCCCGTTCCAAATCCATCGGGTACCCATTCAGAAAAATCCAATCGCTGCTCCAGCATTACAAAGGTATCCGGATAATCCTTCTTCAAATCAAGATACTTCTCACCTACAATTGTCTTATACTGTTCTATGTACTCCAGCATGCTTTGACTGTACAACGGATCTTTCTGCAGTTCTGCCAGTTTCTTCTTATATATACTGGGCTTTATCTCTGTAGTCAGATTACCTCTTAGCAAGTGTTCTGCCAGGCTGTGTGCAAAGGTTCCTTCTGCTGCATAGTCACTCTGACTTTCCGGGAACTGTTCCTCCAATCTTGGACTTGGGGGACAATTCATCCAGCGTTTAGAGCCAGATGCTGATAGCAGGGCATGAGCTCTTTCACTGTGGCCCATTATAACCCCTCCGCTTCTTTCAGTACTTCCGCAAACTTTTCAGGGGGAATTTCAGATAACTTGGATGCACCAAATTTAGTAATAAGTTCTTTTACTGGCTTACCAGCACGAGTCAGTTCTGTGAGTTTGGCTCTAACATCGAGAAGAGTAATAGCTGGCTCATCTGATTTTTCAGAATCGCTAGGCTTTTCATCAGTCTTTTCAGGTTCAGTATCTTTTTGTGGTTTTTCCTTCTTATCTGCCTTAGAGTTTGTGGCTTTCTTAGCTTCGTCTTTAGTTGATTCGGCGGATGTAATTACTCTACCGCCCATAGCTAATGCTAAATTATTGAGAGCTGATGACAGCTCCGGTGCACTTACGTTTACATTTACTGTGATTTCCATAAATATTACGCTCCTTCTATAATTAAATTTTCTTCAGTTCCTTCAACAAACTCGCCGCAAATAATATTCTTGGGCTTTTCTTTAGCCCTGATAGTGGCGTACTCTTTCTTCTTACCGATCCTAATTTTTAATCCAGCATATACTCCAAAGTCGTCGCCTGCCTCGATATCATCTCCTGCCCCGATACCCCGGCCTGCCTTGATATCCTCTCCTGCCTTGATACCCCAGCCTGCATCGATATCATCTCCTGCCTCAATACCCCAGCCTGCCTCAATACCCCAGCCTGCCTCGATATCATCTCCTGCCTCGATACCCCAGCCTGCCCTGATACCCCGGCCTGCCTTGATACCCCAGCCTGCCTTGATACCCCGGCCTGCCTTGATACCATCGCCTGCCTTGATACCCCCGCCTGCCTTAATACCATCGCCTGCCAAAAGCCGTCTCGCTATTTCCAAAGTTCCCTTAACAATAATTTTTCCTGCAAAGAAAAGACTTGCATCGATATTTATTTCATTAACCTCCATAGCTGTGTCTGTAGTACCGAATCGGTCCATTAACCAACTAGCCCATTCATAATTGTTTTCTGCGGCAAGTGCATCAAGAATGGTCTGATATTCTGCTCCCTCTGGGAAGCGATCAATAAATATCCTAGCACCTGCGCCACAAGCACCTTTTTCTTTTAAAAGCTTTTTCGTTATAAACATGTTGACCTCACTCTTTCTCCAGTGGTATACTATACTGGAATTGATAGTTTTTTAGCGCCTTTTAGGTGCTTTTTCTTTTTTAATAGCTTTGACTCTGCCATTTGAAACTTCCACTCTGTAGCCCATTTGACAAGCCAACAGGCAATCACCAACTGTAACATTTGAATTTACGGGTATGTAGTTTCTCTGTTCCAGATTTTCAAGAAAAGCCTCGAACCTTGGAACTTTAATTCTGTTCGCTATCTTTGATAGTATGTTCAGCATCCTTTACACCTCCTTTCGGTACATGCATTATGTTCCTGGTAAGTCTGTGCCTAAGTACAAGAACATCCGGCAAA
>JAFABO010000222.1 GCA_023426005.1 Bacillota bacterium | reverse complement strand
AATCCTTTATTACTCCTATTGACAGGGAAGATATTTTTACCATTGCCAAAGAACTTGATAACATTACCGATGATATTGAGAGTGCAGCTCACCGCTTCAGCATGTTCAATGTTAAGGAAGTAAGACCGGAAGCGCTTACCCTTACAAAGCTGATTGTAAAGGCCACCGGGGAACTGAGAAATGTAATGATCGAAGTAAAAAATATGAAGAAGAGCAAGCAGCTTCAGAAGAAAATTATTGAAGTGAACAATGTCGAGGATGAAGCAGATACCATTTTCAGAGATGCCATGGCCAGCCTGTTCATGTCCGAAACCGATGCTGTTGAGGTAATAAAATGGAAGGCGATATTTGAGTTGCTGGAAAATACAATAGATGCATGTGAAGATGTTGCCAATATAGTAGAAGGGGTTGTAATGAAAAATGCTTAGTGTTTCATTGATAGCTGTTGTCGTATTGGCACTGGGATTTGATTTTATAAACGGCTTTCACGATACTGCAAATTCTATCGCTACATCTGTTTCAACGAGAGTGCTGTCTCCAAGGCAAGCAATACTTATGTCGGCAGTATTAAATTTTGTAGGTGCGCTGACCAGCAGCAAGGTTGCCCATACCATAACCAACGGTTTGGTGGACGGCGATATGATTAAAGGGCAATATGTAATAATTGCGACTATTATTGCAGCAATTATATGGGATTTGATAACCTGGTATTTTGGAATTCCCAGCAGTTCGTCACATGCTTTGATCGGAGCTCTGGTGGGATCTGCAATTGCCTATTCAGGGGGCATAAGCATTGTAAAATGGCAGGGGGTCTGGGAAAAGGTAGTATTACCTTTGGTAACCTCTCCGTTTATTGGTTTTGGTATGGGTTTTTTATTTATGACCTTACTATACAAATTACTCCGTAGTTTAACTCCGACATTTATAAACAAATGGTTTTCAAAATTACAGATAATATCTGCGGCATTTATGGCTTATTCCCATGGTAATAACGATGCTCAGAAATCGATGGGTATCATAACATTGGCTCTGGTGGGTGCAGGCTTGAACGGCGGGCATACGGGGGTACAGCCCTGGGTTATGGTGGCCTGTGCGTTATCAATGGCCCTGGGAACCTCCATCGGAGGCTGGAAAATAATCAAGACCATAGGGGTCAATATGATCAGGCTGCAGCCTATCGGCGGCTTTGCGGCTGAAACAGGTGCTGCCATTGTCATAGAGACCATGACACATTTTGGAGCTCCTGTCAGTACAACCCATGTTATCTCATCATCAATAATGGGCGTCGGAGCCTCTAAGAGGCTGTCGGCCGTTAAGTGGTCCCTTGTAAGAAACATAGTTTGGGCCTGGGTAATTACCATTCCTGTATCCGCTTTAATAGGTGCATTTATAACTACCATATTCAAGATATTTATCTGAAATAAACAGGACATAAAATTTAATTCTATACTCAATAGAGGAAACGGTAGATTAAGCCTGGTTTAATTTGCCGTTTCCTTTTTTCCAATTTTTTTAATTTTGGTAACAGAATATTTACATATTGAAAAATCAAAACAGGGATTATGGACGTATACACACGCAATAAAGACTATAGACACGGTTCATTAATTTGTTTTGCAATTAATAACGAATATAACTTAATAGTAGCAAAAACAACTGAAAACCTGTTAGACCCGGAAGTATACTTATGTTATACTATTAAAAACATATTGGAGGAAAAGGAAAAGTATAAAATTTAAAAAATTATAGACATTTTTGGAAATAATATAGTATATATGTATATATAAAGTTGTAAGACGGTATTTCTAGTTCTATATATTGAAAAAATAATATAACGGTTATATATACCGGTATAAGTGGTATATATTATGTGCATCACATAAATAGTAATAAGACCGGACAAGAGGTAAAATATTGACCCATGCATTAATAAAGTTTATTTTTATGCTGAAAGAGAGTCACTATCATAACCTCCATAAGCGGTTATAATAGTGCTATTGGAGAAATTAGCAGGAATGGAATGTACTCTAGCTATGGGAGGTCAAAATAGTGGCCTCACAACAACACGGTTTATTTAAATATCAATGGAGGTCAATATGATAAAATGCTCAATATGCAATAAAAATATAGCAGTTGTTTTTGTGACTAAAATAGTTGATGGGAGGCAGGTACAGGAGGGCCTTTGTGTCAGCTGTGCAAGAAAGCAGAATTTACAGCCCATAGATCAGCTTTTATCACAGACTGGAATGACGGAGGATGAGCTTGACAATATCAGCAAGCAGGTTGGCGATATGCTTGAAGATATGGAGGGCAACGAGTTGTTGGAGGCTTTGCAGACGGATACGGGAGATGTAAATCAGACAAATCCGTTTTTCGGAATGCTTAATAAAGCTTTCCCCAAAGCAGCCGGCAATCAAAGCGCTGAGGTACCGGCTGTCAGTAACCAGGATAAAGGCACTGGGGAAGATAAGGATAAGAATTCAACCAGGACCAAGGTACAGGATAAAAAGGTTGCTAAAAAGAAAAAGTACCTTGATATGTACGGGACAAACCTGATCGATAGGGCAAAAGATGGTGCTATAGACAGGGTAATCGGAAGAAACAGGGAGATAGAAAGAGTTATACAGATATTGAACAGGAGGACGAAAAATAATCCTGTGCTTATCGGAGAACCAGGTGTGGGAAAAACTGCCATAGCCGAAGGATTGGCCGTCAGAATCGCCGAAAAGAGCGTTCCTCAGAAACTGTTTAATTCAGAGGTTTATCTGCTTGATATGACAAGCATTGTAGCCGGTACTCAGTTCAGAGGCCAATTTGAAAGCAGAATGAAAGGAATCATAGAAGAAGCCAAATCTTTTGGAAATATAATTCTTGTTATAGATGAGCTTCACAATATTATGGGAGCCGGGGAAGCAGAAGGTGCCATGAATGCGGCCAACATACTCAAACCGGCTTTGTCGAGAGGCGAGATACAGGTAATCGGAGCCACAACCCTCAATGAGTACAGAAAGCATATAGAAAAGGATTCGGCCCTGGAAAGAAGATTCCAGCCTGTTATAGTGGATGAGCCTTCAATAGAGGAGTCCATTGAAATATTGATGGGGATAAAGCATTATTATGAAGAATATCACAGAGTAAAGATCAGCGGTGAAATAGTTAAGGCGGCTGTTAACTATGCTGAAAGATATATAACGGACAGAATGCTGCCTGACAAGGCAATTGACGTTATTGACGAAGCAGGTTCAAGGGCAAACCTCAGAAATGTAAAACTTGTAGAACTCCAATCTTACAAGGATGAGCTCCGCAGAGTCCAGGAAGAAAAGGAAACCGCTATATCGGCGGACTCCATAGAAGATTATCAGAAGGCAGCCGATTTAAAGGTTCACGAATGCAAGCTCATTGGACTTATAAAAGACATCGAAGATACAAGTAAGGATGTTGAGCTGACAATAGACGATATTGCAAGTGTTATTGAAGCCTGGACCAAAATTCCTATCCAAAGACTCAGCGAGGAGGAATCGGAAAAGCTCATCAACCTTGAAGTCCGGCTTCACAAGCGTGTAATAGGTCAGAGCAAGGCTGTTGAAGGCGTTTCAAGGGCAATCAGAAGAAGCAGATCAGGCTTCAAAAAAAAGAAAAAGCCGGCTTCCTTCATATTCGTAGGCCCTACCGGCGTAGGTAAAACTGAACTTGTAAGGGCATTGGCCATGGAATTGTTTGAGAGTGAGGAAGCTCTGATAAGGCTTGATATGTCCGAATATATGGAGAAACACACTGTGTCCAAACTCATAGGTTCGCCTCCGGGGTATGTGGGATATGATGATGCAGGACAGCTTACGGAAAAGGTTAGAAGAAAACCCTATTCGGTAATTTTGATGGACGAAATTGAAAAGGCCCATCCCGATGTATTCAACATGCTGCTTCAGATACTTGAGGACGGCAGGCTGACAGACAGCCATGGAAGAACCGTAAGTTTTGAAAATACGATAATAATTATGACGTCAAATGCCGGAACAAACTTTAAGTCAAGCGGTATCGGTTTTGCAAACAATGCTTATGCCTCTCTGGAAAGCAAGGTAAAGGATGTACTCAAAGAAACCTTCAGGCCTGAGTTTTTAAACAGGATTGATGAGGTAATTGTATTTACCGAGCTTAACCATGAGGAGCTTAAGCAAATAATAGAATTAATGCTTGAAGAGGTATATGCCGAGGCGAGAGATAAGGATATAAGAGTAAATATATCCGACAGAGTGAAAGAATTTATACTTGAAAAAGGCTATGACGTCAAGTTTGGTGCAAGACCTTTAAGACGTGCCATTCAGAACTATATTGAAGACAGGTTGTCCGAGGAGTACCTGAAGGGAACTATAAAAGAGGGTTCACTTGTTGGTGTGGATCTGGAGGAAAACAATGAAATAAAGTTATCAATTATTTAATAAAGTGAAAAAAGCTGCCGGAACACAGTTTTCCGCGCAGCTTTTTTCACTTTATTGTTGCAAATAGTACTGATAAATAATTATAATAACTGTATATGATATATTTCTTTACTGCCATTCCTGAATGATGCTGTCTTTAAATCTGTGTAGAGTGAGGTGAAATTCATGAAATACTCAAAAAGGCTTTTGAGTATTGTAGCTGCCGCTATATTTTGTATTTCAATGGTCGCGTGTGCAGGTGGCATAACAAACGGAACTGATAAGTCAAAAACTCCTGTATTACCAACTATAAGCACCACAATCGAATTAATGACTTCCTGGGGTGGTGTTGACAGTAAAGCCGGAAGTTTAAAAGAAATAATAGCCCGGTTTGAAAATGAAAACAGTACTATCAAGGTATCAAATCAATCAATATTTGGGGATGAATATTTACCGACTCTTAAGACCAGATTCGCATCAGGGAATGAACCTGATGTTTTTGGTCTTTGGCCGGGCTCAGACATAAAATATCTCATAAAGGCAAATAAGGTGGCTGATCTTACAGGCAAATTAAAGGAAGACAGGAGCTGGATGGACAGTTTCAAGGAGTCCAGTTTCTCCCACACAACCTATGAGAACAGGATATACGGAATTCCGTTCGAATTGGTATTTGAGGGACTGTTTATCAATAAGGATCTCTTTAACAAATATCAGATTAAAATACCTGAAAATTATGAGGAACTTAAAACAGCTATTACAAAATTCAAAGCAAACGGTATAATACCCATAGCCTATAATTCTTCGGCAGAAGGCTCCTATATATACCAGAACATGATTGCCAACCTGGGCGGCAGCAAGGGTGTTGAGGAAAGCATTGCGGACGGAAAGATCAATGAATATTATATCGATGCAATGAAGTACCTGAAAGAGCTGTACGATATGAAGGCTTTTCCCAAAGATGCACTTACTCTCAACAGCAATGAGAGAAACCAGCTGTTTTTTTCAAAACAGGCGGCAATGATAGTTCAGGGTTCCTGGTTCATACCGTATTTTGACAAATACGATGAGAGTGTTGAAATGATTCCCTTCCCATCAATAAATAACAACAGTCCCAAAATTCCCACCGGACTGGGTGGCGGAACCTTTTATATCAGCAGCAGTGCCTGGGATACTCCAAGCGGAGAGGGGAATACCATCTTGTTGTTGAAATATCTTACCTCCAGGGAAACGGCTACATTTTTCTATGAGAAAACTGCCTTATTGAGCAATCTTAAAATCCAGCAGGAAACACCCTATAGTTCACTGGCACAGCAAAGTATCGATTTATATGAAAAGACGCTGGAGGAAAACAAGACGTCAATTCCCGATCATGTAATAGATAGAAGTGCCTGGAATGACATAGTTATAAAGCAGTTCCCCTACTTCCTGGAGGGGAAAAAGACTGCTGAGGAAATCTGGAAGCAGGCTGTGGAGAAAATTCAATCAAATTAAGGAATCAACTTTATTATTTGATCATTCTTAAAATCAAATTCAAACCCAAACTGCGTTCAAAGCCGGCTTGAAAGCATAATTCGACTGGAAGGAGAAGTCTTTGAACCGTAATTGACTTTGGTAAAAATACATAACTAAGGGGTCAAAATGTGGAATAAAATTACTTCAGAAATGTTTTCAAAACTAATGAATGCTTTACAATTTTACAGAAACATTTCTATAAAGAAAAAACTGTTGTTGGTATTATATATACAGATATTGGTACCTCTTGTTTTTATAGGATTTTTCAGCTTCAAGAGCTCCGAAGAAATCATTACAAATAAATCCCTTTCATACTCCAAGGATATATTGAGCCTTATTGAGCTCAGACTCCAGGATACCGTCAGAAATCTTAACATCATATCCCAGGACCTGAGCAGCGATGAAAGTATCTATGAAGCGCTCATGAACGACGACAGCAATAATATAAACATGCTGTACAGCTATGAGGTAGGGAGCAAGCTCAATAATGTATTCCTTAATGCTGTAATGACCAGGACTGAAATACAGTCCATGTGTATTGTAACAAATAAAAAACGGTTTTTTATATATGATAACAACAATACATCCGACGGATCAAATATCAAATCCATAGTTTTGCAGAAATATACCGAAATTACAAAATCAGCTGCTCAAGCCAATGGTAAGGCAGTATGGTTTTTTAACACCAAAAACGGAGTTGTACAGAATTCTTATTTGGTCAGAATGATTTACAACAGGGATAATTACAAGGAAATAGGACTGCTTGTTGTGGAAATCAATATGGAGTTCTTTGATTTTGTGCTTCAGGGCCTTGAATCGGAGGTAATGCAGAACACCACAATTCTATCCTCGGATAATGAAATCATTATATATAAAAATAAAGCCGCTCTGGACAAATTTAAAAAGGTTATTCAGGATATTCCCAATGAAAAAAATTCTTTTGTAGATAAGAAAAATAATATCTTTGTTGCACATACCTACCTATCCGAACCCAAGTGGAGGATAGTCACTTACATTCCACTGAATCAGCTTTATTCGGATGTGGAAACTCTCAGAAATAGAATTATATTGTTATGCATGGGCTCAATTTTGATATTGTCTGTTGTGAGTATATTTATGTCCTTTGATATGATCAAGCCCATAAACCAGCTGGTTAAGGCCATGAAAGGAATGAATATCGACAATATATCCGACAGCTATATAGAGATAGAAAGAAAAGATGAGCTGGGGTTTTTACATAAAACTTTCAACAACATGACAAAAGAAATTGATCATCTGGTCACCTGGATATACAGAGAGCAAATTACCCGCAAGGAGGCAGAACTAAAAGCATTGCAGTCGCAGATAAATCCCCATTTCCTTTTCAACACTCTGGAATCCATCAACTGGATGGCCCAGTTGAACAATGTTCCTGAGATAAGCAGCACCGTATCGGATCTCTCCACTTTGCTGGAAGCAAGTATCGGAAGGGACGACAGGCTCATAACAATTGAAGAGGAATTCATGTATATTGATAAATATATAGCCCTGCTCAAGAGAAGATTTGAAGACAGGATCAGCCTTAACAAGGAAGTAGATCCCAAAGTACTTTACATAAAAATACCAAGGCTTCTGATACAGCCGCTTATAGAAAATGCGGTATACCATGGGGTGGAAAACAGCAGGGGAAAAGGGATCATAACACTCACGGCCAGTATACGCGGGGAATTGCTTATAATAGAAGTAATTGACAATGGCAACGGGATATCGACAGACGAACTTATAAAATTAAATAAAGGTCTGGAAATGGATAACGATACATATTTTAAATCTTTGAGCAATAAAAAGAATAAAAGTATCGGCATTGATAATGTTAACAGAAGGATTAAGCTCTTTTACGGCGAAAAGTATGGTATAAATCTTGAAAGCAAATTGAATATCTACACAAAAGTATCTGTTACTTTACCTGCACAGAGTTATAAAAAGGAGGGTTTTTATGTACAAAGTACTAATAATTGATGATGAATCCATCATTAGAAAAGGAATAAAAAACATTGTCAATTGGAAACAGCTGGACTGTGAAGTATGTGCAGATGCAAGTGATGGCATTGAGGGTATTGAGCTGATAAAAAAATATCTGCCCGAGATAATTATTACTGATATCCGTATGCCGGGCATGGATGGCTTAAGTATGATAAAACAGGTAAAAGGGATTGTGCCCTATTCAAAGATAATAATCCTTACCGGATACAGGGATTTTGACTATGTACAGGAGGCCATCAAATTCGGTGCCTTTGATTTTTTGCTTAAGCCTTCAAAGATTGAGGAACTTACTGCGGTCCTTACAAGAGCGGTAAATGAAATCAATGATCAGAAAATAAGGCATATGGAAATAGACAGGTTTAAAGTCCTGTTTGAACAAAGTATACCGATTCTAAGAGAAAAGCTCCTCTATGATATTATCTACGGACTGAATACCAGTGAATATGAAATAACCGAGAAAATGAAGCTTTTCAGCATCAGTGTAAAGAACTTTGTACTGGTTGTTATGGAAAATGACTATGATGAAAAATCCAACAGCTCCCAGTATGACAAACATCTTTACCAGTTCGGTATTGTTAACTCCTTTGAGGAGATATTTGCCGAAAAGTACGAGGTCCTGTCCATAATGCTCAACAGCAGCAGGGTGGGTTTTATTATACAGAAGCCTGACAGGGTGCCATTGGATATAGAGGAGGTAAGTGAAAAATGCAGTTATCTTCAGGAAGTAATAAATAATGGATTTGGTTTTACCGTCACAATAGCCGTCAGCTCGGGCGGGGTCTCGGCCATGGAATTGCCCGAAAAATTAAAGGAATGTTTGGGTTCCCTGGAGTATAAAAGCTATATGGGCACTAATTCAATCATACAGTACAGTGACTTGAATTCTTTTTTCAGATATGAAGATTATTCAACGCTTGACAAGTACCAAAAACAGCTGCTGGAGAGTATAAAATCCGGAAACGAGGGACTTGTAAGAGTTACCACTCAAAATATAGCCAGATATGTTACAACTAACAAAATCAATATCAATTATATGAAAAATTTCTACTATACCACCTTGTCCTCAATCAATAATATCAGAATTTCCGTCTCAGCTGTTGAAGTGGATAAGAAACACGAGGAAGGCAGGGATATTGCCAGTCTCCTTAAACTCATAGAAAAAAGCGAAAGCGCCGAAGAATTGAATTCATTATTGGAGGATGTGGCCGTAAGAATTGCCGAGAAGGTTAACAATTTCAACAACAAGAGCATAAAACTTATTCTCAGAAAAGCCATAGATTATATTCAGGAGCATTACAGTGAACAGGTCACTCTTAATGAAGTGGCTGAAAATATCTATGTGAGCACGTTTTACATAAGCAGGATGTTCAAGAAGGAGCTTGGCAAGAGCTTTGTTGACTATCTCAATGACGTAAGAATAGAAAAATCCAAGGAATTGCTCAAGGATGTCAAATATAAGACCTATGAAGTTGCGGAGATAGTAGGGATCTCGGACCCGCATTATTTTTCCAAGCTTTTTAAAAAATATTCGGGTATGACGCCTTCGGAATATCGGGAGTCCATTACTCTAAAATAGCGGGAGTTAAATATATTGTTGTTCAAAATTGACCTTATTTATATATTATTGTATATATCCATTCCGGATAAAAGCTAAGTTGAAAAAATAAGAAAATGAAAGCGGGTTCATTTAAAAAAGGCACATTTTCCCAGTAATGTGTCTTTTTTTGTGTCCGATTTTGCTGTTGGCAGATTGTCAATATATTCAATGATAAAGCAACATTATCTATTTAGAAACAAAGCCCCCTTTTATAGAATAAAATTGCAAAGGTGGTAAACACCTTAGGCATAACACTCATAGAGTGAAATATAAAAAAGGAGGACTTTAAAATGTTAAAAAAGGCAATAACTGCTGTCCTTGCAGGTGTAATGGTACTTAGCATGGCAGCCTGCGGCAGCAAGGACGGCGGATCATCCGCAAGTATAGCCACGGCTTCGGCTTCAGCAGCTGCAAATACTGAAACTGCCACAACTTCGGCAGCCCAGGCTGCACCGTCGCCCGATACACGCAAGCTGACAGATGCAGAAGGAACGGTTGTTATGTGGAACTGGGAGAACCAGGACCAGCTCAAGGAAACTCTTGAGGACTTCTACACCAGGTATCCGAAGGTAAAGGTGGAATCAGTACCTGTGGCAAGTGCCGACTATGTTAAAAAAGTGAAGACTGCAGTTGCTGCAAAAACTGCTCTGCCTGATGTAGTCAGAGGAGAGATTGGATTCAGAGGTACGCTGTTTGATATGAATATACTTGACGACCTTTCACAGGCTCCTTACAACTTTGACAAGAGTAAGGTACCCGAACAGGCATGGCCCCTGGTTATGAATGACAAAGGTGTGGTGCTTGGAGCACTTACCCAATTCAATCCTTCCGGCATAGCGTACAGAAGAAGTATGGTCAAAGAGCTCTTCGGAACTGACGATCCCATAGCTTTAGCCGACAAATTCAAGACCTGGGATGATATAATCAATGCTTTTAAGGATGCAAAGATCAGCGGCAAGAAAGTTTATGCCTTCAGGTCGGTAAGGGATATATTCCACATCGTAGACGGATATAATCCCACAAATCCCATACAGGAGGGTACTGTCAAGTTCCAGGAAGTTTACCTTCCCACATTCGAGCTTATAGAAAAGATGTGGAAAGCCGGAATACTCAACAAGTATGATTTCTGGACTCCAGCCTGGAATGCTTCCTTTGCAAAGCATGAAGATGTATTTACTGCTGCTGCACCCTGGTTCCTGAAATACGTTGTTGAGCCAAACGACACAAAGGGCAGCGGTGACTGGGGAGTAACGGTGGCACCCGGCGGAATGTTCAACTGGGGCGGTACGGCCTTGTCGGTCTGGAAGGATTCAAAGGTTAAAGAAGCTTCATGGGCCTATATCTACGATCAGATACTCAATGAAAATGGCGTAAAGAATTCTTTTGAAATTGGTATGAACATAACTCCTGTAAAGGAATTTATGGATAAGCCAGGCTTCTACAGCAAACAGGAGCCATACTGGGGCAATCAGGATGTGGGTAAGTTCTTTATGGACAATATAGGAGCCGTAAAGGTTAAGGCCCTGGGTAAGTATGACAGCTACCTGGAAGCTAACTTCGTTCTTGGATTGCAGGAAATCAAAAAAGGTAAGACGGCTCAGGAAGCAGTTGATGCCATGATAGCAGATATCAAGAAAAATGTTCCTGAACTGAAATAGTAACTGAAGTAACAAAGGAAGCAATCCGGAGAGGGTGAAAATCCTCTCCGGGATTGCTGATCCTGGTAAAATCAATTTGCCTTTTAATTTATACTGGTCGTGTGCGAGCACGAATGGAGGTCCGCATGAAAAAAATATCAAAGAGATCAGCACCGTATTTATTTATGGCACCGTATTTTTTAGTGTTTATGGTTTTCTCCCTGCTCCCTATTTTATTTACCTTATATATGAGTCTTAATGAATGGGATGGTTACACGGATATCAAATTTGCTGGAGTTGACAACTATTTGAGAATGTTTCAAAATGGGGAGTTTGCACTTGCACTGAAAAATACGGGGATGATAATGCTTCTCCTGATACCGGTGCAGTTGATACTGGCTATCATAATAGCATACATGATAAATTCAAAGCTGGTAGTGCACAAGGAAGTATTTAAGACAGCAGTATTTGCACCCTACCTTACAATCCCTATTGCAGCAGGTTTGCTATGGGCCTTCTTTTTTGACGGCGGCAGTTCCGGTACAATCAATTACATCCTGCAGGGCCTGCACATTATTGAAAATCCCATAGATTGGCTGTCCGATCCGTTCCTGGCAAAATTCGTAGTTGCGGCAATCATGCTGTGGAGATATCTTGGTTACAGTGTCCTGTTCTTTATGGCCGGATTTGTTTCAATTCCTGAAGAACTGTATGAAGCGGCACGTGTGGATGGTGCCAGGGCATGGCATAATTTCTGGAACATATCGCTTCCAATGATTAAGCCCATTACCATTTATATGGTTATCACATCAATGATTGGCGGGTTTCAGACCTTTGACGAGCCCAATATAATATATACACAGGGGAATTACCAGTATGGGCCTTACTCTGGCGGACCCGACGGCGGTGTCATGACTCTTGTCATGCTGATGAGCAAGGCCGCTTTCCAGAATACACAGTATGGGTATGGCAGTGCAGTTGCATATGGAATGTTTGTAGTAATTGCAGTATTCTCACTTTTATCATTAAAGTTTATGAACGGGAGGGAGAAAGATGGAGCAGACCAGTAAATTCTATTCCTTTATTCTATATGTAGTATTGGCCCTTTGCGCAATTTTCACCATGGGACCTTTTTACCTTATGGTAATTATGAGTACCTATGATTCCAATGAACTGTTTATGGGGTTGCACCTGCTGCCGGGCCATAACTTCATAATAAACATGAAAGATGTAATTATTAATGCCGGCTTTGGAAGATATTATTTCAACAGTATTTATATTGCAGTCCTGGCAACCGCATTATCGGTTTTTATATGCTCTATGTGCGGTTACGCGCTGGCAAAGTTTGATTTCAAGCTGAAAAAACTTGCCTATTATACGGTTCTAATCACAATGATGCTCCCTACACAGCTGGGTTTAATAGCATTTGTATGGGAAATGAACAAAATAGGCTGGACCGACACCCATCTTTCACTGATCATACCGGCTGCCGCAAATGCCTTTGCCGTATACTGGATCAGACAATATACAATTCAGGGTGTTCCGACTGAAATTATAGAGAGCGGAAGGATCGACGGGTGCAGCGAAGCAGGTATTTTCTTCAGACTTGTGGTGCCCTTTATCAAACCGGCTTTGGGGTCTCAGGCAATGCTTTCTTTCATGGCTTCATGGAATGCGTATCTGATCCCGCTTGTGCTGCTCAGCGACCAGAAGAAATATACCGTTACATTGGGGTTATCCACACTTGACGCACTGTATAGAGCTAATTTCGGCGCCAGGATAGCCGCACTCGTTATTGGCACAATACCTATGTTTATTCTGTTTTTAGTATTCTCAAAATCACTTATCAAGGGGATAACCGCAGGATCAGTCAAGGGATGATTTCCTAAATTATATAAGGAGTTCATTTTCCAAATGATCCGGTGTATAGTGTATCTATGACATTTTTAAATGGGAGGGAACATGTATAAGGTTGTAATAATAGATGACGAGCCGATCATAAGAAAGGGAATCAAAAACATAATAAATTGGAAGCAGCTGGACTGTGAGGTTTGCGCCGAGGCCAGCGACGGTATCGAAGGAGTGGAAATTATAGGAAGGCATCTCCCTGAAATCATTCTGACTGATATACGCATGCCTGGAATGGATGGCCTGAATATGATAAAACAGATCAAAGGTATTGTTCCAAATTCTAAAGTTATAATAATTACAGGGTATAGAGAATTTGACTATGCACATGATGCAATTAAATGCGGAGCTTTTGACTTTCTCTTGAAGCCTACAAAGCTGGAAAACCTTACAGCAGTTCTGGGAAGAGCTGTTGAGGATCTGAATGAACAAAAAATCAGACATTTGGAGACTGATAAATTTAAATTACTCTTTGAGCAGAGCGTACCCTTGCTCAAAGAGAAATTACTTTGTGATATAGTTTTTGAAATAAATAATAATGAAAATGAAATTCTGGAAAAAATGAAGTTATTTGGTATGCACATAGATAACTTTGTCTTTCTTGTAATAGAAAATGAATTCGGAGAAAATCTGGATAAAAGTCAGTATGACAAGCATTTATACCAATTTGGAATTATAAATTCCTTTGAGGAAATACTGACTGACAGGTACAGAGTCTATGTAGTAATGCTTAACGGCAACAGGGTGGGCTTTATCATACAGACAGTTTCCGGGAGTGAAATAAATCTTGCCGAAGTAGTTGAGAAAAGCAGTTATTTGCAGGAAATGATCAACAATGCATTTGGTTTCACTGTCACAATAGCTGTAAGTACAGTTGGCTCCACAGTATTCGAACTGCCTGAAAAACTCAGGGAATGCCAGTACTCTCTAGAGTATAAAGGTTATCTCGGTAATAACTCAATAATCCAGTACAGTGATTTGAATTCCTTCTTCAAGTTTGACGACTATTCTTTGCTTGAAAGGTACAAGAACCAACTGCTGGAGGGAATAAAAGCAGGTAATGAGGGAATAGCGAAAGCTTCATCCCAGAGCATAAGCAATTTCATTTCTTTAAATAATATTAATGTAAATTACCTGAAGAACTTTTACTATTCCACATTGTCTGCAATTAATGATATCAGAATATCGGTCCTGGCAGCAGACGCTGATAAAAAGCGTGAGGAAGGCAAGGATATCGCCAGTCTTGTAAAATTAATCGATAAGAATGAAAATACCGGTGAATTAAATCTGCTGCTGCAGGAGGTAGCCTTAAAAATAGCTGCAAAAGTCAACAGCTTCAACAACAAAAGCATAAGAGTGATACTCAGGAAGGCTGTCGATTACATAAATGAGCATTATGCCGAGCCGGTTACTCTTAATGAAGTGGCCGAGCATACCTTTGTAACTACCTTCTACATTAGCAGGATGTTTAAGAAAGAATTGGGCACCAGTTTTGTGGATTATTTAAACGATATAAGAATAGAAAAGGCCAAAGAGCTTTTAAAGGATGTAAAGTATAAATCATATGAAGTGGCAAGCCTGGTGGGAATCCAGGACCCACACTATTTCTCCAGGCTCTTCAAAAAGCATTCCGGGATATCCCCGTCTGAGTACCGGGAAATCCAGGTTATACAATAAAAACTATCATTGTTTTCAGTTCTGTTAATGCTATTTGCATTAACGTCTTATTTTCATGTCCTTAAAGTGTATACGCTAATAGGTCTAAAAACAATCCTGTAAAATATATGTAAATATCTTGTTGTATTATTTTGCTCTATTGCATAGACAAGATATTGCACATTTAAACAAGTTGTTCTATTTTGTCTTGCCCACTTATTCATTAAAATATAGTTAAGGAAACAGGTATAAGTTGATTTTTGACTGTGAACGCCTGTTCTTGACATTTACACATTTACATTTACTACATTATGAAGGGTGGCATTTATTCATGGGAACAACATCGTCCACTACGGAGAAGGTCGACAATGTGCAAAAAATAATTTATAAACGCGGGTTCTTATACGAACTAAAAAAGAACAAAGTACTATTCATCATGATGCTCCCTGCATTGGTCGTTTTATTTCTAAACAACTATTTACCGATGGCAGGTGTGTTAATCGCCTTTAAAAATTTCAAATATTTCGGCAGAAGTTTTTTTGAAAACTTTGCGAAAAGTGAGTGGGTCGGTTTTGACAATTTTGAATTCTTTACGGCAACCCCGGATGCGTTCATAATTACCAGAAACACTCTGCTTTATAATCTTGCATTTATTGCCATTGGCTTGGTAATTTCTGTTTTCTTTGCGATCATATTGAATGAAATAAAAGGCAGGTACAAATCAAAATTCTATCAGGCAAGCATGTTTTTACCCTATTTCATGTCCTGGATAGTTGTAAGCTATCTCGTATTCGCATTATTAAGTGAAGAACAGGGTTTTATAAACAAGAACCTTCTTCCGGCTCTCGGCATGAATGTGGATTCACTTCCTTCCTGGTACGGCGACCCAGGCAAATGGCCATTTATTCTGACAATCGTAAACATGTGGAAGTTTACCGGATACAACTGTGTTGTTTACGTGGCCGCTATTGCAGGTATTGATCAGGAATATTATGAAGCTGCCACCGTTGACGGTGCTTCGAGATTTTACCAGATCAGGAGAATTACCCTGCCTTTATTGACTCCATTAATGGTAATCTTAACTCTCCTTGCGGTAGGACGTGTTTTCTACTCAGATTTCGGATTGTTCTTCAGTGTTACAAGAAATGTTGGTGTTCTGCATGATACCATTGCGGTTATAGACACATATGTGTACAACACCCTAAGGGATTTGAATGATATTGGCATGGCGGCTGCAGCCGGCTTATATCAATCAGTGTGCGGCTTTATATTAGTTTTGAGTTCCGACTTGATAGTTAGAAAAATAGATCCGGAAAAAGCACTGTTTTAGGGGGGAAAGAGATGAGACAAAAAGAAAATTCAAATCTATTAAATACAGTTTCACCTTTTTGGAATGGGTTGTTTAATTTAATTTTTATAATTTATTCACTTGTTTGCATCATACCGCTGTTACTGGTAATAGGCATATCATTTACCGATGAAAATACAATTGTATTATCAGGCTACAATTTTATACCTAAAGTTTTCAGTCTTGAGGCGTATAAATGGATTTTAAAAAGTGGTGATGCAATACTCAGAGCATATGGCTTATCAATCATGATAACGATTGTAGGTACTTTGTGCAGTGTAGCAATAATTGCAATGTTTGCTTATGTCATATCCAGAAAGGACTTCAAATATAGAAATACATTTTCGTTCATAGTTTTTTTCACAATGATATTCAACGGTGGTCTGGTACCCTGGTATATGGTCTATACAAATTTCCTGCATATCAACGATACCTTGTTGGCTTATATTATCCCTTCACTGGTCAATGCCTGGTATGTAATGATAATGAGGACCTTCTTCCAGCTCAATGTACCTGATTCCATTATTGAATCGGCAAAAATTGATGGTGCGGGAGAATTCAGAACTTTTCTGCAAATAGTGATTCCGCTTGCCAAGCCGGGTTTGGCGACCATAGCATTGTTCCAGACACTGGGCTTCTGGAATGAATGGTATCTACCGCTTATGCTAATTGAAAACAGCAAGCTTAATAATCTGCAATACATATTATATAAAACTTTGGCTGCAATTCAATATTTGGCAACAGCTTCAAATATAACGCAGGGTACGTCGGGCATATTGTCAAAGCTACCGTCTGAAACAGCCCGTATGGCCATGTGCGTACTGGCAATCGGCCCTATTATATTGGCTTATCCCTTTTTCCAGAAATATTTTATCAAAGGTCTTACAGTTGGCGCCATTAAAGGCTAATACCATATAAAAGCGCGACGCTGAATATATGGATGGCATAAATATTTATAAATTTTAAGGAGGTTCATATGCAAAAGGCAAAAAGATTAACAGGTTTGTTTTTGGTTCTCTGCTTGGCAATCACTTTTGTGGTTGGATGCGGCAGCAGTGATAACGGGGCTGGAACATCAACAACTTCTGCTGCAGCATCGTCATCAGTTTCTGCGGAATCATCGGCAGCTGAATCATCAGTGGCACTTGATCCTGTAGAACTGAAGTGGTACGTTGTAGGTAACGGTCAACCCAAGGATACTGATGCAGTTATGGCAAAGGTTAACGAATGGTTGCAGCCAAGAATTAACGCTACGCTAAAATTGACCATTTTTACCTGGGGTGATGATTTTGAACAGAAGATGGGTGCAAAGATTGCTTCCAATGAAGAGTATGACATAACTTTTACATCTAATTGGGCTGCTAACTATTTGCAAAATGCTCCAAAGGGTGCTTTTGTAGATCTTACTCCACTGTTGGATCAATACGCTCCAAAGACCAAAGCTTTATTAGGCGAGAATGTTATAAAGGGTGCCTCAATTGACGGAAAACTTTATGCTATTCCTACTAACAAGGAAATGGCCCATAACTGGGGTTTCCTTATCAACAAGCAACTTGCTGACAAGAACGGTATAGATTTGTCAACAATAAAGAAGTTTGAGGACATTGAACCGGCTCTTAAGATAATCAAGGAAAAAGAACCTGGAGTAGAACCTTTCCAGACAGTTGTAGGAGAATCTGCATACAGAATTCTTGATTTTGAAAAGATGGTTGATG
This sequence comes from Bacillota bacterium, assembly GCA_023426005.1. Lineage (GTDB taxonomy): Bacteria > Bacillota > Clostridia > Acetivibrionales > DSM-1351 > Ruminiclostridium. The sequence goes on along the minus strand of JAFABO010000222.1, from coordinate 1,690 downwards.
ATAACGTACCGGGTGCCATCTATGGTGACGGAAGAGACACTAAAGTTTTAAACGACTTTGGCAGTCCTGAAGCAATGACTTTGTTCACAACACTTCACAACTGGTACAAGGCAGGTTATATCAGAAAAGATGCTGATACAATCACCGACTGGCAGGCAAACAGAAAAGCTGGAAAGGTATTCTCAGCTGTAGCTTCACTAAAACCTGGTAAAGACGGTGAAGAAAGTGTTTCGTCAGGAATTGAATGGCAGCAGATCGATATAACTGCTCCAATGTCTACTACTCGTGAAATGACTGGTGCAATGCAGGCTATATCCAAGTCTTCAAAGAATCCTGAAAGAGCATTGATGTTCCTTGAATTAGCCAATACCGAACCGGAACTTTGTAACTTAATCAACTACGGTATTGAGGGAACTCATTACACCAAGGTAAATGATACTAAGATTAAGCAGACACAAGCAGGTATAGACGGCTACAATACAGGAACTGCATGGTTGTTCGCTAATCAGTTCAACACCTACATCTTTGATTCGGAAAAATTTGATTCAGCAACTGCTAAGTGGGATAAATTCAAAGCTTACAATGAATCAGCAAAAGCTTCACCGATTCTTGGCTTCACCTTTAATGCCGACCCTGTTAAAACTAAAGTTGCAGCTTTGACAGGTGTTAAGAAACAGTTTATGCCTGGTCTTGAAACCGGTAAATCTGATCCTGCAGTAGTACTTCCTAAGTTCACTGAGAAACTTAAGGCTGCTGGTATGGACGATGTTCTTGCAGAAATGCAGAAACAGGTTGATGCATTTTTAGCAAGCAAGTAATTGGATAATACTTATTTATTCTAGCTTGATTTAATTACCAAATAGATGTAAAATAGGGCTAGCGCTTTGGTATAGCGTTAGCCCTATTTTAATAAATAAGTAATTAAACATTAGGCCGTAGTTCAGATAAGGTGGATTTGAATGAAAAGTGAAGAAATAGCTAAAATTGCCGGAGTATCCAGGAGTACTGTTTCCAGAGTAATAAACAATTATTCTAATGTACCTGAGGATACAAAGAAAAAGGTTCTCGAAGTAATATCCAAATACAATTATCAGCCTAATACCAGTGCAAGAGTATTGGCCGGAAAACAAAATGATACAATCGGACTATTTATTGTCAGCATTGCTGACACTGACAATCCGAACAGATTGTACAACAACAATTATTTTACCCAATTTGTTGATGCGGCGGTAGAATGTGCTAATGCGCGGGGTTTTTATGTTCTTGTCAATATAGTCTATTGTGAAAACGATTACAATAAAGTCAGCGAAATTTTTCTTCAAAAGAGGATTGACGGGGGAATTGTTATCGGGACCGAGCGGGAAGCGGATGTTCTTATCAATGTTTCCAAAAGAGGTTTCCCGTTAGCCTTAATAGATTATGATGCCGAAGAAATAAAGAGAAGTAAATCGGATAACAATAATCTGATAGTAATAGGATCTAATGATTATGAAGGTGCCGCCCAGGCAGTTGAACACCTGATAAGTTTGGGACACAGGGATATTGGGCTGCTGGCGGGAAGAATGTCTACATATTCGGGAAGGCAGAGATATGAAGCCTTCTTTGATACCATGAAAAAACATGGCCTGGAAGTTGATAAGGATTTCATTCTGCACGGTGATTTTATAAAATCCAAGACTGCCAATGAAGT
>JAFABO010000164.1 GCA_023426005.1 Bacillota bacterium | reverse complement strand
CATTTAGTAATGGTTATGTTGAAGGTAACAATAATCGTTTGAAGATGATTAAGCGAATTATGTATGGGAGAGCTGGGCTCCCATTGTTAAAAGCTAAGATTTTATATTAGCTTTTTATTTTAATTCCGGATACTCGAATATGCGGAAGAACCCGGACGCCACCGAAATATGCACCAGTGCTTTGGCAATCTTTAACCAGCAGACTGACCAGTTCCATTTCCTTGTCTGTAAGAATGTTCTTTGACTGTCTCATTTTCATAACCTCCGTTTTCTTTGTTGTGGAGATTATTGACATTTACACGGATTAATATTCGGCCTCTATTAATTTTGAAAAATGACTTTAAAAACAGAGTGAACTTAAAGTAAAAAGTCCGCATTTTGCGAGTTTATCCTCTATTAACCTTTAAATAGTTCTTAAACGGGAGGTAGAAGTGATTTGGATAATCACTAACACCCCAAAATACGCCATAACCCCACTTGAAGACACCCACTATTTGGGAATAATGTTCTTTATGGGTTAGGTATCCTCTTTGAACAATTTTTCGTCGGACAGACTACTAGTGTGCCAGATATCCGCCATCCACTATCATTGATGTACCGGTTATAAACCCGGAGGCATCGCTGAGGAGAAATGCGGCGGCGGAGGCCACATCTTCCGGTGCCCCAGGTCCCATAAACTGTCTTTTCTTCAGATCGGTTTCAAAATCCTTGTTGTTTACAACTTCAAGCAGACCCTCGTATATCTGAGTTTTTATCATGCCCGGAGCAATGGAGTTAATTCTTATATTTCTGGGAGCCAGCTCCACAGCCAGGGCCCTTATTGCACTGTCAAGCGCCCCTTTGCTGGCGCAGTAGGCAGCCAGCCCCCTTGCTCCGACTTTGCCGGAAATGGAGGAAATAGCCACAATACTGCCTCCGGTCTCATTATATTTCCTTTTGGTGAAATGCTTTACCAATTCCATAAAAGAATAAAAATTTACCGACATAATGCTGTTTAGGTCCTGGATTTTTAAAAATTGAATGGGCACGGTTTTGGATATTCCTGCAGAATGCACAATACCATTGAGCTTCCTGCCGTCACTGCATATTTTATCCAGCATGCCTTCAATTTCATTCAGGTTGTTTAAATCAATTGAGTAATATGAGTGGCTGCCCTGCTCCAGATCATTATAGGCTGTCTTTAATTTGTTTTCATCTCTGGCAGCCAGCATGACGTTTGCTCCAAGCCTGCTCAAGTACACTGCAATAGTTTTGCCGATACCTGAAGAGGCTCCTGTTACAAGTATATTCCTGCCGCTTAGATCCATGGGATTTATCACTGCTTCTCATCTCCGCTAAAATAATAATTGGTATATATCATGGGGAGACAGGCTGACTTTTTGATCTCAGTATAGATGCCGCCGTAGGACAAGCCCACACCAAAGCCGCACAATAATACCTTCATATCCCCCTCTGACTGATCTCCTCCCAACACATCCACAAGTGTAAGAGGTATGGATTCGCCGCTGGTATTTCCGTATCTGTCTATGGAGACAGGTACTTTTTCGGAAGGGATACCCAATTTCCTTGAAAGATGTTTGAGGATATATAAATTGGCCTGATGAAATACATACATATCGACCTCATCCTTATTGATTGAATATTCTGAAAAAAAACTGTTCAATGCCTTTGGGACATCTGTAATGGTAAAGTTGAAAACATCGACCCCGTTCATGGTCAATTCACAGGAGGCTGCATCAGTTATGATTTTGCTTCTGCTTCTTGCATGACCGGCAGGTACCATGATTGCTTTATAAGCGCTGCCTTTGGTTTTCAAAAAGTACTTTATTTCTTTACCTTCTGATTTTTCCATGGCTGTGGCCGAACCTCCGTCGCCGAATATCATTGCCGTGGCGCTGTCATTTGGATTTATTCCGAAATTGCTTGTATCTCCAACAAGCAGGAGCACTCTGTTTATATTTTGTGTTGAGATCATTGTTGCGGCTTGCCATAGGCCATAAACATAGGCCGAGCAGCCAAGATTAATGTCGAAGGCTATACAGTCCTCGCTTAGTCCCAGTCTGTGCTGTAGGACGCATGCAGATGCCGGTACGGCGTAATCCGGGGTTTGGGTTATTAGAATCAGAGCGTTTATGGAAGAGGGCTCCCAGTTTAATTTTTCCATGATATTTTGAGCCGCAACAAAGCACAAGTCTGAGGCACACTGTTCATCATAAGCAACATGCCTTTGTTTTACACCGGTCATATTAATGAATTTAACCACATTTTCCTCACCGAATACCTGATAAAAATCCTTGTTGTTCACTACATGATCAGGCACTGCACATGCTATACCCTTGATCTCCACATTTTTCAGTATTCCAGTTGCCAATTATTTCACACCTCACTCCATCCGATCCAAAATGTCTTTCACTGTTTTAAAGTTTTTTATTTCGTCTGTTTTTAACTCCCTGCCAAAAATGCTGTCAAACATGGCGATGGTCGATATTACGGCCATGGAATCCCATTCGTTGATACTGCTTAGTTCCGCATTTTCATCAAGTGTATTTTTTTCAACAATTAGTAGTTCTTCCAGAAGATTGAGCTTTTCTTTAACTGTCATATCCTACTCTCCATTCAAATAATAAGTGCTATTAAATAATAGTAATTTATGTTTCCAGGGGGTAATATGTGCAATACTTTCAGGATAATCTGAGATATTTATTCCATGCAGCCTTCCACCAGTTGATCTTTAATTTTGTCAATGACGCTGTCCATTACATGCTTTTGAACCGAGGTTTTATAAAAGCCCACACCAAGAGTCATTATGCCGTTATAAGTACCGGCTACAAGCAGTATGCCGGGAGCACGGACAACCGGAGGTACAATGTAGGCATCCATTACTGTACTTTCACCGAATTTGATAAGTGACCTGGATATAAACCCGATATTTGAAAGGACGGGCGAGCAGCAATTAACAGGATAAAAGGGGTTTTGTGAGGACAATTCGGCAACCTGTATCATGTATTTGTAATAGTCACAAAGCTGTCTGAAACTTAACTTTTCTACATAATCCAACCAGCTTAAATTTAGCATGCTGGGATGTTTCCTTTTTATAGCGTCTGTAAAAGTCATGACTCTTGACAGGGTTTCTTCGAAGGATTCATCAGGTCTTCTGTCAATTCTTATAACAATTCCGCCTGAGAGATTCCTTATTGCATCCGCTTTATGACCGGGAAGGTAGCGTCTGAGATCAATGGTAACCGGAATGTCCATAGGTATGCCATAAGGAGGTTTGGATATCTGAAAAAGGGCTCTGAATACTGCCGTCAACAGCAAATCATTGATGGTTGCTCCTCTGGCCTTTGAATAACGGCTCATTATGTCCAATTGTCCATATGGAAGCCTGCCCAGTGAAAAATCCGTATCACCGGTATGGTTGTTTTTCCAGGGAAAGTTCCAGGTCGGATATGCAATTTGCTGCTGAAGCCCCCAGGTCGATGCGGGAGTATCATAACCAAGTGCTGCTTTAAGCTTTTCAAGATCATTTCGGTCACGATTGCCGGGTATGGGTGTATAATCAGTATTCCCAATGTCAATTTTCGAATAAATGTCCGCAAGAAGATGGATGTAATCTTTTGAGCCGGCTGCATCGCTGCATACATGGTTTATTTTAATACATAAGGTATCATAATCAGCCGAGCGCACCACTCTGACAAACAGCATCGGATCTTTGTCCATATTCATGGAAATTTGCAGGAACCTTTGGATGCCTTCCTCAGGGTTATCCACCTCCTCCAGAGAGCAGAGCTTCTCCATATTATCGTTAAGCTCAAGGCGCTGCCAGTAGGGGGGATCACTTTTAACAAAACGGCAGCCGAGGACAGGCTGCGCATCTATCGACAACCTTACAGCATTGACAAGTTTGTTAAAATCCAATCTTCTGTCAAGTCTCATAACTGCTTGAATCTCAAAATTTGTCAGACTGTATTTGGCAATATAATTGACCATATCGTGAGCATTGGCAGGTATTATGTCGGGGCTGTCTTCGGTTGGACTTTTTTCCGGCGGGTAAATCTTTGTGTACTTTTGGAATAATTTTTTCAGATCGTTGTTGTAATCTTCAACAGTCGTTGGAAACTTTGAGAAATCAGTTAAATCATTCATACTTGTATTCTCCATTTAAATAGTTTTGTCAGATGGCGTAAGGGCTTACCTGATTGAATACTACACATTTTAAGCTACTGCCATAATGATATATTATGTATTCCTATATTTAACTGTTACACATGGGAACAGTTTTTTCATCTACATGAAAACTCCATATATTTTGGTAATATTTCCGCAGCAATTACCTTTTTCTCTACATAAAATCTTCATAACTTAGTGCTAAAATAATTACAGTAAAAGTCAATTACTATCGGCTGGAAGGCGAAAGCCTTCAACCGTAATTAACTTTGGTAAGCAGGAAGGAAGGGAGGTACCGTATGGAACAAAAGACAATGCGGAAGATTCTTCAAGTTGGCGGTATGACCTGTACGGGTTGTGAAACAAGGATAGAAAATACCTTGAAAAAGCTTGACGGAATAGTTGATGTAAAAGCTATTTACAGCAGTTCAAACGTGTATGTTACTTATGATCTGAATATAACCGATTTAAATAAAATAATCGAGGCTGTTGAAAAACTGGATTACAGTGTAAAAAACAAGCCGGAGGATATTGCTATAAATACCACTGATGCCAAAATGCCGGGCAAAAACACCGACAGAACGGGAATTGGACAAATAGCCGGTATTGTAGTAATTATTTTTGCTTTATACATGCTTGTTAAGAATACCGTTGGTTTTAATTTTATCCCGCAGGTTGACCAATCCATGGGATACGGCATATTGTTTTTTATAGGGCTGCTGACCTCTCTGCACTGTGTAGCCATGTGCGGGGGCATTAACCTGTCTGTCTGTGTCCGGTATAAGGTTTCTGGCGGTGATTCGAAATATGCAAAACTAAAACCAAGTTTATTGTACAATGGAGGCAGGGTAATATCTTATACCGTGGTAGGCGGTATTGTGGGCGGCCTTGGTTCGGTTATCAGCTTCTCGGGGACAGCCAAGGGTATAGTTGCAATATTGTCAGGTGTTTTTATGGTTATCATGGGCTTGAATATGCTGAATATTTTCCCTGCACTCAGAAAACTGAACCCCAGGATGCCAAAGATATTTGCCAAAAAAGTTCATGAAAACAGCGGAAGCCGCGGTCCGCTGGTGGTTGGACTGCTGAATGGGCTGATGCCCTGCGGACCGCTGCAGGCCATGCAGATATATGCCCTCGGCACAGGCAGCATAATGGCAGGCGCTTTATCAATGTTCCTGTTCAGCCTTGGAACAGTCCCGCTCATGTTCGGATTTGGAGCAGTCAGCTCATTTTTGAGCGGTAAGTTTACCCACAGAATGATGAAAGTGAGTGCAGCGCTTGTGCTGATATTGGGAATTGTAATGCTGAACAGGGGTCTGGCGCTTTCCGGCTTCAATACAAACATTGTTTTTGGAGCAACGCCTGCCACCGGTGGAATTGCAAAGCTAGAAGGCGATGTGCAGACAGTGAATACCCAGCTTGAATCGGGACGGTACGCTCCCATAATCGTTCAGAAAGGCATACCCGTAAAATGGACGATTTCTGCGGCTCAAAGTGAACTGAACGGCTGCAATAACAGCATAAATATTCCGGAATACGGCATTGAAAATAAAAAGCTTGCTGCCGGAGATAACGTTATAGAGTTTACACCCGATCAGGAAGGCACCTTTGTTTATACCTGCTGGATGGGAATGATCACCAGCAGCATAAAGGTGGTCAGTGACATCTCGGGTGCGGATGCAAGTGATATTGCAGCTGGTGATATTTTAGCAGACGATAGTTATGAGGGGGTACTGGGAGGAGGCGGATGCTGTGCTGCCGGTTCCAAGGCTACAAAGTTTGCAGGAGGGAAAATCCCAACCGACGACATACAGCTTGCAAAAATAGCCGATAACCAACAGGAGGTAACAGTTACCGTAAATGACTATGGCTATTCTCCGGCAGTTGTAATTTTACAAAAGGGAATTCCTGCCAAGATTAAATTTAATACCGAACAGTTAAATTCCTGTAATAATGTTGTAGTATTTCCTGAGTACCAGGGGCAGCTTGATCTGCAAAGCCGGAAGGAAACTCCCTTGTTAACACCTGAACAGGATTTCACCTTCCAGTGCTGGATGGGAATGCTTCATGGCTATGTGAAGGTGGTTGATGACATAAATAACGTTGACCTTGATGAAGTAAAAGGTGAGGTTGACAATTACACACCACCGGCGGGAGAAGGGGGCTGCTGCGATTAGGGTCAAATGAATAAAAGGGGCTATAATGGGTTTGGTTCTATAAGTGATCAAGGAAGCTCTGACACGCGCATAAATTAAAAAAGGTATATGGAAAAGAGCTGAGCCTCTTTAACATATACCTTACGCCTTAAGGCATTAAATTCATTACACTATTCTGAAATGTGATGAAGACCCTGATCGAATATGTGTTTTACATGTTCATCATCAAGTGAATAGTAGACAACCTTTCCGTCCTTCCTGAATTTAACAAGCCTTGCCTGCTTTAAAACTCTGAGCT
>JAFABO010000065.1 GCA_023426005.1 Bacillota bacterium | reverse complement strand
TTTGGCAAGTATTCCGTTAAAGGCACTTACAGCCGGTGATGCCTTCTCTCTGCAACATCCTGTCTCGCTTACTCTTCTCCATCATAGCTTTTAAATATCACATTGTCTGAAATTGAACTACAGCCGCTAATATGCTATAGCCGGGGAGTCCCAGGTATTTCAACAATTAGTATTCGAACTGTTCCCTGATATTATAACAATATGGATAAGATTATTCAAGGGTGAGTTTTCCGGCCTCTCACTTGACGTCAATTTTTCCTGAATATACAATAAAACCAGGGTATGGACATATTGAGAAAAATCCTTGTTGTAAAGGAAATTTGGACAAATTAGGTATGTCATGCAATATATTTTTTAGGAGGTTCTTTTTACATGGACAACAACAGCTTTTTAGAATTAAAAAGCAGGCTGGCAGCTCTGCCGGTACTGCAGGAACGGATGGAAAGTCTCAGCAAAAGGCTGTATGAAGCTGAGGATGACGTAAGAAGCCTTTTGCATAAGTACCAGTCTGAAGCACTGGACGTTGATGAACTTCAGAAGGATAAATTTTCCCATACTTTACTAAAGCTGATCAGATTGTATGAGGGCAAAGTCAATAAAGAAACCCGGGAGATGCTCTCTGCCAAGCTGGAATATGACAAGGCTGCCGAAAGGGTAAAACAGCTTGCCCGGGAGAAAGCCGAGCTGGCAAAAAAAATCAGCGTGCTGGCTGCCGATAAGAAACTGTTTGATACTGAATATATGCGGCGTGAGAGCTTAATTAAAAGCAAGATCAGCGAGCAGGCTTTTTCTTCCTATACCGAACTGGAAAAACAGCAGTTTGAGCTCACAAGGCAAATTGCCGAAACGGATGAGGCCCTGCATGCTGCCGGCCGGGTTATATCCGCGGCAGGAAACGCGGTAAACCACCTGAAAAGTGCTGAAGGCTGGGCAACTTATGATGTTTGGGGAGGCAAGGGCATTTTAAGCCACATGGCAAAGTACGACCACATCGACGACGCAAAAGCCGAACTCAACCGTCTCGGTTCGCTTATGAAGGACTTTGAAAATGAACTGAGAGATGTAAATATGCATGATGTCTGTGTATATGCCGGCATAGATTCAACGACAAGAGCCGTTGATTTCTGGTTTGATAATATATTTACCGATTTGAATGTCCGTGATAAAATCCGTGAGGATATGTATCAGGTTCAGAAACTTATCAGCCAGGTAGAAAATATCTGTAATAGACTTAAAAGCAACAAGGAACAGATCAAAAAAATGCTCTCGGAAGCAGAAATCAAAAAAAACAGGCTGGTCATGGATTTTGAAGTTTAAGCAAAAGAGAAAGGTAGGTTTTTGTGTATAGATTAGTTTTAGTTTTTATTCTTAATTTTTTAATAACTATAATAGGTACTTTAGCTTATTCCGTCAGAATTGTAGGAGTAAGAACAGGCAAAATAGCGGTATCCTCGGCACTGTTTAATGCCATTGCTTTATTTTCCAGAGCGGCAGGTGTCCTACAACTGCCGCTGCTAACCAAATATATTGCAAAATCCGGCGATCAAACCAATCTGGTGCTTGTCTTTTATATACTTATTCTTGATGTCGTTATTGCCAGTATTGCGGGGGCTGCGCTTCTGCCCACCTTTCAAAGAATCTTTACCAGGGGTGTGGAAGCTTTTTCGGTAAACAAATCAGTGTTCAAGTTAATGCTGCACAGTTTTTCCAAATCAGGTGTAGCCTATATAAAAAACTCTGTTGCCATACCAACTAAAACCAATATACAGGGTGTCAATCTGAAAAAGCTTCCGGTAAATATACTGGTTTTGAATGTATTGACCGTATCACTGCTGACAGCAGGTATTTTCTCTCCCATATACGCTGCAACCCTTGAACCTGAGCTCAGCATAACCTGTATGACTCTGGTATCCGTTTTAACCGGTCTGGGCTCCATACTCTCGGCACTTTTTATTGATCCCCATCTATCAGTTCTTACAGATGAGGTTATTGAGGGTAAATACAGTGTGGCGGATTACAGAGGCTGCGTTATAGGGATGGTTGGCAGTAAGATATTAGGCTCGGCATTGACTTTTCTGATATTTATACCAGCCTCGTATCTGATCGTCTTTATTGCCAGAATACTTTAATGAACAAATAATTTTAATTGCAGAAATTTCAACATTACAAAAAAAGTCAATTACTATCGGCTTTCAGCCTATAGTAATTGACTTTGGTAAAAGGGCAGTTATTGCGCCCTTTTACTTTTCAACCTGCCGGTAAATCATAGTACAGCTTTATTTCATTACCACAACTACATGATGAGCCGTGCCTGCTTTGAATACCGGAATTTTTTCGACCCCGGCACCGTCCACGATAATCCTTGAAACTCCACAGCTTACCCTGTTGGGATTTTGTACTTCGATATTATATATTACTCCCCTGAATTTTCTTGTTGCCTTAAAGCCCTGCCATTTGGACGGTATGCAGGGATCAACCACAAGACTGTCATAACCTGCTCTGATCCCCAGAATATACTGGGAGGCCGCCACCATGTTCCAGGCTGCGGTGCCCGACAGCCATGAGTTTCTGCCCACACCGAACTGCGGATGCTCCTTACCCAAAATATTCTGACAGTAAACATAAGGTTCAACCTCGTACAGTTCGGCATCGTCATTTCTCTTGCCGGGCAGTATTTGGGAATAATACTCAAAAGCCCTGTCCCCATGCCCCAGCATTATTTCGGCTATCATTACCCACGGGTTGGTGTGCAGGAATATACCCCCGTTTTCCTTTGCTCCGGGCGGATAGGTGGTCACTCCTCCCTTTGTATCATCATACCCGGTATAGGAAGGATACATTGCCACAATTCCAAACTTTGAATTTAAATACCTGCCAACCGATTCCATACATTTGTCTGCCTTACCGGTATCAGCCACCTTACCTAACACCGCCCAGGATTGAGAGTTGATAAATATTTTTCCGAACTTGTTTTCCTTGCTGCCAATGGGCTGCCCAAAATCATCGAATGCCCTCTTGTACCATTCTCCGTCCCAGCTGTTCTCGTTGATGGCATTTCTCATCTCGTCAAACATGCCCTGATACTTTTCGCAGAGCTCCTGCATTCCAAGGTACCCGCACAACTCGATGAGCTCTGCTGCCGCCCTGCAGTACAGCATGGAGGTGAACACACTTTCGGCAATCCCCTTTCCCGTATCCAGATTCAAGGTGTCATTCCAGTCTGCACGGCCGGCAAGGGCAATCTTATTCGGCCCCCTGTTGCTGTGTGTGAAATTCAGGGCCATATCCAGATGCTCCATGACGGTGGCCGAAATAGTTTTGTCATTGTACAGTACAGACTGGTTCAGGAAACCGAAATCGCCGGTCTCCTTCACATACGCGTTAACCGCCAGAATGAGCCACAAATGGTCATCAGAATACCAATCAAACAATTTGACCGGCGCATCGCCCTGTCCTCCTTCTCCTGTCAGCGGGAAAAACAGGTGGTATGCTCTGCCGTCGGTGTACTGGCACTGTAAAAGCTTTATTATAAGCTCCTTTGCCTCACCGGGGATAGCATGCATTACTCCCAGGGTATCCTGGGCGCTGTCGCGTATGCCCATACCTCTTCCAAGCCCCAGTTGATAAAGGGAAACAAAACGTGACCAGTTAAAGGTGGTTTTACACTGGTACTGATTCCATATATTCACAAAGAGATTCATATCCTCATCGGGAGTTTCCACACTAAGTTTTCCGGTATAGTTTTTCCAATAAGCCTTCAGCCTGTCCAAAGCTGCCTTTGACTTTTCAGGCGTTAAATAAGCCTCTATACCGGCTTTTATATTTTTCCTGTCCTCTGCAAAGCCCAGAATAAAAACAATTTCCTTCTCTTCCCGGGCCGCAAGATCCACATCTATGCAAAAAGCACCCACACCATTCATCCTGTAGGAAATAGAATTGCTGCAGCTCCCCTGTTCAACAGCCAGAGGATTGCCCTCCGAGCGGTACTTCCCCATGAAAGCCTCCAGATTTGTATCATAACTGCCGACCTTTTCGGCTGTTGCAAAAAAAGCGGCATTATCACTGATATAATGCGGATAATATGTAATTATTCCATCTTCAAATCTGCCCTGATTGATCTGCTGGACCCAATCCACATTTTGCTGGTCCATTATGGCCTGCCAGAAACAGAACTCGGCATAGGCGAAAACCTGCAGTTTTTGAGCTACAGCTCTTGTATTTGCCACCTTTAAGTGCCATATTTCAAAATCTTTGTTATCTGGAACAAAATATGTAACCTCTCCAACAGCTCCCCGGTACTCTCCCGTAAGTACCGTATAACCCATACCGTGGCGGCAGCTGTAGCTGTCCAGTTTTCTCTGCACCGGCTGATAACCCGGATTCCAATATTCACCGGTTTCTTTATCCCTGATATAAATATATCTTCCAGGTCTGTCCATTGGGATATTGTTATATCTGTAGCGGGTGACACGGCGGTTTTGAGGGTCTTTGTGAAAACTGTACCCTCCTCCGGTATTGGACACTATACCGCCGTATGCTCCGTTGCCGATATAGTTGATCCATGGTGTTGGCGTATCCGGTCTGGTAATAACATATTCTTTGTTCTTCCGGTCAAAATAACCGTACCTCATATAATCCTCCTAACCAAAAATGGGAACGTTCCCACTTTTATAAAAAAATATATTTCCTTTATAGAGGGGGTCCCCTCAAAAATTACCGGCTTTAAGGAGTTTTTAAAGAGTTTAATAAAATAATACTATTTACTCATATGACTTCTCTGCAGGAGGTTCCTTCATATATTTCGGTATCAAAGGATATCACTTCAGGTTTAGTATTTCTATTGACTATGTTATCAATTATCAGCTTGATTGCCGCCTCAGCGACCTTTTCCATAGGCTGCTTCATGGAGGTCAGCCGTATGCAGGAGGGAATAAAACGCAGCAGTTCATAAATGTTGTCAAAACCCACAACCGATAAGTCCCGGGGTATGTTTACACCCAATTCCAGGGCTCTCTGTACGGCTTCGTACCCTTGAAGATCATTAAAGGTAAACAGGGCCGACGGCGGCTCGGCCAGCGAAATCAGCCTTTCCACGGCTGCTGTACCGCTGCTGTCTCCCGCATCTGTGAATATGACATAATCCTTGTTATATTTGATTCCCGACGAATTAAGTGCTTCAATGTATCCGTTCATTCTGTCCGAGGCTGCTCTATGATTTAAATTACCTGTAATATGGGCTATTTTACTGTGTCCCAAACCGATCAAATAGTTAACCGCACTCTTTGCGCCGGAAAAATTGTCTATGATGATATTATTGACTTTCAGGTCATTAAAATGATTCTCGATTAATACCAGCGGAAATTTGATATTTATTACTTTCTGAACCAGCTCTTTATCTCTTGTGTCACTTCCGAACAATATGAGGCCATCGGCCGCCCCGCCGGTAAAATACTGTACATACCGTGCTTTCGAGTTGAAATCATCGTTTGAGCTGCTGAAAACTATATTGTAGTTGTACCGGGATGCAAAATCCTCCAATAGATTGGCCAGCTTCAAGTACACAGAGGTATTAAATTCGTTGTATATCACACCAATAACCCCGGCTTTTCTTGATACAAGGCTTCTGGCCGCCTGATTGGGAATGTAGTTCAGCTTTTCTATTGCCTCAAGTATTTTGATACGCGTATCTTCCCTTACTCCGGGCTGGTTATTGATCACTCTTGATACAGTTGTTTTGGATACTCCTGCCATTCTTGCTATATCAAATATATTTATCAATTTCTGCCTCCTGATAGGGAACGTTCCCAACTGAAAATAATTATATAACAAATCTTATTATAAAACAAGTCTGTGCCAATGAAACTGCTTTCAATAAAAGCGATGTAAATCCTATTCCCTGTTCTGTCTGACCAGCTCATATATCATTATTGATGCGGCAACCGAAGCATTTAGTGATTCTGCTCTTCCAGGCATGGGTATCCTTACGAGTTTATCGGACAATGCGGCAGTTTCCCCACTTATTCCATTTGCTTCATTCCCTACTATAATTGCACTTTTACAGGTTAAATCCTCATCATAGTAATTGTTTTGTCCGTGCAGATGTGATGCTATGACTTTATAGCCGTTCCGCTTTAGTAACTGGATCGTATCTACAATGTCCAGATCCTCAATTATGGGGAGATGAAAAACCGACCCCATGGTGGAGCGCAGCACTTTTGGCGAATAGACGTCAACGCAGCCTCTGGTCATCAACAGAGCCGAAACTCCGGCCGCATCGGCTGTTCTGATAATGGTTCCCACATTGCCCGGATCCTGAAGGCTGTCCAGCACGACCACCGATTTCCCTCCGATTACTGCCTCATCTATTTCAGCCGTCCGTTTTTTTAAAACCGCAAGAACACCCTGCGGAGACTGTGTATCGGATATCTCCTTAAACAGTTTGTCCGGCACATTATAAATGTCCGGACACATTTCAGAGAGTTTTGAGATGAGCAGCTTTCCGCCGCTGAGACTTTCCAGCCTGTCCGATATAACAGCCTTTATTATGACCTGCCCGTTATCGACGGCATCGCTGACAAATCTGATCCCTTCTACAAAATACATACCCTGGGAATCCCTGTGCTTTTTCTGATGTAAAGCTTTAATCTCCTTTATTGTATTGTTCTGACTACTCTGTATATAATTCACTGCCAAGTCCTCCACCGGTGAAAATTAGTATATGCCGCTATTTGGATTTATTATAAAATTCCTTTAATTCTCCTTTAACCTCTTCCGGAAGCTTGTGCCATCTGATCCCCCGTATTGCCCCCTCCAGACCGTAAAGCCTGTTGATGCAGGCAGAGTCGTCTATACTTTTTATTCTCAGCCAGGCCTGTCTGCTGCCCATGATGGACAGCTGTTCAAAAGTTGTTATCCCCACTTCATTAAGCTGCCGCTCTATTTCCTTGCCGATGTTAGGCAGTTTTTCCAATTCTCCCAAAATAATTCCCTCCGTAAATATGATATTAATTATTTTTTGTATGTAACTGTAACAAATTTAGAAGCCAAAACACCTATTAAAAAAAAGACATTTCCAAATACTCTTTTAAATGCCGGAACCTTTACCGAAGGATCATAGGTGCTGTTCACCCTGATTTTATCAGTCCAGTATACACCGTCTTCAGTTTCATATTCCGTTCCTTCAGCATAGCCCCTGCTCATTCCCCGAAACAAATTGTAAACCAGCAGGGTACCAAATGATGGAGAGTGGAGCTTTTTAGATGCCACATCTCTATGAAACCGAGCAGTAAGCTTTTTGCATTTTGCCACGGTCTTTTCTTTTGGCCTGTATGCATTCCAGCTGTAAGATAAAACCGGCAACTTATAACATCTGTTAAAGCCAATTCCGCTCAGAGCTCCTGCCACATAATTAACAGCATCTTTTGCGCCCACGCCGCCGGTAGTAGAGACCACCAAAGCTTTGCTCCTGAAAAAGTGAGGCCTGTGAAGCATGAAGCACATGTGGTCAATAAAATTTTTTGCCAGAGCCGGCGGCTGCATGTTAAAAGCACTAAATGCAAAAATAATACCGTCGCTTTCTTCAATTTTATCCATCAGGCTTTGCATTACGCAGTTGTGGGGACAAAGTCTGTGACCTTTCCTGAAGCAGATGCTGCAGCCTGTACAATATGGGAGTTGCAAATCTTTTAAGTGAATCTCTTCAAAGATAGCTTCGGGTGATAAGCGGAGGATTTCAGCCTGGATGATTTCTACCAGCCTCCATGTATTACCTTTGTGGGGACTGCCATTTATAATAGTGTATTTCATTTAGTGAAATTCCCCCTTAACTTCCCTGGCAGCTTACCCAGGACTGTCGAATATGAATGATCTATCATAGCCTTTAAAGTATCCTCCGAAACTTTGCCATTCAGGTGTACCGTATTAAAATACGGCTGTTGTACAGGCGGACAATGGTATCCGCGAACCACGGCATCAGGATATAAATTTCTGAATACGACTCCTGTCGCCTTATCACAATTTAATGTTATTTTGTTATCCTCCGGCTTTGGGTAGACTTGTGCAAAAAGTCTGTTTCCCACTTTAACACATATGGGAATTTCACCAAAGGGGAAATCAATATATGCGCCGTTTTTTTCAAGGCAGTAACCTATAATTTGTTCTGTTGTCATGTATAACCTCACCTTCAGGAAGAATTTTCATTCCTCAGTACATTTATAATACTTTCTGTACATCTGTCTGCTTCAAAAAAGTTCTTCCTTTCACTGATATTCCCAAGATAGTGAGCATCTGAGGAATATATTTTCCTGATATTTTTCAGCTGGGAATGCTTTTCTGTCAATATCAATTCTTTTGCCCTGTCGCTTATCTCGACACAGCTGATATCTATATCCTCAGGCATGACACCAAAACTTGATAGCAAAGAGTTGGCCTGTCTGTCAATATGGGCCGGGATTGCCACGCCCTTAAGCCTCCTGACGGCCATATCAAAAACTTCATTTATTGATATAGCTGCCGAAGTCAGAAGCAATCTGTCTTCTTTATATAATACCTCATCTTTCTGATTTAAAACCAACTGATTTCCAAAAACAGCTTCATTATTGCTGATGTCCGGAAGCCGCGAATAAACCAGCTCCTGCATTTCCAATGCCCTGTTTATGTCGGGAAACAGACATATCACATGTATTTCTTCGGCCGTTTCCACTTCCATTCCGGGTATGACAAGCAACTGCGTGTTTTCAGCACAGGACAGGCAGGCCTGAACATTCCGGCAGGAATTGTGGTCGGTTACTGCGATAACATCCAGGCCCTTTAATATACTCATATTAACTATGTTGTTCGGTGTCATGTCATCATCAGCACACGGGGATAGTGCAGTATGTATATGAAGATCATATGCCAGTTTCAAGATAACCTCCGCCTCCATTAAGTACATTAGCAGACTAACCGTTAATCTGACCCTCCGGAACCTCCGGCCTCTATACTTTAATATCTGCCTGCAGCAGCTTTGAATCTACGATTCTCCTGCTTATTTCAAAAGAATTCAACCGGGTTCCTATAATAATTATTCCATTTTCATTTGCCTTTTTCAGTGTCAGTTCCTCCGCCTTGATCGCTTCAGGAATTATTACACAGGCGACCTCGGTCATTAAAGCCACAGCAGGTACATTTACATTTGTAAGTACGGTTATCCACGCATCGCCTTTTTGTGCATGGGACATCACCCAGCTGAGCAGATCACAAATATACACATTTTGAATTTTTACGGATAAATCCTGTATTTTATCAGTCATCAGTTCCCCTGAAATTATTTGCACCAAATCTTTAATGTACATGTCTTTTCTCCAATCCAGCAGCCTGTAACGCCTAAAAGCTACCAGCAGCCTATTCTCCGTCTGTATCGTTATCCATTACGGGAGGCACCTTTCCCCCCAGATCCACCATTTCCTCAGCCAGATCACGGATTCTCTGCCTTAACTTGAAAATGCAGTCGGTTTCATTGGCAATCTCTCTTACAATATCCTCAGCCAATGCCCTGCAGTTTGGTGCTCCGCAGGCACCGCAGTCCAGACCGGGCAATCCGTCATATATTCTTTCCAGCTTTTCAAGTTTTTCCATGGCTTTCAATATATCGTCATCCAGCTTCATAACGGGCTTGTATTCCACATTTGAAGTCCATACCAGTTCCTCAAAGCTTTTGGGAGTTATCTTTTCGGTACAACCGGCAGGGGCCTCGAGAATATGCTTTTTCAGTGTTGTTTTGGCAACAAAAACATTTTCGACCGTCAGCGGGCCTCCAAGACACCCGCCGGAGCAGGAAAGCGCCTCGACAAAATCAACATCTGAAAGCCTGTCACCTTCTATTTCATCAAATATTTTTATAACGTTATGTATACCATCGACAGCCAGAACATTTTCAGTTCCCAGCGCTCCGCTCTCACCTCCGGAATTGGCCCAGTCTATTCCTTCAAAACCCGCCTCGGAGTATTTATTAGAGTCATTGTACGGGTTATTCAACGCCGACAGAACCTTCAGATAGATATCCTTTATAGAAATGACACCGTCCACATAGGACTTTTGCTTTTCATAGGGCGATTTAACGCTGGTTACCTTTGCAGGACATGGAGAAATAAAAAATACGCCGATTTCTTCAGACGGAATGTTCCTGCTCTCCTGCAGCTGGGTTTTAACAATCTTTGCCGCAACCTCCATCGGCGATTCCAGTTTGACGATGTTATCAATCAGGCTTGGAAATCTAACCTGGATCAACCTGACAGCTCCGGGACATGCCGAAGATATCATGGGCTTTTTGACCTGTGAGTTTGTGAGCAGCTGTCTGGTCGCCTCGCTGACTATTTCCGCAGCCCGGGCAACCTCAAAAACATGGTCAAAACCTATATCTCTCAAAGCGTTCAAAATATTATCCCGTGAATACTTCTTTTCAAACTGCCCGTAAAAAGAGGGTGCCGGAATAGCAACCTTGTACCTGTAGTTACTTATTATGTCAAGACTGTCGCTGATTGCGGTCTTAGCATGATAGGGGCAAACACGGATACACTCGCCGCAATCAATACAGCGTTCCTTAATAATGCGTGCTTTGCCCTTTCTCACACGGATTGCCTCCGTAGGACACCTTTTTATACAGTTGGTGCAGCCTCTGCACTTATCCTTGTCCAGATTGACAGAATGGAAGTACTCGTTCATAATATTTCCTCCAAAACTCGTACTATATTCCGTATATTCAGGGCGCATCCTTTGGGAGGATTTTCCTGACGACTGCGTTGTCCTCCGAAAAATCCACTTCAAATATGCACCCAATATGCAGAATATTGTGCTAGGTAAAATAAACAGTTATAGTTACCCTTGTCCCTATACCCACCTCAGTATTTATATCCAGCTTGTCAGCATATTTTTTCATATTTGGAAGCCCCATACCCGCCCCAAATCCCATTTCTCTGATATTGTCAGATGCGGTGGAATAGCCTTCGGTCATGGCAAGCTCCAAGTCGGGAATTCCGGGACCATTGTCAATAATTCCTATGATTACCCTGTCCAGACATATTTCCACATCAGCCGTCCCGCCGTTTGCATGAATTACAGCATTTATTTCAGCCTCATACATGGCAATGGCCGCCTTTTTTATCTTATCTGCCGGAATACCTATCTGGGCAAGCTTTTTCTTAACATTGCTCGAGGCCTCACCTGCCGCTACAAAGTCATTGGCAGGAATATCGTACTTAAGCTTTACGGTGCTCATTTCCTACCTCCCGGAGTCATAACCGTCCTTCAGGCCGGCTTCATACAGTCTTCCGCACGCCGGAAACATTGTGAGACCTGTTGTCATAAGGACAATATTCTTTTCCTGAGCCAGCTCAATCATATTGTCCAGCGGCTGTTTCCCCCTCACAAAAATTACCGCCCTGATGTCCATCATCTCTGCCGTTCTAATAACCTGCAGGTTTATAAGTCCTGTCAGCAAAACTACATTTTCAGTTACATAGGCCATTACATCACTCATCAAATCGGAACCGCAGGCGGATGTAACCTCATAGTCCAGAAGTTCATTAGCTGTTAAAACCTGCGCGTTTAATATGGTAGCAATATCAAGGAGCTTCATATGGTTCACCTCATAAAATATGTATCATTTATGTATCTTTCTTGTAAAGGCCGGCCGCAGCCGGCCTTATTTATTTTAGAAAAAACAGCTTCCTCCAACAAATTCTTTAACTATTGAATTGTTTGGAACTTCCTTGCCGTCTATAGACAGGAAATAACTTAAAAATTCTATAAGCCGCTTAACCTCCGAATACCGTTCATTTTCAGGCCCCAGCTGCATTAACAGCGGCTCGGCATAGGTTTTCAGCAGGCACAATTCATATACCAGGGAAGAGTTAAACATAATATCTGCATTTTCCTGGTAAGGGAATATATTTTTTTCTTCGCCTCTTCTTACGGAAGGCCATCTGTTTATGGTATTGATTGCCGAACATCCCCTGAATTGATTGTCTCTGACGATCCTGCGGATGATTCTGGTATCGGTAGAGGGTATTCTGTTGTGGTCGTCTATATTCATGGAGGTTAAGGCACTTACATAAATCTTGTATTTGTCCTCGGAGGAAATTGATGCCGTCAGCCTGTCATTCAAGCCATGTATTCCTTCTATTACAAGAATGGTGTTTTTATTCATTATCATTTTCTGTCCAAGGGATTCCCTTGAACCTGTTTCAAAATTATATATCGGTATCTCTACCTCGTGCCCTTCCAGAAGCGCTGTCAAATGTTTGTTAAAGAGCTCCACATCTATTGCCTCAAGGGCCTCATAATCGTATTCTCCGTCCTCGTCCTTAGGAGTTTTATCCCTATTGACAAAATAGTTGTCCAGGGATATTGTTTTGGGCGTATAGCCGTTTACCCGCAGCTGAATGCCCAGCCTGTTGGCAAAGGTCGTTTTGCCTGATGAGGAGGGGCCTGAAATAAGCACTATACGCTTTTGCTCATCATGGTTTGTCACCCTGTCGGCTATTTCGGCTATCTTTTTTTCATGAAGCGCTTCGCTGACTCTTATAAGATCGCCTATTTCACCGGCCTTGACAATATTATTCAAAGCTCCTACATTTTCAACTCCCAGTATACGTACCCACTTTTTATACTCGATAAATACCTTAAACAATTTTTTCTGTTCTTCAAAAGCCGGAAGTTCTTCAGGCTTACCCTTTGAAGGGAACTGAATAACCACTCCCGGATGGTGGAACTTCAGGCTGAAACACTTAATGTAGCCCGTATCTGGCACCATGTAGCCATAGTAATAATCCTCATAGCCACCGCAGTTATACACCGTAACGTACGGTTTTTGTCTGTGTTCCAGAACCTCGTACTTATCAAGCCTTCCGGTCTTTTTATACAATTCTCTGGCACTCTCTGTGGAAACGATCTTTTTCTCAAAGGGCAGTGCACAGCTTACAATTTCATTCATTTTTTTCTGAACAGTTTCCACATCAATTTCTGTAAGTTCCCCATCCCCTCTTATTTCACAGTAAACACCGTCGCTCATAGGATGGCTGATAACCGCATTTCTTTCCGGAAACAGTTCGTTGACAGCCTTAATAAATATAAAGTAAAGGCTTCTTCTGTATATTCTCATACCATCCTCATCAGTAAGATCAATGAACCCTACCCTTGCATCCTCAGCGAGCTCATAGCTGAGTTCCCGGATATCATTGTTCACACGGGCGGCCACAATGGCTGACTGGTATGAATCCTTGAAGCGTTTGGCCAATTCAAGCAGTGTCGTCTTTTTCTCTGTTTCATATTTTTCATTATTTAAAGTTATAAAAATCTTCTCGCCCATTAAATCCCTCCAAATAGTACTACATATTATTCAATATATCTGTAATTAGATCTTTTTTTTGATCATATATTAAAATTAAACCTAAAAGTTCATCAATAAATATATTATACCATTAATTGCATATATTCTGTAAGCATACAAATTATCCTTTCATTAACCTCTCCTAAAAATATGAATCCACTATTTTAATTATGTACTCAAAATCTTTCAGTATTCAAGAGTTTTCTCAAGAATCAAACTTTTAAAATGTATTCAATTACTATTTGACACCATATTGGCTATAATATAAAATGAAATTTGATTGCTGAAGAGGATAATAATTTTGATTTTCTTGCTTAAAGGCAGGTTATTATTCAATTTAAATAGAATTGCGAGAGGTTAAACCTATGCCAGATATGAAAGCTGAAATAAAGAAAGAAGTTTCACGCAGAAAAACGTTTGCCATTATTTCGCACCCCGATGCGGGTAAGACAACCTTAACCGAGAAGCTGCTCCTGTATGGAGGTGCTATCAGGCTTGCCGGCTCGGTTAAAGCCAGAAAGGCAAATAAATATGCTGTATCGGACTGGATGGAAATAGAAAAGCAAAGAGGTATTTCTGTCACTTCCAGTGTAATGCAATTTGAATACAATGATTTCTGTATAAATATTTTGGATACACCCGGCCACCAGGACTTCAGTGAGGATACATACAGAACCCTGGTGGCTGCCGACAGCGCGGTAATGCTTATCGACGGAGCCAAGGGTGTGGAAGCACAGACTATAAAACTCTTTCACGTTTGTAAATTAAGAGGCATACCTATATTTACATTTGTAAACAAAATGGACCGTGCCAGCAAAGACCCCTTTGAGCTTATGGAAGAGATCGAAAGAGTACTTGGTATACGTTCCTATCCTATGAACTGGCCCATTGGAACCGAAGGTGACTTTAAGGGCGTATATAATAGAAAGCTTAAACAAATTGAGCTCTTTGGCGGCGGTGAACACGGGCAGGCACAGGTATCCTCCACCGTCAGAAAAGTTGATGACCCTATTTTTACCGACTTATTGGGAGGCCACTATCACGACAGACTTTGTGAAGACATCGAACTGCTGGACATGGCGGGAGATGAGTTTGATAGAAAGAAAATCCGCAGCGGCGAGCTCACACCTTTATTCTTTGGCAGTGCCATGACCAATTTCGGCGTACGGCCGTTTTTGGAGGAATTCCTTGAGTTAGCACCCTCACCGGGTGTGGTAACCACCTCCGAAACCGAAATTGATCCTGAAAGTGACAAATTCTCAGGCTTCATATTTAAAATACAGGCCAATATGAATCCTACCCACAGGGACAGACTTGCCTTCCTGAGAATTTGCTCCGGTAAGTTTACAAAAGGCATGTCGGTAAAGCATGTGAATGCCGGAAAGGAAATCCGTTTGTCACAGCCGCAGCAGTTCATGGCCCAGGAACGCACTATCATTGAAGAAGCATATCCCGGTGATATTATAGGTTTGTTCGACCCCGGCATATTCAACCTTGGGGACACGCTTTATGAAGGAAACGGCAATGTAAAATTTGAGGGTATCCCAATCTTCCCCGCAGAGCATTTTGCAAGGGTAACCCCTGCCGATACCATGAAAAGAAAACAGTTCATAAAGGGTATCGACCAGCTTTCCGAGGAAGGTGCAATACAGGTATTCAAGCAGATCGACATAGGTATCGAAGCATTGATTATCGGTGTAGTGGGTTCACTTCAGTTTGAGGTGCTGGAATACAGACTTAAAAACGAATATGGAGTCCAGCTCCGTATTCAGAATTTGCCGTACAGGCACGCCCGCTGGATTGAAAATGAAGGCCTTGACCCAAGAAAGCTGAATCTTCCAAGCACGACAGTAATTGTAGAAGATAAGCTGGGCAGAAACTCCATTCTGTTTGAAAATGAATGGTCCATCAGAATGGCTGAGGAAAGAAACAAGGATTTGAAACTGGTGGATATTGCAACCCAGGATTTTAAAGTCAGAAAATTTTAGCAAACACCCCATGCTTTATAGCCCTGTGGTTTATATCAGCGAATTAAAAAATTGTTATTATTTTGCTTGACAAAAAGTGCAAACCTCTTTATAATAGGTTTTGCGCTTGACGTTGGGATGTAGCCAAGCCGGTAAGGCACCAGACTTTGACTCTGGCATTTCGTTGGTTCG
>JAFABO010000056.1 GCA_023426005.1 Bacillota bacterium | reverse complement strand
AATCTATTGTTCCTCCGCCGACTACTACATCTTCATTGTAAAAAACTACCGACTGTCCGGGTGTGATGGCCCTTTGCGGAGTATCAAAAACCACACGGATTTTCTGCCCGTCAATGACATGAATCGTCGCAGGCGCCTCCTTCGCTGAGTACCGTATTTTAGCATTGACTCTCATACCGTCAACAGGTCTCTCTATTGAAATAAAATTCAGGTCGGAGGCTGTAAGCGTATCTGAAAACACTTCATTGTCGTCGCCCAGAATAACCCTGTTGTTTTCTGCATCCAGCGCCACAACAAACATGGGTTTTCCAAAGGCTATACCAAGTCCCTTTCTCTGGCCTACCGTATAATGTACTATTCCCTTATGTGTACCCAGTACATTCCCTTTTGAATCAACAAACTTCCCGGAAACAATTTTTTTATCACTGTTTTCACTCAGGAATCTTCCATAGTCATTATCGTTTATAAAACATATTTCCTGGCTGTCGGGTTTGGTCGCCACAGAAAGTCCTATTTCCTTTGCTATCTCCCTTATCTGCTCCTTTGAATAATCCCCCACCGGCATCAGGGTCCTCCCCAGCTGCTCCTGCGTCAGATTGTACAGAGCGTATGTCTGGTCCTTTTTATCAGTCACAGATTTCTTAAGAATGTACCTTCCAGACGCAGGGTCAAGCATAACCTTTGCATAATGACCTGTGGCGATATAGTCAATTCCCAATGCGACAGCCTTGTCCAGCATGGCCTGCCATTTGACATGTCTGTTGCAGGCAATACACGGGTTAGGGGTACGTCCTTTAAAATACTCTTCCTTAAAATATTCAATAACAGTTTTGTTGAATATATCCTTAAAATTCAAAACATAATAGGGTATTCCAAGCTTGTTTGCAACTCTTCGGGCGTCATCGACCGCAGACAGTGAACAGCAGCCTCCCTCTGATTTCTTCATTTCCTCGTCCATGTCCTGCCATATCTGAAGCGTTACGCCTATTACCTCATACCCCTGCTGCAGTAAAATGGCGGCTGCAACAGAACTGTCAACGCCGCCGCTCATACCAAGCATAACCTTTTTTGAGCTCATTACCCAATCTCCTATACTAGAAAAAATTCACCGTACGTTAAAAATGGTTAAATAATAACCGGAATATCATTTATTATTTAACCATTTTTAATTAATTCAAAGTTATCCAGCAGCCTATACATCTAAATCCATACATTGCCGGATATGTTTTAGATTTACAGACCACTAGTCTTCATCATCAAAATCTTCTTCGCGTCCATGGCTGTGATAACAGCTGTTACAGCAGCCGTTACAATCCACACTCTCATCGGGAGCCTGGCCGTTCCTTCTCCTGTAATCCTCCAGTGCAGCGGCAATAGCTTCCTCTGCAAGATTTGAACAGTGCATTTTTGCAGGCGGCAATCCATCAAGCGCTTCAGCAACAGCCTTATTTGTTATTTTCATAGCTTCCTCAACAGTTCTGCCCTTCACAAGCTCGGTGGCCATACTGCTGGTTGCTACTGCAGCTCCGCAGCCAAAAGTTTTGAACTTTGCATCAACTATAATGTTATCCTCTATTTTAAGATACATTTTCATGATATCTCCGCATTTTGCATTTCCAACCTGACCGACACCATTTGCATCTTCAATTTCTCCAACATTTCTTGGATTTGAGAAATGGTCCATGACTTTTTCACTATACATTTTACATAACCTCTTTTCTTCATATATGATTAACTTTGATTAAATGCTTAATTGATCAAATATTACTTTTTATTCTTGATTGCTTCGTACAACGGTGACATATCCCTTAACTTGCTTACTATTTTAGGAATTTCCTCAAGCAGAAAATCAACATCCTCCTGGGTATTTTCCTCACCAAATGTCAGTCTCAGAGAACCGTGGGCAATTTCATGCGGCAGACCTATAGCCATCAGAACATGTGAAGGATCAAGGGAGCCTGAAGAGCAGGCCGATCCGCTGGAGCCGCAAACTCCGATCATATCAAGCATCAGCAGGAGTGATTCGCCTTCTATATACTGGAATGAAATATTTACATTACCCGGCAGCCTGTTGGTTCTATGGCCATTCAATCTGATATATGGGACTTTCGCCATAAGACCCTCTATGGTTTTTTCTCTAAAGTCCAGAAGCTTTTTATTATAAGCTTCCATATTTTCAACTGCAAGCTCTATTGCCTTACCCAATCCGATAATACCAGGCAGGTTCTCGGTACTAGCTCTCTTGCCCCTCTCCTGTGCTCCGCCATGTATAAAGGAGGAAATCTTCACGCCCTTTCTCACATATAAGGCACCCACACCCTTAGGACCATAAAACTTGTGGGCAGATAGAGATAAAAGGTCGATATTCATGTTCTCTACATCTATAGCAACATTTCCTATTGCCTGTACAGCATCAGTGTGAAAATAAATGCCCTTTTCACGGGCAAAAGCGCCTATTTCCTTTATAGGCTGAATGGTACCTATTTCATTATTTGCAAACATAATACTAATAAGAATGGTTGTATCCTTAACAGCTTTTTTTAAATCTTCCAGTGATATGACTCCGTCGCTGTCAACAGGCAGATAGGTTACTTCAAACCCTTCGCTCTCCAGATATTTGCAGGAATTCATTATTGCGGGGTGCTCTATGGCAGACGTAATAATGTGATTGCCTTTTTTCTTGTTGGCATTTGCTATACCTTTTATGACCCAGTTGTCGGCTTCACTTCCGGAACCGGTAAAGTAAATTTCTCTGGCCTGTGCCCCAAGTGCCTTGGCAACCTTTTCTCTAGCTTCTTCAACTGCTTTCTTGCTTTCACGGCCAAGAGTATATATTGAAGAAGCATTACCAAAATGCTCGCAGAAGTAAGGCTTCATAGTCTCAAAAACTTCAGGCTTTACATATGTGGTTGCTGCATGATCTAAATAAATAACTCTGTTTCCCATATCGAACACTCCCTTATAAATTTGAACTTAAAGAG
>JAFABO010000213.1 GCA_023426005.1 Bacillota bacterium | reverse complement strand
TTTCAAGCTCCGCCTGTTCTGCCGTCAGATTTCCGATAGCGGCGTTAATGTCCTCAATCTGGCGTTCATAGTCCTCGTACATCTGGCGGTAGTCCTTATGAGTAAGGTTCCCGTCTTTCCAGTCCTGATAAAGCGATTGCTTGTAGTGCGTGACTTTGGACAGTTCTTTTTCTTTTGCCGCTATCAGACCATTAAGCCGATTGGATTGGCTCTTTTTTAGCGGAGCCTTGTTGATGCGTGAAATAGCCTCGGTATAGGCGTTGGCTACATGCCCTTGTTGCTGAAGAACGTACAAAACCGCTGCTTCCAGAATATTGTGCTTGATGGAGTGTTTTGTACAAGCCGCTTTGGATTGCTCCTTATAAGTGCGGCAAAAGTAGTATACCGTACCTTTGACTTCGCTCCGACACATGGACTTGCAGCAATCGGCGCATCGCAAAAAACCGCTGAACAAATAGAGCTTTTTTTCTCCGGGGGCCATGCGCGTGTCACGCCTTAGAAGCGCCTGAACCTTTGCAAACCGTTCCCGGTCTATGATAGGCTCATGCGTGTTTTCAACAATGAACCATTCATCTTCGGGAACAACGTCCTGAATGTGGATTTTATAACTCCTTACCCGGTATCGGCCTTGAACCATATCTCCAACATAAAGGCGATTTTTCAGCATTTCTGTAACAGTCTTTGCGTTCCACAGCGGTTTATTTTCGGCATGAGGGTTCTTGTACTTCATGCCCTTGCTCTGCTTATACAGGGAAGGACATAACACACCGCGTTCGTTCAGCGTCCGCACAATGGCGTTTTTGCTTATCCCGTCCAAAAACCATGTAAAAATGTCCCGCACGACCTCGGCGGCTTCCTCGTCAATCACCAGCGCGTTTTTATTCTCCGGGTCTTTCTTGTACCCATAAGCGGCAAATGAGCCGATATGCAGGCCATTTTCCCGCTTCTTGTCAAAGACCTTGCGCACGTTTTCGGATGTGTCCTTTGCGTGGCTTTCATTTAGAACGCCTTGAACGGGAATACCGATATTCGTTGCGCCATGCGGGTCTTTGTAGGTGTCAATCGGCTGTTGATAGAGAGATACGAACCGCACCTGATGAATGACAAACCAATCTTCCAGATAATAGCCCTGGTCTGCATGGTTTCTGAAACTGCGGGCCAAATTTTTGACTACGACACAATTTACCTTTCCCGCCTCGATAAATCGAAGCAACCTTTGAAAATCCGGGCGTTCATCATCGGTTGTGCCGCTCACGCCATCATCGACGAATTCATCGACAAACACGTATTTGTCATCGTCGAATTGATTACTCAGCCAGTCTTTCAGAATAAGCCGTTGATTGTGTACGCTCTCGGATTCGTCGTTTCCCCGTGAATCCTCACGGGAGAGCCTGATGTAAAAACCTACATACCAAGCCTTGCTTTTGCTTGTTTTCGGTACGATTTCATACCGGGCCTTCGGCCTTGCCATGCGTCCTCCTTCCCTGTTGCTTTACACCTAAATTATACCATTTTGGCGTAAGGCAAACAATGTTGTCGCTACTTTGGGAAGGGAGGTTACAGCCCGCTTTTTTTGCGGAGCAGGAAGTCCGTCAGCAGATCGCCAAGCGCCGGGCCTTCGTCGGTAAACTCTACCTTAACGCCTAAATCGCCATAGCGGAAGCAGTAGGGATTTTTCGTCCTTTCAATAATTTGTTCTATGCGTTCCCGTTTGGAAAGGCTGTTATCAAATTGGAAGCCCTGCACATCCACAAGTGTGTTCTTATCTATTGCCCGTATATCTACGCTTTGCATCGCGTTTAATTGTTCTATTGTTATCATAATCATGGTTCCCCCTTTTATATGGGCATGATTATCTATATGCTCCTTTCAGATTGTCCTATGAGAAAAGGCCAAGGACGGCACAAACATACACCGTCCTTGGCTTTTTTCCGCACTTCGGGTCAAGATGACCGGAAGTGATATTGGGACTTGTCCGGTAAAAAGGTAGTAATAAAAGGGGACAAAAAAACACTTTTACGGGAAAAACCCGGAAAGGTGTCGAATAAGTGACATTAACCAATATCTGTATCCTCGAATACGTTGTCTTGCTTTTCAAAATTAGATTTCTTGCTCATTGGGACTTCTTTCATAAACAAGACCACAATGAGTGAGACGAGCATCATAACAGCGCATATAACAAAGATAAGATGGATGGAATTTGCCAGTATTTGCTTTATCTGCGTAACTGCCGCCTCAAAGCTGGACATTAGGTTTGATGGAATCGAAGATTTTAAATTCTCAAGTGCGCTTGAATTCATGAACACATTGCCATCCTTTAAATGATTGGCAATATCATTGGGCAGCCTACTGACATCCATGCCCGCTATCCCATTCCCCAAGGAAGTGGAAAAAATTGTTCCCAATACGGAAGAGGCGATTGTCTGTCCCATCATTCTGAAAAACTGTATGGAAGAAGTGACCACACCCATCTGATTGTTTGGGAATACATTCTGCGCCGTCACATTGAAAACCGCCATTGCAACGCCGGTACCAAGCCCCAAAATAATCATTGCGATAACCATTAACGAATTGCTGGAATCAGCGTTTAACAGCATTAATACGACCGTTCCCACACCCATTACTAAAAAACCGACTATTGACAGGAGCTTATATCTACACGTTTTAGAAATAATCTGGCCGCTGATTGCAACGCCGAAAATCAGGCTAATCATCATTGGAGTGATAATAGCGCCGGAACTGCTGGTTGTGGAGCCCTTTACATTCTGTAAAAACAGAGGGATAAAGATGATGCATGCCATCATCACTCCATTGAACAAAAACATCTCAATGGCAGAAAAATTGAAGATAGAGTTTTTAAAAAGAGACATAGGAATGATGGGATCATTTGCTTTTCTTTCAATGAAACCAAAAACACAGAGCATGAGGACCGAAAAGACCAACATACCCATGATCTGGATAGACCCCCACGAATAGGTCTTGCCTGCCCAGGAGAAAGCAAGCAGTATCGGCACTAAGGCTGCAATCAAAGCGGCCGCCCCTACAAAATCAATCTTCTTGCCAATTTTTGCATCTCTATATGCAGGAAAAGCAAAGATGATAATAAAGAGGGCAATAATGCCCAAAGGTATATTGATTAGAAATACCCATCTCCAGTTCAGGCTGTCCGTAATCAGTCCGCCAAGAAACGGGCCGATTAAACTGGAAATACCCGATGCAGCGGTTACAAAGCTTCCATATTTTGCTCTGTCTGCGGGTGGAAACAAAACCCCGATGATCGCCATCGTGTTGGATATTAGAACCGCGCCGCCTATTCCTTGCACTCCCCTAAAGATAATGAATTGCATCATACTTTGTGAGGAGCCACAAAGAGTAGACCCTATTAAAAACACGATAATTCCAGACAAGTATATTGGCTTATAGCCGTATATATCCGACAGTTTCCCGACAAGCGGCATAGAAACGGTCATGGCGAGCAAATAAGCCGTAACCGGCCATGTGTATAGAGCCGTACCATTCAGGTTGCTTACAATTTTAGGCATTGCTGTACTGACAATGTTGCTGTCAAGCGAAGCAAGCAATATTCCTACCATCGCGCCGATGATAATGAATACCGTTCTTTTTTTGTTTAAGTTTTGTGCTGTCATAAATACTTCTTCCTCACTTTCAATGTGTTATCATTTAACAATACCGACCGTTCGGTATATTGTTATTAAAAAAATATTGTCGCTTCTTTCTAATTATATCTAAAGGACAAAAAAATTATGCTTTAATTTGTGTATATAAGCTGTCCCAAAGCACCTTCAATTGAGCTGTAGTAGTTTCGCTTTTTCCGATCATCATATTATTCATCCCGATACCACTATTTGTATGAACAAACACGCTTGCGATTTCTTCATCACTCATAGGCGACTGTATTTCTCCGCTTACTCTTGCGTCATGAATAATCGCCTTCCATGCGTCCATTTCTTCCCCCGACGATTTCAGCATTCTCTCTTTGAAATCAGGGAATATCCTTAAAGCATCAAAAATCAGGGAATAGTAATTTAAATCAAAGGTATCGCCATTGCTTGACCGCTGGAATGAAGTATAAATCTGATCCATATATTCAAGATAATTATGATAAAATCGGCATAAGGAACTCTTATCAAACCTGCTAAAATCCACATAAATCAACGAGGAAAAGGCTTGATTAATAACTTCCAGATAGATTTGTTCCTTGCTGTCAAAATAATGGTAAAATGCACCTTTAGAAAGGCCGGTCTTTTCCACTATCTCTTTCATCGTAACTTCCTTGAAGCTCTTTTGCAAAAAGAGCTCAAATGACATATTCAGTATATGTTCTCTCGTATCCTTCATTGTATAGCCCCCTGCATAAACCGACCATTCGGTATATTCATATATTATCACGAGTTTTCCCTCAAGTCAACACTACAATTGAATATTTAAGTTGTTGAGCAAAGCCTTGTAAACTTGGCCTTTGAAACAGATTTTACAGATAGTAACGCAAACTGGCAAGCAGGGCAACTGTGGCCACAGTTGCACATTTTTCGTATTTTTCCCTGTGGTCAAAACACAAAAAATTGCTTGTCGGGGCCAGCCCCAAACCCTGCCACTTCGGGCCAACTTGGCCCGAAGTGCTTTTTTAAATTTTATAAAAATTTGCCATGTGACAAGAATGGAAAGGTATGTTAAAATAATATTTAGTCCGAAATAGGACTAATGTATTGTGATATTTACTTAGGATAGGAGGCATTTCTATATGAACGATGAAATAAAGAACTATATTAAAAGCTATTATGATGTATATTTTGGCATCAACGCACTTTATGAAAGATGGGCGAAAGAACGGGGTCTTACATCAAATGCACTATTTGTGCTTTATGTGATCCATGCGTATCCTGACCAGTGCACGCAGCGGCTCATTTGTGAAAAGCTCCTGATCCCCAAGCAAACAGTCAATACGATTTTAAGCTCCTTTGGGAAAAAGAGCTATATTCGAAAAGAAATCGCAGGTGATGACAAACGAAACAAGTTTATTCTGTTTACGGAAGAAGGACAAAAATATGCTGACCTCCTTCTTACGGATATGCTTCATTTTGAGGAAAGTGCATTGATGAATATGAGTTCCGATGAAAGAGAATCAATGATGAAAGGCAGCCTTGCTTTTTTAGAACAGTTGACACGAGCATTAAATGTCCTCGAACAGCCCGTCCCAACATCGTTATCTGCAAAATAATTCTGACCGCTGAGGTTAGAACTATCTGTCATGATATGATCTACCCTGCTGGTGAAAGTTGAGAAAGAATAAATGGTAAAAAAGTTTTGGACATACGTTATCCCATCCATGATCTCCTTTTGGTTTACAGGCATTTACATAAGTATTGATGGATTTTTTGTCGGCCAGACCGTAGGAGATATAGGCTTAGCCAGTATCAATATAGCATGGCCGCTGGCAGCGTTAATTTTAGCACTTGGTACAGGCATTGGCATGGGTGGCGCGGTGAACGTATCCAACTACATGGGTGCAGGCGAAAAAGAGAAAGCGAATAAAGCATTAAGAAATACCATTACGCTATTGCTATTAGCCTCAGTGACACTTTCAGCTTTCTTGCTGTTTCTTGGAAAGCCGCTGCTTCAGCTCATGGGTGCAGAGGGTGAAATGTTAGAACTGAGCCATGGATATATAAATATACTTGCCTTTGGTGCAGTCTTACAGGTCTTTGGCACAGGTATTACCCCCCTGCTCAGAAATCAGGGCAAAGCCTGGATGGCGATGGCATTGATGATTGCAAATTTTGTGATTGACACTGTTCTGAGTGGTGTATTTGTTATGGTTTTGGATTTTGGGGTAGCAGGAGCCGCTTTTGCCACTTTGGTTGGCCAATTGATCGCTTTGTTTCCAGCGTTAATCATTCTGTTCAAAAAGGAGGGCCAGATAGCTTTTTCCTATTATCGGCTGAGCAAAGAAACCGTTCAGCACATAGCGAAGGTTGGGCTACCCGTTGTTGGTCTAAGTTATATTCCTTCTTTTACATTGATTATTATCAACCGTCAGGCAATTGCCTATGGCGGGGTCACAGCGGTTGCCGCATTTGCCGTCGCTTCCTATATCCTGAGTGCCGGGCAGCTCCTTTTGCAGGGAGTCGGAGAAGGAAGCCAGCCTTTAATCAGTTTTTATCATGGCGCAAACGATCAAAAAACTGTGAAGCAGTTGAGAAGATGGACATACATGACCGGTATAGGCATAAGCATTGTTGCAACGTTTGGCATTATTGTTCTACGCACCCGGATATCGGATTTTTTTGGCGTTTCGGAGGAAACGGCAGACATCTTGCAGGTTGCTTTACCCATATGTGCATTGTCATTGCCGTTATATGCTTTTTCCAGAGTGACAACGGAGTGTTTTAATGCCATTAAAAAAAGCCGGTATTCTGCCATCATGGTATATAGCGAAGCATTGATTTTTCTTCCGATTTGCGCGTTAATATTGCCTCTGATTCTAAAGCTGAATGGCGTGTGGGGCACTATCGTATTGGTACAGTTCATGCTGCTTCTAATTGGGCTTTTTCTCCGAATGAAAAGTCGTAGGTCAACTTGACATGATGTTTTGTCCCAATTATGAGCATAACAGGAAATTGAGGGCGTTTAACATCGGGCCAAGTTGGCCCGATGTTGCTGACATAAAAGGAAACGGGGAGCGGCGGCAGATTGCCACCGCTCCCTTCCCTTTTTTATAGCTCTACCACCGCCGCAAGTTGTTTTAGCACGTCGGATACCCGGCCCTACAATTCCGCATAGTCTTTTTGCAGAGCCGCAATCTCGGTTGGGTACACGCCCCATAGGTGTTCGCGTGAATAGCAACCTGATTCAAATTATTTGCGCACATGCGTTGCAAGGAAACAAGTTCTCGGACAGGGGTAAGATCAACATTCAGGACATAGCCGTTTAAGGCCATCTTTCTAATATATGCGCCTGTATTGGTTATCCCGGCCTCGGCCATACGCTGATGAAGGGTGCTAAACTCGTCCTCTGTCACCATAATGTGCAGGTGAATACCGCGCTTGCGCCGGTGGGCGCTCACTGTTCCAGTTCCCAGCTCCGTTTGCGCGGGGGCTGTTCCTTAACCCTGTCCAGCGGCTTAACCTCCGGCACAGGGATAGACGGGACAACATGGCCCGAAGTGACCGCTACCAAACAAAAACACCGCCCTCCCACTAAAGTGGTGTCTTGTGTAAAGCAACAGTTCCCATATTGTATTTTTCGCCCTGTTCTCAAGGGCTTTTGCAGTTTTCTAAATATAACCGGCCCTGTTGGCCCAGTGGGGCCTGTAGGGCCAGTTGGACCCGTCGGCCCTGTCGGACCCGTTGGACCTGTTGGACCGGTCGGGCCAGTTGGACTTATACCGCCGGTTATCAATGATACATCATCTACAACCACATTAGCAGTACCGGGATCTCCTTGTTTACTGAACGAAACTATTGCCAATGTTGTTCCGGCAGGAGCAGGAGCGGTTGTGCCTGTGAATTGCTGCCAGTTGCCCAGGGATGCATCGGGAAGAGTGTTTGGCGGTATACTTATTATCAAACCTAGTCCAAGAAAGCTAAAAGAAGAATTAAAATATGAAATAGTGATTGTTGTAAGCGGATTGGGCAGAGGACCTATCTTCCCAAGAAATGCAGAAAAATTGGCGCTCTGGCTAAAATCTCCATCTACAATTTGGTATATAACCGATATACCGCTTTGCATAAGTGCGGAAAAGTTTCCGGAATGCTTATACAGAGAAGTGATACTTGCATTATCTACAAGCCAGGGAGGAAATGAGCCCGTCTCAAAGCCGCCGTTTACGATCAATTCAGCCATTTTTTAAATTTCACCTCCTGAAAGTTATGGGTAAAGCATGCCGATAAAATAGGTATAACATGCTCTTTAATAGTATATGATGGATGGCTAGATTTGGTACTTGTCTAAGCGTGTAAAGTCGTTAGCGTCCTTATTACAATCAATACAGAATTCTATGCCGCAATTGGACTTCAGGATTATCGATCATCTACCTTTTAATGTTATAATCAAACCGTAATTGACTTTGGTAATAAGAGAGAGGAAGATTAGGAATAATTAAAAGTGTAATACGATATGAAATATTATATAAATAAATATCTTGAATTAGAACAAATGTTCTAGTATAATGAAATTAAGAAAAGTATTGTAAAAATAAAAAGAATATAGTATAATATCAAAGTTTAATACTATATTACTACCTCTTAAAATAAATAAGGAGGCTGATAAAATGCAATCGGAAGTAATATTACAAGCAATTTATCGAAAAGTATTTAATACCGATTTAAATTACAATGAATTTAGCCATAGGATGAATATTCAAAAAGTATTGTATATTCTTCAGAAAATGGGCTTAGATGTTGGCAATTATGGCTTTAGTTGGTATAAACATGGACCATATTCACAATCATTACAAGAGGATGCTTATTTGACTCTAAATTCTAAATACATTGATTTGGAGTTCACAAACATTGCAAACCAGCAAATTGAAATCCTTAAAGATTCCATAAATAGTCAATCAAAGAGATATACCACCACGGAATGGTTAGAGGCAGTGGCATCAATACACTATATTAAGACTAGATTTTTACCTTTCTCGACAGATAGTGAAATCCTGGAAGACCTTGTCAGAAGAAAACCACATTTAAATGATGGACCTTCAAATAAAAGTGCATTAAAGTTTGTAAATACTAACATTTTAAAATTTTAAGTTGTGAGGGAAACAAATGAGCCTACAATTTTCCAACCATGTACTTGATAATGTGCATGGTTTTATTCCGTTAACAAAAGTTGAAGATGAAATAGAGAGGCTGCCGATTTTTAGAAGATTACGAAATATCAAACAATTGGGTTTAGCTAATTGGATATTTCCTGGTTCGGAACATACAAGATATATT
This sequence comes from Bacillota bacterium, assembly GCA_023426005.1. GTDB lineage: Bacteria > Bacillota > Clostridia > Acetivibrionales > DSM-1351 > Ruminiclostridium. The sequence goes on along the minus strand of JAFABO010000213.1, from coordinate 3,323 downwards.
CATTCTCTTGGCGTTATGCATATAATTGGCCAAATGGCTAATAAATTAAACTTTTCAGATGAAGATACTCAATTAGTTAGATTAGCTGGTATGTTACATGATATAGGGCATTATCCACTTTCACATATTGGGGAATATGCATATATGCAAAGAGCCACTCAAAATAAGAATCACGTGGAAACAGCCTGTGATGATGTTGTAGATAAGGTTGAAAAACTTACAGACACCAAAATTTTAAATAGTGTTTTAATGCAAGGTCAGCCTAACCCGTTTCATCATGAAAATATGGGTGTAAGTGTTATAATGAATAGTTCTGCAATTAAAGAGTTAATACATAAATATTATGATGATAGAATTGATATTCTTGATATTTGTGATATTATAGTTGGAAATACAGAAAGGAATCCTGATTTATCTGCCAAAATTCAACTATTACATTCAGAATTAGATGCGGATAGAATAGATTATCTTCTGAGGGATGCATCATTTTCAGGCGCAGGATATGGTAAAATTGAGCTCGGTACTTTAATAAAATCCCTGGAAGTTAAGAAACATTCTACATTGGATGTAGAAATTGTTGGAATATCACCAAAGGGAATCGGGTCGGCAGATCAATTCCTCATAAATAGATATCTAGCATATTCTCAAGTTATTTTTCATAAACATGTTTCCGTACTATCATATATGGCAGAAAGTGTTATATCCTGGATGATTAATGAAACAACATTTAATGAATTTCCGAGCGGTGACGCTTTAGCTGATTTTATAAAAAAGCATGAGAGAAATACAAAATATTTAGATTTTACAGATCAATATTTTCATAACATTTTACATAAGGTGTCTATATCAAATGATGGGTGTCCACCGGAGATATATATTTTAATAGAGCATCTACGAAAAGGTATGGCCCTGCCTGTTGTAGGAAAACAAATAGCTTTTTCATCAAGAAATAGGGAGGAGCTTAAGAAACTTATTTTAGGAACCACAATATACCAAAATGCAGCTAAAAAAGATCCAGGCGGATCAAAGAGGCTGCCATTAATGCATACTATATCAATAACAAATAATGTTCCGTTACAGCAATTTAACGAGGCTTATGAAACCTTTATAAAAGCTAATAATCCAGATGAGGTTCCAGAAATAGAGAGCTTTTATAAGCAAAGGCTTCAGAATGGTGTTGCTGTCATAGAAGAAGATACTGATCCATATTTATTAGTTGACTCAACATATTCATTAACAAAAGATTTAAGCTTAAATACTCAAGTTTTACTAAGGGAATATGGTTTATATGATTGAATAAAAGTTAATGCGGAAGTTTCTGATTTTGAATTTCAAATTTCCATAATAATAAGGCATATACATAATAGAATGAATTAAGAAACGCTATCCTTCCAAGGGGCGTTTTTTATCAACCCATTAGGCTATTTGATTATTTGATTAATCATTCTTGCTAAGCCTGTAAAGCCGTTTGCTGTAAATACTTAACCATATTAGAAATTATATACCTTTAAACTTATCAACAGAATTACATATTTAAGGGGAGTAAAAAAGCAAGCAGGATACATATTTTCAGTATCCTGCTAAAACTTTATTCAAATACAATAGCATTTATATTTCTATTAAGGGCCGTACCTGTCGCGACGTTTGTTGCAGTGGTAAATATAACACGAAGTTGATAGCCGGCTGTTTCATCCAACACAGCTATATCAACCTGAGTATTTGAGATTGAAAATCTGTGAGTACCGGCTGAAGGAGCCGAATCAATAAGTGTCTTTGTTGTTATTAATATTGTATCCCTGTAAAGTCTTACCTCAAAGGACAAAGACCAATTAGCCGTGGTTATTGCTTCCACAGAAACAGAATAGTCAATTTTAATATTCTCGCCTGTTACAACCGGCACACTTACGGTTGCTACAGTCACTTCGGTACTTAGCGGAGGATATACGGTGATGCCTCCTGAGGTTTGATTGAAAAACAGTTCAGGTATATTTGCTGTCGGACCTTGAGCCCCCGTTGGACCTTGAGCCCCCGTTGGACCTTGAGCGCCTGTCGGACCTTGAGCGCCAGTTGTACCCTGAGCACCTGTTGAACCTTGAGCGCCAGTTGAACCTTGAGAGCCAGTTGGACCTTGAGAGCCAGTTGGACCTTGAGCGCCAGTTGGACCTTGAGCGCCAGTTGGACCTTGAGCGCCTGTTGGCCCAGTAGCACCGGTTGGTCCCGGAGCTCCTGTTGGCCCAGTAGCTCCAGTTGGTCCGGCAGCCCCGGTAGGCCCGGGAACACCAGTTGGACCAGTATTACCAGTAGGTCCTGTCGGAGCAGTAGGCCCGGTAGGTCCCGTCGGCCCAGTCGGACTTATTCCTCCGGATGTCAATGACACATCATCTGCAGCTACATTGGCTGTGCCGGGGTCCCCCTGTTTACTGATCGATACTATTGCCATTGTTGTACCCGCAGGAGCCGGAGCAGTTGTAGATGTAAAGTGCTGCCAGCTGCCCAGGGATGCAGCAGGAAGAGTGTTTGGCGGTATACTTATTACCAAACCCAGTCCAAGAAAGCTAAAAGAAGCATTGAAATATGAAATAGTGATTGTTGTAAGCGGATTGGGAAGCGCTCCTATTTTCCCAAGATATGCAGAAAAATTGTAACTGCTGCTGAAGTTTCCTTCAACAATCTGATATATTACGGAGATACCACTTTGAAGCAGTGCGGAATAGTTTCCGGAGTGCTTATACAGGGAAGTGATACTTGCATTGTCCACAAGCCAGGGAGGAAATGAGCCTGTCTCAAAGCCACCGTTTACGATTAATTCAGCCATTTTTTAATTTTCACCTCCTGAAAAAATTGTGAGTTGTGCATGCTGCTGAATAATACAGAATACTATGTAAATATTATATGAACGAGTCCCCCATTTGGTAACTTGTGCAAAGATTAGCCCTGTAAAATGTGACGTAATGAAGTTTCACGTCATATATATAAGAAAGATGCAATAGAAGCTCAGGAGAAACTCATGGGACAGGATAAGGATAAAGCTAAAATTGTCTTTTTCTCAAAAGGTGATACTAAATTTATTAGCGATATTTTGAATAAGCTGACTGATCAATTTGAAACAAAATTAGTTACAGTTGCATCAGCGCAGGACTATAAACTTATGGACCAATGGATGGAATGGTCTGATATCAGCTGGTTTGAATGGTGCGATGATCTGATTGCCTATGGCAGCAAACTCGGATTGGCAGGTCAAAGGAAGATTATATGCAGATTGCACAGTTATGAAGCCTTTACATATTACCCGTCAAGGGTCAACTGGTGTAATGTTGACAAAC
>JAFABO010000197.1 GCA_023426005.1 Bacillota bacterium | reverse complement strand
AGGAGGACATTGCAAGAGTTGCTACAATTTCAGCAAATGATGATGTAGTAGGAACACTTATTGCAGATGCTATGGAAAAGGTAACTAACGACGGTGTTATAACTGTTGAAGAATCCAAATCCATGGGAACTAACCTTGAAGTAGTTGAAGGTATGCAGTTTGACAGAGGATACCTCTCAGCTTATATGGTAACCGACACCGAGAAAATGGAAGCAGTTCTCGATGATCCATATATACTTATCACCGATAAGAAATTGACAAACATCCAGGATATTCTCCCTATTCTCGAACAGATAGTTCAACAGGGCAAAAAACTGTTAATAATTGCTGAAGATATTGAAGGTGAAGCTCTGACAACTCTTATCGTCAACAAATTAAGAGGAACCTTCACCTGTGTGGCTGTTAAAGCACCGGGCTTTGGTGACAGAAGAAAGGAAATGCTCCGTGATATAGCAGTATTGACAGGCGGAGAAGTTATAACTGAAGAATTGGGCCTTGACCTTAAGGAAACTCAGCTCACCCAGCTTGGCAGAGCAAGACAGATAATAGTGCAGAAGGAAAACACTATTATTGTGGACGGAGCAGGAAGCCAGCAGGAAATCAAAAACAGAATTGCTTCAATCAAATCACAGATTGAGGACACAACTTCCGATTTCGACAGAGAAAAGCTGCAGGAAAGACTTGCAAAGCTTTCGGGCGGTGTTGCTGTAATCCAGGTTGGTGCTGCAACTGAAACCGAAATGAAGGAAAAGAAATTGAGAATAGAAGATGCCCTTGCTGCCACAAGAGCTGCTGTTGAAGAAGGTATCGTGGCAGGCGGTGGAACAGTATTGATAAATGTAATTCCGGATGTTGCCAAATTGCTCGATATTATCTCGGGTGATGAAAAGACCGGTGTTCAGATCATATTGAGGGCATTGGAAGAGCCGTTAAGACAAATCGCTGCTAATGCTGGATTAGAGGGATCAGTCATTGTTGACAAGATTAAGGCAGGCAAAAAAGGTATTGGTTTTGATGCTCTTAATGAAAAGTATATTGATATGATAGAAAGCGGTATTGTTGATCCTGCAAAGGTTACAAGATATGCACTTCAAAATGCGGCATCAATAGCATCCATGGTTCTGACAACTGAAAGTCTGGTTACCGACAAACCTGAACCGGAAGCTCCGGCTATGCCAGGTGGAATGCCAGGCGGAATGGGCGGCATGTATTAACAGTCTGTAACAACTAAATTCATATATACCGACGGCTAAATTTCCCCGGATGGACAATATGCATTTCAGATGTTACAAACTTGGATCCAAATAAAAATAAAGAGGGTGGCAGAGCGAGAAAAGCCATCCTCTTTTATTTTAATATAAAAACACATAACAATTTTAAAATTATCTGATGATGAAATTTGTAAATAATTTTAAAATTAATTAGAAATCCTAAAATAATACTTGATATTATTTCAGTAATTTATTATTATGTATAAAAAGCTTAGATATATATATAATATTTTAAGCTTAGCACAAGTTTATTAGAGTGTAGAATAAACTTCTCAGGAGGGGTCCACGTGGATATATTTTTGGAGAAAATTGTAAGACGCAAAAAAACTGTAATTGACGGCGTGGTAATTGCCAGTATTATTTTATCTGCACTAATCATTATAATGTTTGTAGGCTCATTGCCGTTTCTGTCGGCTTTTTCACCATTGATAATAGTGGGAATAGGTTATCTGGGATATATTTTTATCAGGAACAGAAACGTTGAATATGAGTATATTGTAACAAACGGTGATCTTGACATAGATATGATAATAGCCCAAAGGAAAAGAAAGAGAGTTTTTTCGGGAAACTGCAAGGATTTTGAGGTTGTTGCCAAAATGACCAGCGGGCAGTTCAACAATAATACAGACAGTATTAAAAAACGCATCAATGCTGTCACAGCTATGGATTCCCCCGATGTATACTTTCTTACTACAGTAAAGGAAGGAAGCAAGATGCTGGTATTTTTTGAACCTCATCCCAAAATGATCGAGTCTTTCAAAAAGTATATTCCAAGAAAAGTATTTGAATAGTACCAGAGGATAATAAGGCAGATGGCAGCATTACAGCCATTTGCCTTTTAAATAATGAAAAATGGTACTGGAGACGTTTAAACGGTATCCGGTATTTATATAATTTTATGACACATATTTATTAATTCCATCAAGGAGGATTTTGGAAAATGGCGTATTTTTATAATGAACCGTCCAGAACATTCAGTGAATATCTTCTGGTTCCCAATTTAAGCACCAAAGAATGCATGCCAGGAAATGTGGATTTAAAAACACCCGTCGTTAAGTTTAAGGCCGGAGAAAAACCGTCTTTACAGCTAAATATACCTGTAGCCTCAGCCATAATGCAGTCGGTCTCGGACAACAATATGGCAATCGCATTGTCAAGATGCGGCGGCATATCATTTATATACGGATCACAAACTATCGGAAACCAGGCCGAGATGGTGAGGAAGGTAAAGAAGTACAAGGCGGGCTTTGTTGTCAGTGACAGCAATTTGAGCCCTGATGATACGCTGAAGGATGTGGTGGAAATAAAAGAAAGCACAGGTCATTCCACTATAGCTGTTACCGAGGATGGAACCCCTACCGGCAAGCTGGTGGGAATAGTGACAAGCAGGGATTACAGGCTTAGCAGAGCCTCAATGGATCAAAAAATTCATGAGTTTATGACTCCATTCCCACAGTTGATTTACGGGCAGGAAGGCATCACTCTCAAAGAAGCAAATGACATGATCTGGGAGCACAAGCTGAATTGCCTGCCCATAATCGACAGCGAACAAAAGCTGGTGTATCTGGTATTCAGAAAAGATTACGACAGTCACAAGGAAAACCCAAACGAATTGCTGGATCAAAACAAGCGTCTTATTGTGGGGGCAGGCATAAACACCCGCGATTATAGGGAAAGAGTTCCTGCACTGGTCGATGCCGGTGTGGATGTGGTCTGTATAGACTCCTCAGACGGATACAGTGAATGGCAATCCGACACCATCAGATGGATAAAAGAGACCTACAGTGGTGAAGTTAAAGTGGGAGCAGGCAATGTCGTGGACAGGGAGGGCTTCAGATATCTGGTAAATGCCGGAGCCGATTTTATTAAGGTAGGTATCGGGGGAGGCTCGATTTGCATCACGAGAGAGCAGAAGGGTATAGGCAGGGGACAGGCTTCATCTGTTATTGAGGTTTCAGCTGCCAGGGATGAATACTTTAAGGAGACGGGTATATATGTTCCAATATGTTCCGACGGCGGGATTGTGCATGATTACCATATAGTACTTGCACTTGCCATGGGAGCGGACTTTGTAATGCTCGGAAGATATTTTGCCAGATTTGATGAAAGTCCTACAAGAAAAATAAAAGTCGGCGGAAATTTTGTTAAGGAATACTGGGGTGAAGGCTCAAACCGTGCAAGAAACTGGCAAAGATACGATATGGGCGGAGACTCAAAGCTGGGCTTTGAGGAAGGTGTTGATTCCTATGTGCCTTACGCAGGAAAACTCAAGGATAATCTTGACACTACCATACACAAAGTAAAATCAACCATGTGCAACTGCGGAGCACTTTCGGTTTCAGAGCTTCAGCAAAGGGCAAGACTCACACTTGTATCGGCTACAAGCATCAAGGAAGGCGGAGCTCATGACGTTATTCTGAAGGATAAGGAATTGTCTTCATCGTGATTTATATAAACTCTTAAAGTTAGGTCTAAAAGAAAGTGCGATGCATATTGTAATATATATCTTGAAGTACAAATTGTACCGATGTTTTTTGAAGGCCTCAAAGCAAAGAGCAATAATGTTGGATTATGCAGGATGTAAAGGTTATAATTGCCTGTAAAATATTGGTGAATGGCTTCTTGACATTATTTTATATGTAATTTATAATTAGTTAGCAATATGGCTGACCTACGGCTTAAAATTTTTTCTATATTTGTGAAATATTATGGATATTACAGCATGATTATGGAGATAAGATAA
>JAFABO010000146.1 GCA_023426005.1 Bacillota bacterium | reverse complement strand
TTTCAAGTGTTGCTTTTGTATCTTCAAATCTGCCTATATTTCTTACACTTCTGCGGACATATTCGTCAATGGGAATATCCAGTTTGCCGATCAATTCCTCTCTTTTTATGAAATAAGGTACATACTCTGCCATATGCTCGCTGGATTCAGTTACAAAATAACCAAAATGCCTCATGATCTCAAATCTGACTTTGTTATCGCCATATATTTCAGACTTATCCAGACAATCAAACAGTTGGGGATACAGATCCTTTCCTTTATGCTCCAGTCTTAAAAACCACGCCATGTGATTTATTCCTGCTACCACATAGTTTATCTCATCATACGGCACCGAAAGATATTCTGCCAGTTTTTCAGAGGTTTGCTGCACGCTGTGGCAAAGCCCCACATATTTTATTCCCGAGCTCTTCAAAGCTGCCAGGGACAAAATAGCCATCGGATTTGAATAGTTCAGCAAATAGGCATCGGGGCATATTTCTTCCATGTCCCTTAATAGGTCAAGCAAGGGAGGAATTGTTCTAAGCCCTCTGAAAACACCTCCAACTCCCAAAGTATCTGCTATTGTCTGCTTCAGGCCGTATTTTCTTGGTATGTCAAAATCAAACAGCGTGGCTTCATGACCGCCCACCTGAATTGCATGTATGACATAATCGGCATCTTTTAACGCAGTACGCCTGTCCATGGTTGTCTCGATCTTAGCCCTCCCGCCTATTCTCCGGGAAAACTGTTTTGCCATAAGTTCTGCAACTCTCAGCCTTTCTGCGTCAATATCCATAAGGCTGAAGGTGATATCCTGCAATTCACCGAACGATAATATATCAGCCATTACCTGCTTCGCAAATATGACACTTCCTGCCCCTATAAATGTAACCTTTGCCATTAGTGTACCTCCGATAAGTATTTTATTTTTATTGCGTCAATTGTGTCATTTCCTGCCGCACATTTTTACCGCCAGGTTAAAAGCTTCAATAAGGCTGCGGGTGGAAGCCATACCTTTATAAGCTATGTCAAAAGCAGTCCCGTGGTCGACGGAAGTCCTGATGACCTTAAGACCTAGAGTCACATTTACTCCTCCCTCAAAATCCAATAATTTCATCGGAATATGTCCCTGGTCATGGTACATGCATACCACTGCATCAAACTGTTTTTTACAGGCCTTTATAAAAACCGTGTCGGGGGCAACAGGCCCATCCACGTTTATTCCCTCTTCCCTTGCCTTCTCAACTGCCGGCTTTATTTCCAATATATCCTCTTTTCCAAAGGACCCGTTTTCGCCCGCATGGGCATTGAGGCCGGCTACTGCAATCCTCGGTTCCTGTATATATCTTTTAAGGGCCTCATATGTGAGCTTTATAACATTGTAGACCCTATCCTTTTTTACCTTTTCGACGGCCTCCTGCATTGATACATGCGTACTCACATGGGTTACCGTCAGCTTTTCGCTTGAGAGCATCATGGTGTAATTTTTCTGCCCGCAAAGCTCTGCAATAAGCTCGGTATGTCCTGAAAAATCAGGATCGCTCAATCTGGTTGACTCCTTGTTCATGGGCAGGGTGACCAAAGCCTGTATTTTTCCTTCCAGGGCCAGTCTGACAGCCTTTTCCACATAGCTTCTAGCCGCGTATCCCGTTTCCCTGGATATCTGCCCTATCCTGAGTTGTTCCTTTCCCAGCAGTTTCATATCCAGAACATTAAAATACCCCCGGGTTCTTTCAGAAACATCTGCAATCCGCTTTAAAGGCACATTATACCCCAGCAGGCTGTTACAGTATTCAATTATTTCATAATCACCTATAAGAATAAAATGCTCGCATATATCTCCGCTCTTAAATGCTTTCAAAGCAAGTTCCGGACCCACTCCTCCGGCCTCTCCCATCGTAATCCCTATTAACATGGCTATACCTTCCCTTTCAGATAATCCTGTATTTTCAGTAAGACATCCTCTTCTCCAAAGCCTCCGGCTTTACTGACAAGTATGATTTTACCATACTTGCATACAGCATGTGATACAGCCACACCCGGTACGATTTCTTCTGCCGGCAATAATCCTGAACACTCAACCGCCTCCATTATATGAATTGCCGTATCCCCGCCAAATACAACCAGGGCACACTCTGCGCCGCAATCCAGCACCAGCCTGGTCAAAGCTCCCAGACTGCCGGCTATTTTTACCGGGTCGTCCGCCTTGTCAGCTTCTTCTCTGCGGTTAACTGTTTTTATGATTACTTTGCCGGACTGCTTTATCATCCCGGCAATCTCTGCCGCCAGTTCTTTTCCCCGGATTGTTTCCATGTATCCGTGGGTATTCTTCTGTTCGGAAGTAAGGACAATACTCTCGAAACCAATCCTTTCCCCATACAGAGTCTGTTTAATGGAGCCTTCATTTATGCTTCCGCTGACCACCAGAATATTTTCTGCTTTAACCTGTTCCGGGCCGGCACCGCATTTTTTAAAATCCATAAATTCCGGCAGATATTCTGCAAATCCCGCACAGCCGGCGGTAAGCGACAGCTTTTTCCTGCTGCTCAGCATTTTGCCGGTATTTATCAGGTCCCCGTCGGATTGTCCGTCAAATATATAAATGGTATTTTTATCTTCCAGCTCTGCAATCAGGTTCCCTTCCGCAGCTGCAGCCACTGCGCCAATCTCCGGCTGCCCCATCAGGATTTCAGGAATATAACTGCTGGTTATTGGATTCAACAGATCCTTTGAATAAATTGTTTTATGGAGCGGTATACCGTCCACCAGCTGCATTGAGTCAACAGTTGTCCTTCCGGTCTTGGGGTATGCGGGTATACACATAAGGGGGGCACCATCCCATGCATCCATTACTGCCTTTAGTTCCTGTCCGACATTTCCCCTGAAGGTGGAGTCTATCTTTTTATAAACATGTTGTATCCCATGCTCCCGGGCTTTCAGCGCAAGCCTGTGCACTATTTCGTAAGCTTCGCCGGGAGAAATATGCCGGCTTTCGGTGTCAACCACCAATACTTGTATATCCTGCTCAATCTGACCAAATTCCAATTGGGTGCAGGTACTTACAAAGGTCCTGATCCCTTTTTTTGAGAACTGTACACCAGTATCCATGGCACCTGTAAAATCATCCGCCATCACAAGCAATCTCATTTTATGTATCTCCCGGTTCA
>JAFABO010000123.1 GCA_023426005.1 Bacillota bacterium | reverse complement strand
GACTCCAAGTTCCTTGGCAATTTCCTCTTTAAGGGCTTCTGACATGATACTCTTATGTCTACTCATAGTTAGTGCCTCCTTTTTAAGGCATTTTTACTGCGTATTAAATTTCATCAAAAGAAACCTTTGCTTCCTTCTCAAGATAATACGCTTTTATGCCTTTGATTTATTTTAGCGTACATTGATATTTTGTCACCTTACAAAAAAAATATAGAAGGTAATTGTTTTCACGCTATCCACATTATACACATGTTTTTTTTCCCATTATTTTTATAAACCACTATATATGCAGGTATTTAATTATTTATGCAACAATATTTTGTGGGATGTATTATGCTACCAATTTAAGCCAAAAACGAAAGCTATTTATTCACATTTTTTGAGTATTATGTGGATAACTCTGTTTTCATCAACAACTGTCAACCCATTGGTACTCCCTGCTTTCATAGGTTGAATAAAACCCACATGTGAATAACTTAAAAAAACTGTGGATAATAAAATAATTATCCACAGTTTCTCACCTACAGCATAAATGGCTGTTTATTATTCTATATTCATGCTGATATCAACCGAGTTGGCAGAGTGAGTGAGTTTACCAACTGAAATAATATCCACCCCTGTCCTGGCAACATCATATATCGTTTCCTCAGTCATATTGCCCGACGCCTCTACCAGTGCTCTCTTGTTGATTAGTGCAACAGCCTCCGCCATTTTTTCATTTGACATGTTATCGAGCATGATAATGTCTGCTTTGCAGTCAAGAGCTTCCTGTACTTCTTCCAGCGATTCCACCTCCACCTCTATTTTAACAGTGTGGGGTATGCCGGCTCTTACCCGGCTAACTGCATTGGTTATTCCACCTGCCGCTGCTATATGATTATCCTTTATCAAAACACCATCCGACAGTGAGAACCTATGGTTTGATCCTCCTCCGGCACTTACGGCATATTTCTCCAGAAGCCTCAGCCCCGGAGTTGTTTTTCTGGTATCAGCTATTCTGACAGGTAAATCCCTGATCTTCATGGCATACCTGTTGGCCATTGTTGCAATGGCTGAAAGGCGCTGCAAAAAGTTCAGTGCTGTCCTTTCACCTTTAAGCAAAGCCCTTGTGGGCCCGCTTATTCTAGCAATGATATCCCCTTTTTTTACGCTGTCTCCGTCTTTGATCAATGCATTAAAGCTTACCCTGCTGTCAAGGATTTCAAAAACATGCCGGGCAACCTCAAGCCCTGCTATGACCGCATCCTGCTTTGCAAGAAATTCTGCGTTTGAGACATCACCCTCGCTGATTATATTATCGGTAGTGATATCTCCTAACGGCATATCTTCCTTTAAGGCATTCATAACTGTATCGTGCAAATAATACTTATCAAGCTTCATAACAACCTCCATAATGTATTCTGTGATAAAAGTTCACTATAGCTCACAAATTGATTTATCCGGCAAAACCCGTACTATATTTCTCTTCCAGTTGAGATCATCCGTCTTATCGAAATCCGATCTGAAATGAGCTCCCCTGCTCTCTTTTCTTTCAAGTGCTGCTTCAATTACAAGTTTTGCGACAGTTAACATATTCGATACTTCAAGTTTAACAAGGCTGAAGCCTGTTAAGTCACTGTACCGGGCATAAATACCATTAATCGTATTTTTTGCGGTTTCAAGCCCCCGCTCATTCCTGATGATGCCGACATGTTTTGTCATGGTATGCTGGATTTCTTCCTTCATAGCCTTTAATACTTTATCGTTATCCGTATTAAGGAAGAACTCCATCTGAACCTCTGCCTCTCCCTGAATTGAATTTTTAACTCCTTCAGAAATTTTTACGGCGATCTTCCGGCCAAATACCAGACCTTCAAGCAGGGAATTGCTGGCCAGCCTGTTTGCCCCGTGAATGCCCGTACAGGCTACTTCACCGCAGGCGTACAACCCTGCTATGTTAGTCTGTCCGTCAGCATCTGTTCTGATGCCCCCCATGCAATAATGCTCTGCCGGGGCAACCGGAATGTAATCCCTGGATATATCTATGCCATAATCCAGGCAGGTCTTAAATATATTAGGAAATCTATTTTCAAGATATTCCCTCTCCTTAAAGGTAATATCAAGAAAAACATTTTTTGATCCGGAAATAGACATCTCCTGAAATATAGCCCTGGATACAACATCTCTCGGGGCCAGTTCTCCAAGCTGGTGATACTTTTGCATAAAGCGCTCCCCCCCGGCATTTCTGAGCATGGCACCTTCACCGCGCACTGCTTCTGAAATCAGGAAGCTTTTATCCTTCGGGTGATATAGAACAGTCGGGTGAAACTGGACAAACTCCATATCCATAGCCTCAGCGCCCACTCTAAGGCACATTCCTATACCGTCTCCGGTTGCAACTTCAGGATTTGTTGTATGAGAGTAAATCTGACCAAAACCGCCTGTTGCAATTACGGTATGTCTGGCACTGAAAAATTTCATTTTTTCAGCTATTTCGTCATACACAATAACACCCTTGCATTCACCGTCTCCAACAACGAGATCCACGGCGAAATGCCTTTCAAATATAGAAATATTGCTTCTTTTTTGGGCTTCTTCAATGAGCTTGTCACAGACTTCCTTACCTGTAGTATCTCCCGAATGAATAATCCTGTTTACACTGTGAGCTCCTTCACGGGTAAGAGACAATTGCTGGCCGCTTTTATCAAAGTTAACGCCAAGACTGCACAGCTTCTTTATATTATCGGCAGCCTCCTCAACCAAGACCCATACACTGTCATCATTACAAAGACCTGCTCCTGCAAAAAGAGTGTCCTTGAAGTGCAGCTGGGGTGAATCATTCTGTTCATCGAGGGATACGGCTATCCCTCCCTGCGCCAGAACGGAATTACTTATGTCAAGTGTCTCCTTGGTTATTATTCCAATCCGCTTGTCGTCCGGTAATTCCAATGCTGTATAAACTCCGGCAATACCGCTTCCAATAATAACAACATCCTTTTCAACGACTTCAATATTTGCCCTTCTGTCTCCATCTTCCATATACTTCCTCCCAAAGACCCCGCATGCACCCTATTTAGCTACCTCTAACATTCTGGTAAGTGAATGTGATGCACGTTCAATTATATCTTTCTCCAGATTTATTTCGTACTTCTTGAACGCTAATGCGTCATGAACACTCTGAAGAGAAGTCTTTTTCA
>JAFABO010000122.1 GCA_023426005.1 Bacillota bacterium | reverse complement strand
CTGCAATGCAATATAATGGTACGGCTTTTCCGGCCACTGCCTTCTCCCCTGAAATAATGTCCAGCAGTTCCATTACAATCAGCATGAGCAGCCCCACCGGAAACATCAGACAAAGGTTATGTAAGGTAGCGGCAGCAATTCCCTTGTTCAAATCTCTGGAACCCTGGTCACTAAGGGCAAATGCACGTTTCAGCATACTTTCACCTCATTTCCTATATGCCACTTTGTAGTTTTCTTATAGTTATCCCACATGCGGGCGTACTCGTTATCACATTTCAACAGCTCATCATGTGTTCCGCTTTCAACCAAACGCCCCTGCTTCATTACAAGTATCTGGTCCGCATCCTGTACCGCGGACAGTCTGTGGGCAATCATAATAACCGTTTTCCCCTTTACCAGGCCCTCAAATGCCTGCTGAATCTGGTATTCGTTTTCGGGGTCGGCAAATGCTGTTGCCTCATCCAGGATCACTATGGGGGCATCTTTTAAAATAGCTCTTGCTATGGCAATCCTCTGTGTCTCTCCTCCGGATAAATAGACCCCCTTGCTTCCAACCACAGTATCAATTCCTTGTGGAAATTTTTCCAAAATATCATCACATTGGGCAAGCTGTGCTGCTTTCAGCGCTTCTTCCCTTGTAGCCATGGGACGGGCCGCACGGATATTTGCCAATAGTGTATCCTTAAACAGCTTGGGGTCCTGAAATACGAAAGCTACTTTTTTCATCAGATCCTCATGGGACAAATCTCTCACATCCACTCCTCCGATTTTGACAGCCCCCTCCTGTACATCATAAAAACGGGGAATAAGACTGGCTGCCGTACTCTTACCCGAACCGGAATGACCAACTAATGCGGTTGTGGTTCCGGCTTTGGCTTTAAAGCTGAGATGGGCTACCGCAGGATTATCTGTGTTTTGATAAGTGAACATAACGTCCTCAAAGGAAACATCATGTGAATTGGCAGCCCTGGGACTGTCTGTCTCTGTTTGCGGCTCAGCAGTCAGAATCATATCAATTCTCCGCATGGACTCCTCGGCCTGCATTTTGTAACTGGTCATATACATGATTTTATTCAGCATTACAGCACAGGCAGGAGAAAAAATAAGGTAGAAAATAAAACTCTGCATAAACCCTGCCAGGTTTGTTGACAAAGCCCCGATGATAAGAGCCGCCGGTACCAGTACCAGAAAGCCCGAGTTAATAACAGATGTAAACGCCACCATCCCCTTCCGACAGGACATTGTATAGGCAAGCGCATAATCCCGGTAGGATTTAATTGCCTCATTGAATTTCGTAAAAGACTGTACTGTCTGACCAAATACTTTGACAACCGAGATACCGCGTATATACTCTACCGCTTCATGATTCATTGTTTCCAGGGAATCCTGGTAGGTTTTCATAAATTCCATACTGTCTTTGCCAATCAAAGAACCCTGCAGGAAAAAGCCAATTCCCAACAGGAGCAGCAAAGGCAAACCAACCCGCCAGTCAAAGGCCAGCATCAAAATAACGCTGGCGGCCATTGTAACATATGCCCCTACCAGGTCAGGAAGCTGATGGGCGATAAAAGTCTGTGTCTGAAAGCTGTTGTCATCAATGATCTTACGCAGTTTGCCGCTGGGGTTTGTGTCAAAATATCCCATCGGCATTCTGGCTAAATGTGTCAGCGCCGCCATCTTTAGATTTTTTTCAGTCCTAAAGGCGACAACATGCGAACACAGCAAAGCAATAAAATAAATTACCAATCCCACAAATTCAAAAACCAATGCATATATTCCCCACCGGAGCAGTTGGCCGGTATCTATGCCACCCCCGGTAAAAACGGCAATCAGCTCTCTTGCCGCAAAATATACACACAGAAACGGAATAAGAATAAAAAGTGCACTGATGCCTGATAAAATACGGGACAGTGTGAGCATCCAACGGCTTGGCCCACAAAAACCAAGGAGCCGTTTTATTCTATCGTTTCCTTGTTTCATATTAAAACCTTCTTTCTCCTATAAAATGAAATAGTTGACAGTCTCTAAATCAAAAACTTCTCCCAGCCCCCATTGTGAAATAAGATAAGCTTTTCTATATGCGCTCTGGCCTTTTCACGGTCAAATCCATGTCTGACCGTCTCAAAAAAACCGTCAAAGAAGGAACGGCTCATCATATGGATGAATTCTACCGTAACCTTGGGCAAATCTCTTATTTCTGAATCAATGGTAATAAGGTATTTTTGAGTATGCTCTGTTTCCAGAGCTGCAATCTGCTCTATAAAGTTTTCATAAACCGTTCCTTTTGAGCAACAGACAATCAGATAAAAGGCATCAAAATTATCATAGATGTAATCCAGCAGGGTAAAAGCGAAATTGCTTGAATTTTCTTTTCTGCCTTCAATCTGCTCTTCTTTTGGTGATGCCGAGAAATCCTTTAAATACTTCTCCACACCGGACAGGAAATAAGCTGCATGTTCCTTTACAAAATGAGAGAACAATTGCTCCTTACCCGAAAACCTGGTATAAATGGAACGCGGACTTGTGTTTGCTTTTTCTGCAATTCTTCTTAAGGAAGCATCTATAAAGCCATACTTTAAGAACTCCTCTTTTGCAGCTGCAATAATATTTTCTGTTGCTTCTTCAACCCATAAAGCCATATTCCTTCCTCCTGTTGAAACACTGTTTTAATCATTATACAGCTAAGGTCGATGACAAACAAGTCAGAAAACGCTACTATTTATTTCCTGTCCTTCTGTTTCATATTTTGCCTTGCTATTCGTCCTGCTATGTCATATTTCAACTGCTTATTTCATGTTTTTACCGCCTCTTTATATTCTGAATTGCCGTAAAATTTGCGTCCCGGGTAAATTCGTAATCTGCAATTTTATCATTATACAAAACTACCTGATGAGTGTAATAAATGGGAGTATTCAGGCAATTGTCAGCCATAGCGGTTAATATCGTATTATATATATCCTGAATTCTTTTTTCATCTGCCGTGGAATTCACTTCACCGATCAGTTGTGCCTTACCCGGCAAAAATCCGGAGACTTGAGATACTATAGGGTCCATTGACATTGACGGGTCTATATTGCTGATGACATTGGACGGGTCATAATATCCTCCCTGTGTTTTAAAAATTGTCAAACCATATTTCCCGCCTGTTATCATTGCATACCAATCCATCATAGGAGCAGATTTCGGCGTCAGTTGAATTCCTATCTTTTTTAACTGATCACAAATATAAACCACCATATTGTCATCAGATGCCGAACCTGTCTGATACAAGAAGTCTGCTGCCATCCTGCTTCCATTATTTTCTCTGATACCATCTCCGTCATTATCCCTGTACCCTGCCTTATCCAGCAGTGCTTTTGCCCTGTCTATATCAAAATCATATACGGTCTGTTCAACATCACAATACGGCAATGCTTTTGAGAAAAAGGTATCCGCTTTTTCATAAAGTCCTCCATAGATGTTATCCACTACATTCTTTTTGTCAATTGCCGAAGATATGGCTTCTCTGACAGTCTTGTCCCCGAAAACCGGATCACTTAAGTTATATCCTATATAATAGGTTTGTGTTGCATTGTCATCTACTTTTGCTCCAAAGTTTCCGGAATTCTTCATTTCCTGGTAACTTTCAGAAGAAATCTTTGAAATGCCAGAAATAAAATCAATTTCCCCATTTTTCAGAGCAAGAATCTTGGCATCATTATCGGCAAGCACCTTGATGGAGAAACTGTCAACATCGGGGTCTTCTCCCCAGTAGTAAGGATTTTTCACAAAATTGTATGTCTGTCCGTCCCCATCTCCCTTGTACATATATGGACCTGTGCCATAGGTGGCAGTATTAAAACTGTCTTTTACGGTCAAATCGTCATTCAACTGTTCAGCCGAAACAATGCCAAAGGGGTTTGCCAGACACAGATCCCGCAGCGTACTGTAATAAGGCTGTGTTAGATGCAGTTCAACAGTATAATCGTCAGTTGCTTTCACATCCTGTATAATAGTTGAAAGTTTCCCGTAAGAACCGTTGTATTGTCCCAGATTTACAGGAGAAGCCCTAAGGGATTTTGCCACATCTTCGGCGGTCAGATCAGAGCCGTCGGAAAATTTAACTCCTTTTCTGATATTGAAGGTATATAACTTTCCATCTCCGCTTACCGACCATTTTTCTGCCAGCGAACCGGTGAGCTTTCCATTTTCATCATATTGTACAAGCGTGTCATAGAAGCTTGTCAAATAATAGGTTATTCCATATCCGCTTGAAGAATTAGCAGGAGTTATGATTGTATAGAACGATTCAAAATTCCAGCTTTCCGGTAAATTTATATGTACGGCTTGGGCCGTATCTTTATTTGCCTCTTTTCCCCCGGCATTGCTATTTGAAGTTTTTCCGCATGCTCCTAATGTGAATACCATAATTGCAGCTATTAATAATGAAATAATTTTTTTCATTTTATCCTCCATGTCCTTTCTATTCTAATTCATCAAATTTTAATTATTTTTTTGGTACGCAAGCTTTACAGGCTTGTGCCGGCTTGCTCTCAACAGGATTTTACTGTAGTCATTTTTGAATACTGAAATATCACCCGAGAATTTTACCTTTTCCAACAGTTTTGAATCCCTCATTACAAGGATTTCATCAGCAACTGCAATAGCAAGATCTATGTCATGTGTAATAAATATTAAAGTAAAACCTATAGAATCCTGTAATTGGATAATTTCTTCAATGATCTTTTTCCTTAAAGGCAAGTCAAAGCCATTGGTCGCTTCATCAAAGATCAGGCACCGGGGCTGAACGGCCAGGGCCCTTGCAATGGCAACTCTTTTCTGTTCTCCGCCCGAAAGTTCACAGGGTAGTCTTGAATAATAGTCAGCAGGCAAATTGCAGATTCCCATGAGTTCTTCACATCTTTTCCTTCTTGTGGTTTTATCCATGTGAAAAAAGCAGATTAAAGGTTCTTCAATCGACCTTCCCACAATCATTTTAGGGTCTAAAGCAGAAAGAGAATTCTGCTGAATAATTTGAACATTTTTAAAGTGTTCTTTTAGATTTTTATTCTTCCTGTAAACAGGCCTTTCTCCAACAAATACATTTCCGCCGCTGGGTTTTTGAAGCCCTGCAATCATCCTGGCAAGAGTGGTTTTACCCGACCCCGATTCTCCAACTATTGCATACCGCCCTCCTTTCCTGAAACTTATATTAAGAGAAGATACTGCTGTAAACTTATTTTTTGAAAAAAAGCTGTCGGAAAAAGAACAGCTCAAGTTTTTAAGTTCTATCACTTTACCGGCTCCTTTCTAAACAGCCGCATTTAAAAGCTCCTTCGTGTATTTCTCCCCGGTGCTGTTTAAAATATCCTCTGTTCTCCCCGCTTCTACTACTTTGCCCTTATCCATAACAAGGATTTTGTCTGAATTTGCAGCGGCAAACAAATCGTGAGTGACAAACAGAATCGACACTCCCTGCTTACAGAGATTTCTCAACACCTTCATCAGCTCTATTCTGTTGCAGGCATCAATTGCCGTAGTAGCCTCGTCTGCAATTAGAATTTGAGGATTATTTATAAGAGCGGTGGCTATCATGACCCTCTGCAGCATTCCGCCTGAAAGTGCAAAAGGATAACTTTTCAGAATTCTTTTGGTATCTGAAAGTCCCAGATTCTGCAGTGCTGCTTCACACTTTTTGAATATTTCAGCTTTTGACAGCTTTGCATTATGCTGCAGATAAGTTTTTTCCATCTGCCTGCCAATACGTATGGACGGATTGAATGCAGTCATTGGATTTTGCATGATCAGACAAATCTCCTTTCCATAGATCTTAAGCAAATCTTTTTTGGGTACATTTAAAAGCTCTGTATTATTAAAGCTGATACTTCCTTCTGCTTTAAAATCAGCCCCCAAAAGTCCCATAATGGCTCTGCACACCGTTGTCTTTCCCGCCCCTGAGCCCCCTACTATGGATAACATTTCCCCCTTTTCAATTTTGAAGGAAATATCCTCCGTTACACTTTGGCCTGATGCAAAGGAAATTTTTAAGTTCTTGACATTAAGCGGCATTTATTTCATCCTCCCTCCCAATAAAATCTCTAAGACCCTCTCCTAAAAGATTAAAGCCTGCGCAGCACAGGATCAAACAAATTCCCGGATAGATGATCAGACCCGGATTTGTATAAATACTGTTTCTGGCCTCATTAAGCATAGCTCCCCATTCGGGCGTTCCTGCTATAAGTCCGATGCCCAAAAAAGCAAAGCTTGAAACCGCCATAATTGCCGAGGCAATTCCCGTTGTAAAATAGACCATGAACTGCGGTAAAACATTAGGCACCAAATGTCTTGCAACTATCCTGAGTTCCGATGCACCCGCAATCCTTGCCGACTCTATATATTCTTTTCCGCATTCGGTTTTTGCGTAGGAACGGACCATTCTCATAAACCATGCAGACATTGAAATACTGACAGCTGCTAAAATGCACAGGACTGAATTGTCTATTGAAGTTACAAGCGCCATTGCTATTACTATTAAGGGGAATGCCATCAATATGTCGCATAACAATTTTGCAATTTCGTCTATTACTCCGCCTTTATAGCTTGCATAGCAGCCTGCAAATAATGAAGCTGCCGCAAGTAAAATCAGTGCGGGTACCGAAAGTCCCATGGAATATCCCGCACCGTATATAATTCTTGAGAGCTCACATCTGCCCATTTGATCACAGCCCAGAGGAAAGTCTTTTGTTGCGGCGGCATTTTTCCTGGAGAGGTCGGTGGCATTGGGATCATTTGGCGCTAATACAGGAGCCAGCAGAGCAGCTAAAACGAATACTGCTATTAAAGCCAATCCAATAATTATTTGTAATTTTCTTTTCATATCTGTTTCCTCCTGTATGCAGGACATATAATACTTGAAAGAATATCTGCTGCTGTATTAAATAGTACAAACAGAACGGCACAAACCAGGATCGAACCTGAGATGCCATAAATATCCATACTTTCACAGGATTCCATAAGATAGTAACCCAGACCCTGGATGGAAAAAACCCGCTCTACCAGGGCAGATGTACCAAAAAGTGCAGCGCAATATTGGGCAAATAAGGTTATTGCCGCAGGGAGCGCATTTCTTAGAACTTCGCCATAAACAATCTGAGAATTTGTAAAGCCACGCGCTCTGGCATAGGCAACATAATCACTTTTTAGTTCATTTAATACGGAGGCTCTTAACACCCTCACAGATATGCACATTACAGGAAAAGCCATTGATATTGAAGGTAAAATCAAGGATTTCAGACTCCCGTCAAAGATAACTTTAAACACAGGAATTTCAACTGCAAAAGCGGTCAGTAGTATTAAAGCAAGCCAGAAACTGGGAACGCAGATTCCTATAATGCAAATGATCCGCATTACATTGTCAAAAATGCCGCCTTTGAATATCACTGAAACGGCAGCTATTAAGACTGTAAATACACCGACCAAAAACATTGCCAGAATAATAAGCATACATGTTACAGGAAATGCTTCCCGTATATTTTCCATTACGGGCTTTTTATTGGTTATAGCCGTACCCAGATCTCCTTTAAACACACCTTTTATGTAGTCGGCATATCTTTCGCCGAAAGGAGCATCCAGCCCCAATTCCTTTCTGACTGCCTGTATCTGTTCTTCGGAAGCAAAAACACTTTGCTTGCGGACGATGGTCTCTGCCGGATCAGTCCCGGTAAAAAGCTGTAGACAAAAGCTCAATGTTATAACACCGAATATGACTGCGGCAAGCCCCAGCAACCTCCTTAAAAGTACTTTACTGAAACTGATCTTGTTCATCTGGTTTTACTCTCTTTCCAACTCTGTTCTATTTCTTCTAATAATCATTAACGCATTTTACATAATTTGCGACTGAAACGCTGTTTCATCGTGGGTATAAAAGTATTGCATATGCCTTGGCAACATGTATTCATTTTTGGCTTAAGCTCAATAAACATCCATCAGACATCACTTAACATCATGTTATATCCAATGTAGTTAGTTATTGCTAACTGTTGATATTGTATCACCAATGAAACAGCATTTCAATAGATTGTATAAATATTTTTTCTCATACGGCGAGCCGAAAACATTCGTCCTTTTATTCTTTTATGGAATATTTCCATTATTCGCGTCAGAACGATGTGTTTGTGCAACGCAATGTATCTTTTCTCAATTGCCGGTTTACATGAGAATGTCCGAAAAGCCAATATCCAAATTCACAGCAGTCTTTAACAGCTTCTTATTACATAGATATTTATTTCCTTTTGGATAATTCGCAAAATGCGCGGCTAGCGATGTAAGGCACCAAAGAGGGGATTCGGGAAGGCCTAATTTTTAAAATTACTATTCAATCACTGATGCAGTATATCTTTTCCACAAATTGAAAATTGGGTAAGATTCAAAATTATTTTTTTGTTGTTCATCCAATTGCTCGTATATGTATTCTGCTTCTTGAAAACTTTCAAGTAAAATGCTAGACGCTAATTGAAATTCTGGTGGGGCTTCTTGTTTGAGTTTTATAAGATATCTATTTTCTTCCTGCGTTAGTTTACGTCTTCTTTTCATTATTTGGAGTAAGTTGATTTTATAGACATCCTCGTTTTCCTTGTTGTTATCAAAAAGATAGTTGGTTAACTCTTCTGCAATATTTAAAATATGAGAATCTGGTGTTTCTTGTGAATCAAAATATTTAAGTAACTCCAATACAAAAAATGTAATCTGTGTGCCTGCAGTACCTGTGTAGGGGAAACTTGTTACAGCTGCTGAAATATTATTAAAATCAATATTATCTATTGTTTTCAATTCACCTTCTTTCAACATTATATAAGGACTGATTGGCACTTTTTCTGCTTTCGGATCATCATTTTTGGACAAGGCCATATCTTTAGAATCAAACGGATTAGAAATAAAGAATAATCTTTCAACATTAGATTGTATGCAAATAAGCATTATCTTTATATTTCCGATCGTAAGAGCACCAATCCCTGATTTTCCATTTATACTCAATGGTATTGCTTGTTCTTCAAGTATTGCTGCTACAAGCATATTTATTTTCTTAAAATCTAATTCATTCAGAGCATCTAAATCCAAATCCTTAGAAACATTAAGTTTCTTCAATGCCTTATCAATGTTCTGCAGCCATATGAGCCTGTTTGAATATTCATTTGAAGAATCTGAATCAAGTTGCAATTCTCCATCTGATAATGCTAATTGCCCGATAGACAGATTTTGTTTTTCTAAAATTGCACAGAGGAATTTCATCTGTGCAATTTGCTCACTTAAAGTGCCAGTAAACGTATAATCTAATTTTAGTGATTTTCCCTCAAATCTGACTTTAATGCCTTTCCCAATCTTAATTTGTGGTTCACTGCCATTTTTTCTAATGATAGAAACACTTTCAAAAAGAGTTTCTCCATTTAAAATTATAGGATTATTGCGGTCTTCGGATATTAATTCGGGTCTGATTTTATCTACAACAAAACTAGCCTCTATTCCCTTAGGTTTTGCATAAACATAAGGTTCTTCCTTTAGTAAATATGAAAAGGCATCCTCTACTGATTGAATCCCTAACTGTGGTATGGAAAACTCAAACCTTTCAATTTCTAGTCCTGCATTATGCAAATCACCCATTGAAGATATATTAGGCAGCAGCGTCCCTTGCTTTTGCTTATTTATGATAAACTCCATAAAAATGCGCATCATTCCATCAATATGCCTGTGGGGAAATTTATCGAGACGAATACGTTTTGTTTTTTTACCTTCAGATTCAGACAACAGTCTCTTTAAATCAAAGGGAAGAAATAACTTATAGTAAATAGAATAATTATCATAATCTTTTAAGTGAACAACAAAATAGATAACCCCGCCATCCTTTTGGTAATTCCTTAAGTCACTCACTTCAACATCGAATTTAATAGGAGTTTTTTGAAATCTGGAAACCCATTTTCCTTTAACTTGTATTGGAATTCTTCCATGCATTTGTGCTTTATTAAATTCTTGTCCCTTGTATACACGCAATTCACCATCCCATGAGGGGGTCTTATCGTTGCCCCTAATATCAGGCTCAACTCTCCCTATGCGTAGCAATGCATCTTCTATTTTATTAACTGCACTCATTTCAATATTAGTCGAATTAGGGGCTGATTTCAAAGTAATCACCTCATATCGTGAAAGTCTTTTCACTATTATAACCCATATTATACCATAATTCAGCATAAAGCTAAGAAAAACCTTTTTACTCTGTTGCCCACGTTGCCCAATAGTCAACAGGATTTGGGCAACAGAAAACCCCTCTAACTAAAAATTAGAGGGGTCTTGAAATCATTGGAGCTGGTGGTCAGAATTGAACTGACAACCTGCGGTTTACGATACCGCTGCTCTGCCTTTGAGCCACACCAGCATAAATGTGAGGCGGAATTTACTCTCGGTTTTATTATATTAAAGCTGTTTTAGAAATACCACCCAATCTTATCAGCGAAACAGACCTGATGATTACGAATCATCAGCTTGTATCAAATAAATTTATATTAACATGAAATTCCTAATAATTCAATTCTAAATTATAAACGTGGAATTATATTATGGATAATTTCATAAATGGCATGACAGTCATTACTGACAGTAATCCTGTCTGCCGCCATTTTGACACCTTCACTGGCATTTTCTACTGCTATCCCCACATCAGCCAACTTTATCATTTCAATATCATTATCATAATCTCCCACTGCTATTATGGTTTTGTCCCTGAAATGCTCCAATTTTCTCATACTATGTAATGCCGAGCCCTTTGAAATACCTTTCTTCAGAATTTCCAGGTAAAATTCAAAAGAAAAAACATTATCAAAATTCACACCCAGTCGGAATTTTTCAAAGGCCCTTCTAGCTTCCAAAAGTTTTTTGTGCTTATCATTAAGCATCAGTTTAAGCCAATTGTTTTTCAGTACCTCATTTAATTGAGAATTGATAAACGGCTGTTTTTCTCGTAACACATATTCATCCACATTGCTTTCAGGGGAAATTATATACATTCCGTCCGGAGTAAATATTTCAACCACCATTTGCTCAAAGGTGTCCAAACAATAATTTATGTAATCAACCAGAAGCTCCTTTTCAAGATATTCCGCTCCGAGAATTCTTTCATTATGGAAATCATAAACCGCAGCTCCATTGTACAGAATGCAGGGACCATTAAGTTCCAGATCCTTTATAAAGGGCCTTGTATTTTGAATTGTTCTCCCTGTTGCTATGGAAAAGCGCCCGCCTTGTTCAGTAAAATAATTGATGGCTGCCAGGTTTTGTTTTGAAATTACATGTTGTGAATTGATCAGTGTACCATCCAGATCACTTATAATCAGGTATTTGCTATAATTGTTCATCTGTGCCTCATATGTATAATTTTCTAGGAATATTATTATTATAACAGCTTTGGGCCATAGAAGCAAAAAGCCTTTAAAAAAGTACACTCCTAAAATTGCAAATGGATCATTTATGAAAAAATGTGCTGATTTCAGGCATGTACTTTTTAAAAAACCATTTAATTAAGTTGCTGCTTACTTAATTTGTTCGCAGCAGGATTACGGAAGCTGATCCTTGTACTGCTGATTGGAAATCTTGTCTACTTCCTCCACTATCCCCTGGTTGTCCAGTTCATTGGTATAATATTCTTCAAAATCGGCATATCCCCCCATATCCTGTGGCGAGTCGGAGGAACCGTATTTCAGGACATCATTCAGCATATCCATACCCTCAAACTCATCATCCTCCTGTTTATTAAGATACTTTCTTCCGAAAGGAGAATCAAATATTTCACCATACTGCTGATCGGCAGTATTTATTTCTTTAGCCTCAAGATTCATTTCACATTCGTAGCACAAGCCTGCACTGGGCTTCGCTTCAAGTCTTCCGAAGTCTATCTCCTTTTGGCAATGCTCGCATATTCCATAGGTGCCATTGTCAATTTTTTTCAGCGCTTTTAGAATATCATTCAGCTTTGTCTGCTCATGAACCTTCAGTGCCATATTCAGTTCAAGTATATACAGCTCGGTTCCGTGGTCTGCAGGATGATTGTCGTAATTGGACAGTTCTGTGGGAGAATGCTCGCTCATATCTGCATCACCGTTTTCGTGCATCGTTCTGATTGTATTTATCATTTGCTTTTCCTGCTCTTTAAGTTTTCCTTTTAATTGGTCCAATTTATACTTTTCCATATGGCTGCCTCCATAATCCGGGAATTGTTTTTATAAAGTTCCCCTATTATTTTATCTGACGTTCCGCATACTGCTTTGAACTATTTTTACAATTTCACTTATAAACTCTCCAATATAGGGTAGATTATATTGAACTATTTTATTCAGTACATAAATGGCCACAGCACCTAAAAGTGTAAAACCTATTGCTATGCCAAAGCCCCTTGCCATTCCACTTATAAAGTTAGCCCACAGCATCTTTCTGGGATGTTCCAGAAAATAAACATAATCAACAAATTTCATCTTTTCCATTTTCAGGGACATCTCATCGATTTTTTTATTCAAAGAATCAAAAAGTTGATTATTGGTTGGCATCTGCAAGACTAACTCCTTTCTTTTGTCATTTCTTATAACATTATGTTTGTTTAGTTTTACTTTATTTATACCATGGGTAAAAAATAATTGAATGTATAACGAAAAACAACCGAAAAAAAATTCCGGCTGTTTTAAAATACCAACTTGTATATATAATTAATTAGCAAGATCGAGCAATACTTTTTTCAGCAATCCGGTATCCTCTATGGTATACTGGAATACTTCTCCGATTTTTCTCGGAAGTATGAATTTCAGCTTGTTGTCCTTTACTTTTTTATCATAGAATATCTGTTCAAAAACCCTGTCAACCTCCATGCCCGGAAGCGATACGGGAAGTCCCAGCTTTACAAGCATTGCCTTGACCTGATCTACAACCGACTCCGGCAGAATATCCATATACCTTGATAGTTTGAAAGCTCCCACCATACCTATGGCAACACATTCACCATGTAAAAGTTCAAAGTTCTGAGCAGTTTCAATAGCGTGACCTATTGTGTGGCCTAAATTCAAAACAGCTCTCAGGTCGTCCTCCTTTTCATCCTGTTCAACTACATGGCCTTTTATTGATACGTTTCTTTTTGCCAGAAACTGAAGGACATTTTCATCAAAAGCAAAGATTTTTTGAGCGTTATAATTCAGATATTCGCAGAACTCTTCATCCATAATAAAACCATGTTTGATTATCTCTGCCAACCCTGCCGACACTTCACGCTTAGGAAGTGTTTTTATGGTGTTGACATTCATATATACCAGCTTTGGCTGATAGAAGGCTCCAACAGCATTTTTGTGACCGTCGAAATCGACTCCGGTTTTGCCTCCGACACTGCTGTCGGCCTGTGACAACAATGTAGTAGGAATTTGAATGAAATTGATGCCCCTCATGTATGTAGCGGCGGCGAAGCCTGATATATCCCCAACCACGCCTCCCCCCAAAGCAACCAGGGAACTGTTTCTATCCAGTTTGTGTTCCATCAGCTTTTTGTATATTCCGTATACGGCGTCAATGGTCTTGTGTTCTTCGCCAGGGACAAGAATGTGCTTGTATACCTCAAACCCGCTTTCTTCAAGCCGGCTGATACATTCCTCCGCATGAAATCCGTCCACGTTTTCATCGGTGACAATCATCACTTTTTTACCGGTTCTCAAGGACAAAACAGTTTTGCCCAATTCATCAAAATTTGTTGTTATACAAATTGGATAGCTTCTTTCCTTTAAATTAATAGTATGTCTAATCATTTTACACCCCAGTCCCATATGTACAGGGTCAGGTATACCCGCCCCTGCAATCTGATGCATTAATCAATTACTTCCGAACATCTCCTGCAAAGTGTGGGATGTTTCTCATCGGTACCTACATATTCACTGTACATCCAGCATCTTTCGCACTTTTCCCCGGAAGCCTGCTCTACAGCAATTTTTATACCGGGCATTTCCTCACCGTTCTGAACCTCTGCAGGTGCTTCCTGGAGCTTTTTGAGCTCTACATCTGAAATTATGAATATTGTTACCAGGCCGGCTTCGATGCTCTTTATGAAATCGTAATCTGCTCCATCGGCAAATATTGTCACTCTGGCATTCAGGGAGTGCCCGATTGTCTTGTTGGCCCTTGAGACTTCAAGCGCTTTTGAAACATCCGAACGAAGGGCAAGTATCCTATCCCATTTTTTAGCCAAAGCAGTATCTATATATTTTTCATTGACTTCAGGCCAGCTGTTGAGCTGAATGCTTTCAATATCATCACCGGCTCTGTGCGGCATGAACTGCCATATTTCCTCTGTTGTGAATGCCAGTACGGGAGTGAGCATTCTTACCAGAGCCTGGAGTATTTCGTACATTACTGTCTGCGCAGCTCTTCTTTCCTTTGAATCCGCCTTTGATGTGTAAAGTCTGTCCTTTATTATATCCAGATAGAAATTACTCATGTCAACAACAC
>JAFABO010000064.1 GCA_023426005.1 Bacillota bacterium | reverse complement strand
GGTTTGACCGGAGGTTGCAGAGGTGCCGGCTGAATTTCCGCAGGCGGCGGCTCCTCCGGTAATGCCCAGTATCAATGCAGCTGCAATTATCTTTTTAAAAATCTTCATAAAATGCCTCCTGTAATTTGTATTGGATTTGTAACTGCCTAATCCCAGCCAAGGGCTTTCCTTTGTTCTTTCAGGTCGGCGACCAGCTGATTTGCCAGCTCTATATGGTTTACATCGACTATCATGCTTGAGCCTAATATTTCTTTTGTTCCGTTTTTCATAAATTCGGTTACGTTATCCGAGCCCTGTGTAGGGGTATGAACACAATGATAAGAGCTTACACCCAGCAGCCTGAAGCTCAGTGCCGCACAAATACCCTTTTCGTTTGACCATTCGGGACTGGCAAAGGCATAAGGCATATCCTTTATGTCTGCTTCAGCTGCTTCGGCTGCTGCTTTGAAAAGAGCCGAGGCTCTGGCGTTATCCAGACATTCTCCCATATGCCAGACAGGTGGCAGGTCCTGGAGGAAGCTGCGCAGCCCGCCGCCTGTCTGCTCCAGTGCCTTGACCGAGCAGTATCCCAGTTTCATCAATGGAAAAGAGGCACAACCGTTGGTCAATATGAGAACATTGTTTTTCAGCAGTATTTCTGCCAGTTCAACTACGGCTTTTTCATATACTATTCTTGGGTTGTTACAGCCTACCAGGTTGACAATACCAAGTATCTTTCCGCTCTTCAATGCTTCTGCAATGGGTTTTACACCGCCGAAATGCCTGCTGATATATTCAACTGAGAAGCCTACCTCGGCCTCAATCTCGTACTGTGGTATATGAACCGGTACCTCACGTCTGTTTGCAAAGCTCTCTATGGCCCGGTTCAGGATTTTTCCCGCAAGCTCCGAGACCTGATCCAGATTGGAGTGATCATGGTTAAAACCATAGTGCTCGGCGCCGGGCAGCCTGGCCGAATCATTTGTGGTGACAACCACTGTCTTGAAGCAATTTGCTACCTCCATGATTGTCGGGAACACATCCTGGACATCTGCCACCCACAGGTCCAGTGCGCCTGTTCCGAGTATGAGCTCTGCGCCGATAGCATTTGACAGCGGAATTACACCGCCGTACCTGTACATGGACGACAGACCTGAACAGCAAATGCCGTAGAATTTAATGCCAAGGGCACCGTCAGCTTTTGCAAGCCTGTCAAATTCCCCGGTTTTCCCAAGTTTGACTATTTCATTTATCAGAATTGGGGAGTGCCCATGCAGAGCAATGTTAACATAGCCCTTTTCCAGAGCCCCGGTATTCACCCTGGAAGTACTCCTGTTTGGAAGCCCGAAAAGACTGTCCATTGCTATGGAGGAACCCAGCACACTTGACCAGGCAAAAGCCACTCCGCTGCGGAGCAGCTGCTTCATCAGATTCTTCCAGTCGCCGTCATTGCCGGTACTGGTTCTATGAAGGCTTTCAAATACTTCGTGATAAGGGCTTATGGGGAGAATATCCAGTTCTGTCCAGGTATTGATCCTTTCTTTAGCTGCAAAGGCGTGAAGGGTTTTATGGGGGCCGGGTACTGTCCGGGATAAATCCTCAAGGAGGATATCGGCAACCTCACCTGCCAGCTCTTTTACCGTCTTATTCTCAGTGTCAAGCCCAAATGCTCCGGCAGCTGCCAGAATTTTCGCTTCACCCTCAATAGGAATATCAATTTTTCCTTCGGAAGCATATTTCAAAGCCAGCATGCTTTCCCTTCCTCTGGCGCCGTGGGCCGACACACCTGCAACAACGCTCCGGAGCAGATTCCGGGCTACGATGACATCGGCATCGGCTCCACATACCCCCCTGGGGCTTTTCTTTGTGATTTTACAGGGCCCCATGGTGCAGTTCCTGCAGCATACGCCTGCCAGGCCGAAACTGCACTGGGGTTTTTGTGCATCAAACCTGTCAAAGGTAGTTTCTATTCCCAACTGTTCCATATGTAAAAGCAAATCTCTCACAGCCGGATCCGGGGTTTGCTCCAGAACATCTCTCTTGGAGGCAAAGGTTTTCTTGTATTCCGAGACTGCCGAAGCATAATCATTGACAGCGGTGGCATGGTGGTGTTCATGAGTATCATGACCGAACTTAGCGTGATGGGGCCGTACATGTTTATTTATTCCATAGATATCCAAAAGCAGCACTCACCCTTCATAGTATAGTAATCTTATAATTTTAGTATGTTTTAGATTATAAAGTCTATGGATTGAAATGTCAACTGTTTTTGTTAGTTTTCATATATAACTACTATGAATTGCGATTGACCCGTGTTGGACATCCGGGTATTGTGCCAGAGTAATATTCTGCCACAATACCATCTAGTCAATTTGTACCGGCACAACGGGTTAAATTGGTAAATTTAAGATTAATAGAATTTGTACTAGCCGGATTTTCATATACATTATGCAGATAGTAATGTGCCTTTGACTTGTATAACAGGGACATGGAGGTTGCAGATGGCAGAGAAGAAATATACCTTACATGTTAATTATCCAAACTCCGCTGAAGATACATATTCACTCAGGTGTTTACTGGGGACGGAATACCTGAAATTTATAAAGGAATATCTTAATGGTTTGGATTTGAGCGTAAGTCAGAAGAGAAAAATTATTGCACTGCTGAGTGCACGGATTAAGGCCGAATTTTGATAAAAATTTACCGAAGTCAGTTACGGTTCAAAGCTTTCGGCTTTCAGCCGATAGTAATTGACTTTTCAAAGTTATATAATTAAATAAGAACTATCTATAATGTTTTTTATATGAAAGAGTGGTGCAGGAATGGACAGACAGTCAGAAGCAAAAACAGTATGGCTGACAGCCTCGGATGAGCACAAAATATGTTTATACTGCTGGGAAACAGCAGAAAAGCCGGCGGCTGTTCTGCAGATATTTCACGGTATGGCGGAGCATGCCGGAAGGTATGGAAGGCTTGCAGCATTTCTCAATTCCAATGGAATTGCCGTTTGTGGAAATGATCTCAGAGGGCATGGGAAGACAGCCCGGCAAAACGGTAAACCCGGGGTGACGGGTAAAAATGGCTTCTATAATATGGTTGAAGATCAGTACCTGATTACAAAAGAGCTGAGAGAAAGATATCCTGAAATTCCGGTATTTGTCCTGGCGCATAGCTTCGGCTCTTTTGTGGGACAGGAATATATTACCCGTTACGGAAATGAAATAAACGGTATTATTCTCTCGGGCTCTGCCGCTCAAATGGGAGCTGAAATAAGATTGGGGAAGCTTTTGTCCTGGATACAGTCCAGGGTATCAGGAGAAGACAAGCCGGCAAGACTCATTGAGAAATTGAGCTTTGGAACCTACAATAAAAAAATAGTAAAGCCAAAAAACAGTTTTGACTGGTTAAGCCGTGATGAAGCCGAGGTCCGCAAATATATGGAGGATAAGGACTGCGGTTTCACCTGTTCGTCGGGGTTTTATTACTATTTCATGAGTGCCATGCTCAACTTGTACGACGAAAAGAAACTTGGCAATATTCCAAAAAAACTTCCGGTATATTTGCTTGCAGGGCGGGAAGACCCGGTTGGAAATTACGGCAGAAAAGTGGAAAAGCTGTACGGAATATTTGACAGCCTTGGTCTCGGTGATTTGAAAATGAAGCTTTATGAGGGTTCACGCCATGAAATCCTCAATGAATTGAACAGGGATGAAGTGAGCGGAGATATTTTAAACTGGATAAACAGCCATATAGCCATAGGTTAAAATGATGATTAAAAGCAGCTGAGATAAATTATTGTAATAATAAGCATAAGACCCCAATATTACTAAAGTAAAGACTTGGTAAAATGGGGTTTTTTTATGAAGGCTGCAGTTTATTCACGCAAGAGCAAATTTACCGGTAAGGGAGAAAGTGTTGAGAACCAGATACATATGTGCAGGGAGTACGCTGTTAAAGTACTTAATTGTAATGAGGAGGACTTTATCATTTATGAAGACGAGGGTTTTTCGGGAGGGAATACCGACCGGCCCAGGTTTCAGCAAATGCTGAAGGATGCCAGGAATAAAAAGTTTGATACCATTGTTTGCTACAGACTTGACAGAGTGAGCAGAAATGTCTCCGACTTTTCTCAGTTGATTGATAAACTTGAAAAGTGGGGAATTAATTTTGTATCTGTCAGGGAGCAGTTTGATACTACAAAGCCCATGGGAAGGGCAATGATGTATATAGCCTCGGTTTTTTCGCAGTTGGAAAGAGAGACCATTGCCGAAAGAATCAGGGATAACATGCTTCAGCTGTCCAAGACGGGCAGATGGCTAGGAGGCACAACACCGACCGGCTACAGGTCGGAAATGGTGTGCAGCCGTGAGTCAAACGGGCGCGAGATCAGAAGCTGCAAGCTGGAGGTTGTACCTGAAGAAGCTGAGCTGGTACAGTTGATATACAATAAATACATAACACTGAAATCCATTACCAAGGTTGAAAAGTATCTGGCTCAAAACAGGATAAATACTAAAAATGGAGCGGTTTTCGGAAGGTTTTCCATAAGGTTTATTCTCTCCAATCCGGTATATGCCGTTGCAGATGAAAAGCTTTATCAATATCTGTCCTCAAATAATTACGAGGTGTATTCCGAAAAAGAGGAGTTCAATGGGACGAGCGGACTTATGGGCTATAATAAAACCAGGCAGAATGCCGACAGTTCCAATGAGAGATATCGCAAAAGCGATGAATGGATTCTGGCTGTGGGCCTGCACTCAGGGATAGTACCAGGTGAGGTATGGATAGAGGCGCAGGAACTGTTGTCCAGAAATAAATCCAAGTCTTACAGGAAAGTTAAGAGCAATACTGCGCTTCTGTCGGGCATCCTCAGGTGTGCAGGCTGCGGTAGCTTCATGCGGCCCAAGGCTGGCAAGAGGCTTGGAACGGATGGTGAACCAGTATTTTACTATATTTGCGAGTTAAAGGAAAAAAGCCGGAAAGTACAGTGTGATATGGCAAATGCCAATGGCAATGCGGTGGACGGCATGGCGGTGGGCCAACTGGAACAGTTGTTTTTGACATACCAGCCTGTATTCGATGAAAAGGACTTGTCTGAAATGAAGACCTGGTTTAACAGGGATACCAAAAAGGATGAACTTCACATATTGGAGGAGAAGCTTTTTAATACCGATTTTGAGATAAAAAACCTTGTCAGGGTATTGGCAAAGGAAAAAAGTTCCGACCTTGAAACGGCAATAATGGAGCAGCTGAGCAGTTTGAACAGTCAAAAACAAATATACATAAGTGCAATAGAAAATCTTTTGCTGAAAAGTCCTGAAAGTATGAACTGCGGGGGGGCCGCAGAAACATATCTTGGTAAGATATTTCCGCCCGATTGTATGGCCTGGGATCAATTGAGCATAGATATCAAACGCGGGATGCTCAGAAGTATAATAAAGTGTTTGGAATGGGATGGAAAGGGACTTGAAATGCATCTGAAAACAGGTAATAAGACAGGGTAGTTCTGAACAATTGCAGAAATTGTTTCCACTATGCAAGCATAGCAAATGAGATTCTAATGCAAATCAGAGCATCGAAAAAGATACAAAATGAAGTTTCACTGCAGGATCCGATCGGAATTGATAAGGAAGGCAATGAGATACCATCTACATGTTGTATACTTACTGAAAGCCTTTAAAATACGGGGTTTAGAAATGAGAAATTTTTGGATAGAGCTTAATTCTAAAGTCATCAACTTTGGCATTAGGCTCTTTGTTGTACCCTACCTTAACCAATACAGATTTAAGAAGCAGGTTTTTATCTTTGGGAGAATCAATTGTGTAATATGCGTCCAGAACACTCCTCAGCATTACGAGATATTCGGTGCTGGTAACGGTGGACTCCTTCAATGTATTTAGCTGATTTTTTGAAGCCTCAATAGATGAATTCAATGCTTCAAGCCTTTCCTGAATGTAATTTGAACGTTCCGTAAAAGTGGCCACGTCATAGACACCCTGTTCGAGCAGATCATAAGTTTTAATACGCTGCTGTTCGAGGATCTTACACTCATTTTCCAAATTTGAAATATTTTTTTCCAATAAAGTTAACTTTACGTTTGAGTTATCATCGGCTTTTCTATCGGAGGCTCCGACATTAAGGTCGTTATAGTATTCCTCCAGTTTTTGCAGTACCAGATCTTCCACACTGTTGAAAAAATTGCTTTTCTGCCCGCAGTCTTTGGGACACATGACGCGAACAGGTCTATTGCCGGTTGGACGCCTTACCATCTTAGCTCCGCATTTATTACAGATAAGCAGTCCCGCAAGTGGATTTGTCACACCATTCTCAAGCTGATAAGGGACGTGGTACTTGCCCTCAAGGATCTCCTGCGCTTTATTGAATATGGACTCTTTAATTATTGCAGGATGTTTGCCGTCGCTGATGATCCATTCATCCTGGGGACGGGTGTAAACATCTCTCTTTTTCCCCGGGGTCTTACTTTTCCGGATGCACTTTTTCTTCCAAACAATTTTGCCGATGTAGACGGGATTTTTTAAATAAGAAGTAATAGAAGACTTATCCCAATTCTTGCCGGTATATGATTTTATTCCGAGACTATCAAGCCCTTTTGCTATTTTACTGCAGCCCATGTTTTGATTAACATACCAATCGAAAATCATCTGTACTACTTTGGACTGCTCCGGATTAGGTTTTAAGGTCCTGGTTTTTTTATCAATCTGAACCACATCGTATCCGTAAGGAGGAATAGTGGCAATATAGTTACCTTCCATAACGGATTCCATTCTTCCGCCCTGGAGTCGTTTGTTAATCATCTTGTATTCCTTGCGGCTCATGAAAGCTTCAAATTCACTGTATTCTTCGTCAAATTCATCGTTAAGGTCATATACCTTCTTAGGAGTTATAATCTTTGCATCGGCCTTTTTGAAGGTTTTAAGAATAATACCCTGTTCCTCCATGTCACCACGGCCGAGACGTTGGATATCCATAACGAGTACACCCTGACACGAGCTAGATTCAACATCTTTGAGTACTTCCAGCATTGCCGGCCGGAAAAAGAGTTCTTCTCCGGAAACAAGTTCCTCATGAATTTTATGTATGGTATAGCTTTCTTCCTTTGCCAAACGTAATAGTACCTTACGATGCCGGGCGAGGGTTTCACCGTGGCCTAAAGTTTCTTCCAGTTCTTCATCTGCTCGAGATTTTCTTAAATAAATATCTATTATCATTTAAATTGCCCCTATTTTATTTTCGGAGGATAATCTCGTCTTGACGGTTTACTTCTTTTTCTATCCTATCCAGTTTATCTGAGTTCTGTATATGCCCATCAAAAAGAGCTTCAATTTTAGGCATTATATCATTCTCAATAGTAATATTTGTTTTTTTAACCTCGGATTCAACTTCAGCCAGTCTTTCATTTACTTGCTTAAATCCATCCTTCATCTCAGAATACATCTGAGACATAAAATCAAATAGCTTTTCATTTTCCATAGTGCTGTCTCCTGTGATATATTACCCCAAAAGCCTTTGGACTTTATCCTGCTGGGTTTCAATCTTATCATCCATGCGCTTGATGTCATCCCATACATAATTGAGATTATGCTTTATGTCCTTAGTATCTTTTTTGAGCGAGCGTACATCGGACTTAACATCTTTCATGTCTGCTTCAAGGACATCAAATCTCTTGTCCATTCCATCAAGCCGTTTATCTATGTTTTCCAGCCTTCTGTCCACGCCTTCCAGTCTTCTGTCCACGCCTTCCAGTCTTTGGCCAATACCCTCAATTTTTCCTTCAACGCCATCAAAACGGTCATTCATGTTTTCCAACAGTGACATTATTTTTTCTTCATTATTCATACAAATCCTCCTTTCATTTGTTGTACTATTATATTACCACAGGGGGTAATATTTTTACAGTTCCAATCAAGCCTACTATGGAATATTTTTA
The DNA here is from genome assembly GCA_023426005.1 of Bacillota bacterium. GTDB lineage: Bacteria > Bacillota > Clostridia > Acetivibrionales > DSM-1351 > Ruminiclostridium. The sequence goes on along the minus strand of JAFABO010000064.1, from coordinate 7,660 downwards.
AATACACCCAGGGGTTCAAAATATACTATATTATAATATTTTAAAATAATACTCTGAATTCAGGTAGCTGGTATATGTGCCACTTAATTCTAATTTACTGAGCTTTTGTGCCTTTTCTTTTCCTAAATCAATTCTATTTATTATTGTATCAAGATTTTTTGAGGTTTGAACTATCTGCATACAATCGTCTAATATCCTCAATATGCCTGGGATATCAACCTCTGTGTAATAACTATTAATTTTCCCCTGAGAGGTAGAAAATGTATTTATTATTTTAAAAATAGCAGATACATAATCATAGTCGGGAAGAAGAAAATCCATAACAGTATTTTCATTTTTCCAAGCATATAAGAGATAGAGGATATAATCTATCCGAAATTTCAAGAAAAACAGGTGTGCCTTATAGCACATTATATGCAAGTGTTTTTGATGTTAAGAGAGGCCGGGCTTTCAAGAGCTGATAAATTTCTAAAGATTTGCTCTTTTCTAAAAGTAGATCCAATGAACTTTAAACATTTGGGTATTCGGGTTTGTTGTTTTCAACAAAATTTTAGCAGCAGTAATGGCAATCTCATGAAAGACTAATTTTTTATCCATTTGCATTCTCATAAGTTCTTGGCCAGGTAAAGCCTGTGAGGAGATTATATCACGAATTAACAATATATGACGGGAAAGGAATTAAAAAAGCCACGGCAAATAAGGTAGAACCCAACAAGGATATGAGTAATGCAGAAGCATTCGCTGACCTGTTAAGCAAAATGACCCCCAGACAGCAAGAAATAGCTTTTGCCACTGTAAGAGGCTGCACTTATCGCTGAACTGGAGCACAAATCAAAGGAATAGTGTACAAACAGCCATTAATAGTATTTAACGAGGGGGTGGTTTTTTGGGCACAGCAGAGATTATCCCGCCCGACATTACACCAGAAGAAAACCAAAAAAGGATGAGAGAGCTTGAACGTGTTCTTTCCAACATCTTTAAGTGTGAAATCACAGTAAGGTGGAAAACCCCTGAAGAGATAGCCTCAGAAGGTAAACAAGAGAGAACTTTGTAATTTTTTTTAATTATAAAGTAGACATGCAGTGAAAGGAGGGACAAGCAGGGATGAATAACAATGCGGCAATTGGATACGCCATAAAAGCAGCCAAGGAGCTCGGAGTGGACCAGAAGCAGATTAATTCTTTGTTCGTGACCAGATGAATGTGAAAACGGAAGAGCAGGCTGAAAAGACGCACAAAGAGTTATAGAAAGAAGGTGGAATTTTGGCAAAGAAAACATATTGGACCAAGTGCGGAATTGAATTTCAGAAGTCATCGACGTAAGCTGCAGTCAGAATAAAAAGGGTATTGCAGCAAAGCGGGAACTGATTGATAAGTTTTTCAGCTAAAAAATACAGGGCTCTGGAAGAAAAGCTTAAAGCTGCTGAGGAACGGGCCGTGATTTATGCCCAGCTCAGATTTGGCCATTTCCCTGAAGATAAGCTTTTTGGGAAGTACCTCGATAGGGTCAAATGGTTTATATAAAAATTTACTGTGCAAATGTATTTATTACTGGTATATATTATGTTACTATAAACAAATACAACAAAATATTCGATATTATTACAAAATAGAACAATTTACTACATTCAAACAGGGGGTCTTTATTTTGAAGGAGCTGGTGAAGGATTACAAAAGGTCACTCAGGCTGCTGAGTGAGCGTATTTATGAACTGAATATTGAGAAACGGAAGCTGGCTCTTAAACTATATAGTCCTATTCGAGAGGGGGAAATGGAGGAGCTTAGGCTACGACTTAAACCGTTGAATTCAATGTTAAATGAATTAAAGGCAGTGGCAAAAGAGGTTGAATATTACTACGATCGGAGCTGGTGGAGAAGAGAAGCGTTCACACTTAATCAGAGATAATTTGGAGAGCCTGTACACCCTTGGCCCAGGTATGGATAAGCCGGCTACAAATGCAGAAAAAATTAAGAGGATGAAACAGTTACTTAAGGTTGCAATGCAATTTTCTTTAACTGACCGGCAAGTGGACGAGCCCAAGGACGCTCTTAGCTTTTTAGCCCAGGAGTCAGGTATTGATTTTGATTACTGGTATAAAAATTGTGATTCTGTGAGATATCTTGAAAAATGCTTTATAACACTTTTTAAGGTGTTTAAAAAATAAGGAGAAAAAGAACTATGGAAAATGTAAATGCTTTTAAAGCGGCTATGACAGGCGTGTTTGTTGCTATATCTGCAATGCTAGGGTGGTTAGGATGGTTGGTAGTCGCCTTCGTGGCTTGCCTTGCCGGTGACTGGATAACCGGATCAGCTGCGGCTTCAAAAAACGGTGAGTGGAGTTCAAAGAAAGGAAGAGAAGGAATCTGGCATAAAGCAGGTTGCATTGTGGTTGTTTTAGTCACCGCGGTGCTGGATGGTGTAATAGGTAGCATAGTCAATAATATATCAGGCATATCACTTCCTTTTGCTTATACTGTTTTGCTGTGTCCGGTAGTGCTTGTATGGTACATACTTACCGAGCTTGGTAGTATAATAGAAAATGCCGGCAAAATGGGGGCTCCTATTCCTGGATTCTTGCAAAAGGCTATTGCCTTGTTTAAAAGTACCGTCGATGCTGCAGGGGAGAAAATGACAAAAGGTAAGTAACAAGGCCCTTTAAGGAGATGTTTTTAAAATATCCTTCAGGGCTTTTTTATATAATTAATTGCTTATAGTATGACCATCTATAACCTTCTAATTATACAATTAGTATACATAAATTATCAGTCTTATTCTGATATGGATATAGAGGTATAATTTAACAAAACATTAAATGGGGGTCGATTTTATGAAAAGATTTGGCAAGTTATTATGTTTTATGGTAGTTTTTATTGCAGTTATAGTAGTGTTTTGTACGGTAAGTTTTGCAGCCACTGTTGGACAACAATTAAAAAATCCTGAGGCTGGGTGGACAAGATATAATGAAGATGATCCAAGAATTAGGTTTAGTGGTCATTATAATGGAAATTCTGATGTTAACTGTTACAATTCCACGCAAAAGTGGATTGCTGGATTTGAGAGCAATATTAAGTTTAAGTTTTATGGAACAAAACTAAGAATAATAGAATCCAGACATAAAACCAGAGCTCCATATGTTAAGATCACAGTTGATGGAATTTCAGAAATATATGCGTTGGGAAATAATAGCAATACGCTAACCTATCAAATACTTACCTATGAAAAAAGTAATTTAATTAGTGGAATACATACTGTGGTATTAGAGTTCGCAAATGAAGATGAAGCAGATACTATCCACTCAATAGATTTAGATGCAATAGATATTGATCAGTCAGGCTACTTAATTGATTTTAATCAGCCAACAGACCTTATATCAACACCAGGTAATGCAAAGGTCGACTTATCATGGGAGGCTGTGGAAGGAGTAATGAGTTATATTGTAAAACGTTCTGAGACTCCCACTGGCCCATACGAGACTATTACAACAACTTCAGCAATTACATGCACAGATACAGGCGTCACAAACGGAATTACATACTATTATGTTGTCACCGCTATAGTTAATAACGTAGAAAGTGATCCCTCCAACGAAGCTTCAGCGACGCCCACTGCTCCTAATAATCCGGAGCCGTCAGGAAATAGTGCAATCCTTGAAATCACCATGGTAACCGGTGAGATAAAAGAATATGACTTCACAGCCGCTGAGCTCCAAAGCTTTTTAAGCTGGTATGGCAGCAGGTCAAACGGGGCAGACAAGTCATATTACATGATACCAAAGAAGAATAATATCAAGCCTTTCTTAAGGAGGAAAGAGTATATAGCATTTGACAAGATATCAAGTTTTGAAGTTAAGGAATACAACGATTGAGTGAATATTGAGATCCAAGAGGATTACTCAGAAATGAGTGGTCCTTTTTATATTACCTCAAAAAAGAAGGAAGGGTTGTCGATGGAGATAAACGCTGTTGCAGCGATTGGGATTCTTGGAACTATTAGCAGCATAACATTTGCCTGTATAGGCTATCGAAATGGTTTAAAAAAAGAAAGTTCTGATTCCGGAAAAAGCTCCGGAACTCTTATGCCCGATGTGGGGTACATCAAAAGCAGGTGTTGATGACCTTAAACGTAAACAAGAGACATCTGAAGAACGCCACTTTTTATTAGTCGAGCGTGTAAAGGGAGTCGAGGAATCAGCGAAATCAGCGCACAAAAGGATTGATAATTTAGAGGGGAGAGATTGAAATAATGACAAAAGCATCAGCATTAATTAAATGGATTATAGCATGTATTGGGTTGGGTTACGTATATAGCGCTATAGGTCAGAAGTGTACAATTGAATTACTAAAGGCAGCTCAGACTATGTATGGTAATACAATGGGAGAGGGATATTTCCAGAAAAATGGAGATTATACAAAAGGCCGATGCGCCAGATGGTTAGGGGAAATCTGTTATGACTGTAGCATTAATAAAGGCGGCAAGAAAAGCTTTAACAGGCATTTGGAAGGATGTATCTGCACAGGAATTATATGATCAATGTGTTAAAAAGAGAGGAACAATAGAAAGTATTCCGCCGATTCCGGGTACTTTTGTTTTTATGTACGACAAAACCAAAGCCCGTTTAGTTCACGTAGGAATTTTCGTAGGAAATGGAGATGTAATTGAGTCCAGGGGAGGCGATTATGGCGTTGTAAAAACCAAGCTTTCACAGCGGGCATGGACGCATTGGGGACAACCTGACTGGATAGAATTCGATTTAGTTCAAGATGGTACTAAAGTTATTACTGGCTCAGCGGAGATAATTCTACGCCTAAACAGGATGATGCTGAGAGCCTTGCAGAAGCAATGGTTCTGGATGGCATAGTAACTAAAGACTATTGGACGGAAGTCTTAAAAGGTCAAATAACTCCAAAACCGGAATACCTGCAAATTGCTTTTCGAAATGCCACAATAAATATAGGAAGGAGATCACTTAAGATGAAAGACAAAATTGCAAAACTGATTGACGTAAAAAGCCTCACAACACTCGGGCTTGTCGGGACTATGATAGCGATAGTTCTGAGAGGTCGGCAGATGGATGAAAAAGTATTTTTACTGTTCTCTAACTGCACAACGATGATCGTCACATACTTTTTTACAAAAAAACCCGCTGCAGATCAATAGCAGCAACCCGTGGCCCTCCCGGTAAAGAGAGGGCTTTTTTAATTTCCACCCCTTCCACTGATGGCTGGGAAAGTTAGCATATAGCAACGCACTCATAATTTGCAAATAGAGGTAAAAATGTTAATATAAACTAGTAACTCGAATAAATAATAATTGAAAGGGGTTTTCTTAATGAAGAAAAAGATTATTAAAAGGGGTTTTATATTGTTGCTTGTTTGTATTTTATCAATTGGAAGTGCATTTTCAGCATATGCAGCCTGTGCACACACCTTTTATGGTTCATATGTGACCATCAAACCAGCTACATGTACTGAGAGTGGTACGATGGTAGGTAGATGTACTCAATGTGGAGTAATTGTTTCTACTATTACAATTCCTGCAACAGGCCATTCCTGGTATTATGTTTATAGCAGTGAAAAGACCGACTATTATTATTGTAGACATACAGGGTGCCAATGGGTTCATGCTATACCTAAGTAAACGGATGAATAAATTACAAACATAGTTTTCTTATTCTAATAAACTAACAAATACTGCATATTTCACAAAGGATATGCAGTATTTGTTTTGCTCGCAATCTGCCTGATATGCGACACAAAAAAAACGAAACCGCAGCTCCGCTATTTTGTGTCATAAAGAAGATTTCTCAAATTCCCTTCTTGGATACTTAGATTATATCAGAGCTTGTATTATTTAACAGTATATAGTAGATTATTGTTTAAAGGAGAGTGATTATTTTGAAAAAATTTATATCCGGTCTAATCATTGGGGTCTTGTTAACCGGTACGGTATCATTTGCAGCCAGTAACCTGACAGCTATTAAAAGTGCATTCAGCACTACATTAAATGGCAAAAAGATTACACAAAACGTTGTTACTATCAACGGGGCATACTATGCTGATTTAAAGCAGCTGGCTGGTAATTTGGGCATTAAATACTCTGTTGACACAAAAGGGAAGAAAATAACACTTGGAGAAGCTCCTGCAGCAAATAAGTATAACATGAGCAATCCAGCACCGATCGGAACTATGCAGACAGTACAATTTGAATACATAATAGACAAGTTTACCGCAAATGTAACGGTTAAAGAAATATTACGCGGTGCAGCAGCCTGGGATTTGATTAAAGATGCAAATATGTTTAATGAAGAAGCAGGAGCGGGATATGAATATATACTTGCTAAAATTGACTTTAAGCTTACAAATGCTCCAGGAGATAAAAAGTATGATGTATCCGGTTATAGTTTTGATTTGATATCCGATAAGGGTAAATCATATGACAAAGGACTAGTAATTGCTCCTGAACCTGAATTGACAGGAGAATTATATAAGGGAGCGTCCATCGAAGGCTATACAGTATTTAAAGTGGCAACATCTGATAAGCAGCCTAAGATTACATTTGGCAGAAATTACGACGGTACCGGCGGCATATGGTTTAAAGCATATTAAGTTAAAGATGAAGCTCCTCTTGGCATAGATCCAGGGGAGCTCTTGCTTTAAAAATAGCATATACAACATGTAGAAGGCAATGAAATTACATTAATAGATCTGATCAGCAATGATTCTGAGTCGGTAGTGGATGAAGTTGAACTGAAAATGCAGGTAAAGCGGTTGTATAGTAAAATGAAGGGTACTCTTAAAAACAGGGAGAAAGTAGTATTGGAGTTAAGATACGGCTTACTTAACGGAACCAGTAAAACTCAGCGTGAAATAGCTAAAATGCTGGGAATTTCAAGATCCTATGTCTCAAGGATAGAGAAAAAAGCAATTAAAAAATTGAGTAAAGAATTAAAACCTGAAGGCTGCCATTAATGGCAGCCTTTTTGGTGCAGCTTTCAAAAACTTTTGGGAATTGGACGGCATTATTAAAAAAGTTATAAATATCTTAAAATAGTTATAGACTTTATCCCGGTAAAAATCTCTTAAAATATACAGATTAAAATTGATAACAGTTTCTTAAAGTAGTTTCTGTATCTCATCTGATTTATTAACTATACTTGACTTATAATGAGGCGATAATAGATTTACCCATCTCTAAAGGTGACGGGTACCGGTCTGCTTTCAGGCGGTGAGCATATTTTCCGCCTCGCTGAGACACGCATACACAGGAAGATTTTTAACTGAACCTATGCGTTATCATAGAAAAACTTTATACAATAATAACCGTGAAGGGGGAGCCGGAATGAAAAAGAAAGTTTCTTTAAATGATGTTGAACCTGCACATCTTGAAGGAAGGGATCTCAGATGGATTATAACAGACAAGACTGTGGGGGCGGATCAGATGAGTATTGCCATAATGCACTGTTTTCCTGAAGCTATAGTCAAGCCGCTGCATGCTCACAGAAACATTGAGGAAGTTATCTACATTGTTGAAGGGCAGGGACAAGCCTGGATTGACGGGGAAATTGTGGATTTTGTAAAAGGGGATGCGGTTTTCTTTCCTGCCAATTCAAGGCATCAGGTAAGGAATACGGGAAAGGAAATGCTGGTGACAGCCTCGGTCT
>JAFABO010000231.1 GCA_023426005.1 Bacillota bacterium | reverse complement strand
AACTCCCGGCCTCTTGGTCCCGAACCAAGCGCGCTACCAAACTGCGCTAATTCCCGAATTACTACATTTATATATTTTAGTACGAAGATTGCAATTTGACAAGACTAAATATTTGTTAAATCAAATTTTTTTTATAATTTTTTATAATTTTATTTTTTTAAACTCGTCTATTTTCCCTGAAATAAATTCTACTACCTGTTTATGCTCAGCTTTGCCGTTACCGGTTATTCTGACCGGTTCTCCGAAAGAAATGCATACCGGCTCTTTTCTGCGGATAGGGCCGATGTCCTTTATAAGTTTTCCGTTACCCCAGAAATCAGTCTTTATGGCAACAGGAATAACAGGTACACCTGCTTCTTTCGCCAGCTTTATTCCCAATGAATTAAACTTTTCGGGATTAAACACTTCCTGCCTGGTTCCCTCAGGAAACAAAATTATAGAAATACCCTTTTCAATTTTCTCTTTGCCCTGGCTGATAACATTCAGCAAATCCTGCCTCGAATTTTTTCTTGAAACAACTATGGGGTTCCGGCTCTTCATAACATGCCCGAAAAGCGGCATGGATATGAGACTTTCCTTGACAACATAAGTGACCTCTTTCAATGGAGCAATTATACAGGGGAAAACAAAGGTCTCCAGCGTACTCATGTGATTGCTCACAAAAACCACAGGTCCGTCCACCTTTGATATATTATCAATACCATCAATGAAAATTCTGCCGCCGCTTTTCTCAATATCTTTTAATATCCTGTAGCTGGATTGGGCCCAGGATTCACTGTCATATTTGTTTTTCACCGCCAGGTTTCTGCCATTTATGACTTCTTTACCATAGCCGTAAACAAAATACCATCTTGTATTTAAAAAAAGCTTATCGAATATATTTCTTTTATCCCGGCCTGTTTCATATTTGTTTTCATTAAAAAAAGGGTTCATTATAAAATCACATCCAACAATTTGATTGACCTGTTCTATTTTAACGCCAGGGATTATTATATATCACATTTTATCCCATGTCCAGTTATCTGAGGAAGTATGATAGTATAGTATATGTTTTCCTGTTCTAAAAATAACCCTGTAAATATTTTATAAATATTTTAATCTTTTTACTGAAAAATACCTATTTATAGAATATAATGTAATAAGGACATAAAATTTTAAATTATAATAATATTGGTATGGAGATGTTTAATGAACGCGAAAGACATAAAAGTTGGAACCAAATTAGAAGTTGAAATACCTGAATACGATAGAAAAGCTAATGAGTCAACAACCAGTTACATCAGCCAATTGGCTGATGTTGTGGATGACAAAACCATATGCATTGTTTCACCTATGAGTGAAGGAAGATTAAAATTCCTGACAAGAAATTTAACTATTATTATTTATTATTTGAACGAAAGACAGGAGCTTTTGTACTTTAAAGGCCAGGTAAAAGGCCACAGGAAGAGTGGAGCTCTGGATGTATTTGATGTTGAAATTGTTAGTGAATTCAATAAAATACAAAGAAGGCGCTTTTATCGGCTTGATGTTGTTCTGAACTGTCTGTATAAAGTAATTGACCATCAGCCAATCATTACCGACAATTATCAGTTTGATGATCTCAGCGATAGCAAATTAATTTCTGCCTACACTAAAAATATAAGCGGCAGCGGATTCTGCATGATTCTTGAGGAACCTCTAAATTCCGGTGCAGTTCTTGATATAAGTATTGATCTGGAGGGCTCAGCCACCATCAGGGTTATTGCGCAGGTAATACGCAACTCCAGCGAAAAAAATAAAAAATTCGAGGCCGGCATGCATTACATTAAAATCTCACCACGTGATTCTGATGTTCTGACCAGATACATATTTGAAAAACAGAGACAGATTTTAAAAAATACCATGCAAGCCAAACTAAAATAGTCTTGTCAACATTTAGAAGGCCATGCTTCATATGGCCTTTTTCATTGCGGTCTCTTTATTTGTACCGCCCTTGTCACTGAAGACAAACCATGCCTGTTCCGGATATCATCCAGAGTTTTTTCAAGTTTTTCCTCTTTTTCGGAATTAATGTCGATTTCCTCTTCAAAAAGTGATAGCTGCCTTGACCTGTTACCCTTTTCAAAACTGCTGATACTGATACCAATGAGCCGTACCGGCCTTAAGCTGTTCCAGTTTTTCCTGAGCAGCGCAAAACCTGTTTCAAAAATTTCTTTTGTCAGATAAGTAGGCTCAATGCCGACCTGTCTTGTAATGCTCTGAAAATCTGAATATTTTATGGTTATTTGAACAGTTCCGGCCTTTTTGTCATGCCTTCTGGCATCAAAACCCACTTCTTCACACATCTCAAGAAATAAGTTCCTGACAGCCTCAACATTGGTAACATCCTCGGACAGGGTTGTAGAACGGCCTATTGATTTCATTTCCCCGGAGGTATGGGGTGCCACCGGAGAATCATCACGCCCGTTTGCGTAGTTCTGAAGTTCGGCTCCCATTTTCCCAAGAGCTCTTGCAAGTGCTGCCGGATCATATTCTGCAAGGTCACCTATGGTCAGGATCCCCAGATTATTAAGCTTTTCCCCTGTCTGCTTTCCTACACCGTACATATCAGTTACCTTTAAAGGCCAAAGCTTTTGTTTTATATCTTTTACCCATAATTCAGTAATACCCATCGGCTTCTTTATTTCAGAGGCTATTTTGGCCAGCAGCTTGTTCTCTGAAATACCTATTGAACACCATAGGCCAAGGCCTTTGTTTATATCTCCCATGATTTTACGTGCAGCCTCGACCGGCTTCCCAAACAGGCTTTCGGTTCCCGTCATATCCAGCCATGCCTCATCAATGCTGTTCTGTTCTATAACAGGTGAATAATTTCCAAGCAGTGACATTACTTCTTTTGACCTGTCCCCATAATAGCGATGGTCGGGCGGGATGAGAAGCATACCGGGACATAGTTTTAAAGCCTGATGAACGACCATTGTTGTTTTTACCCCGAATTTGCGGGCCTCATAATTAGCTGCAAGTATAATGCCAGACCTGTTTCTGGGGTCTCCTGCCACCGCAGCCGGCTTTCCCATAATTTCAGGCCTTCTGGACATCTCACAGCTAATAAAAAACGCATTCATATCAACCAAAAAAATAACTCTGCTCATAATTGCTCACCTCAAGCCGGGGAATTCACACCAGGTGTAATTTCTCTCTGCATTTACTAAAAAGGAGTATCTTTTTGGCTTCAAAAAGATACTCCTTATAAGCTGTTCTGTATTCTTATTTGGCGGCTTTAGCCATCTCAGCAAGCTGAGCAAATCCAGTCGCATCGTTCACTGCCATATCAGCGAGAACTTTTCTGTTAAGTTCGATTCCTGATTTCCTCAATCCGCTGATAAATCTGCTGTAGGATAAACCGTTAATTCTTGCAGCAGCATTTATTCTAGCTATCCAAAGCTTTCTGAAGTCTCTCTTCTTTGTTCTTCTGTCATTGTAAGCATAGGTTAGAGATTTCATAACAGCTTGATTAGCCATTCTAAAAAGCTTGCTCTTTGCTCCAAAATATCCTTTTGCAAGCTTCAATATTTTTTTATGTCTTGCGCGAGTTCTCATCGCACCTTTAACTCTTGCCATAAACCTTCGTCCTC
>JAFABO010000121.1 GCA_023426005.1 Bacillota bacterium | reverse complement strand
TTTCAACAGGTCTTCTCCTTCCGGATTTATCCGGTTCACCAAGTTCCATTTCAACACATTCCATACCTTTTACCCAGCCGTCCTCTGTTCCCAGAATCTGCTTTGGATTGGTCAGAACCTTCAGGATGATTCCCTCTTCCTTTGCGTGGTGGACTTCTTCAAGCCTGGCCGGCATTTCAGCCTCAGAACGTCTGTAAACTATATATACGTTCTCGGCCCCAAGACGCTTGGCGCTTCTGGCAGCATCCATGGCAACGTTACCGCCGCCCACCACAGCAACATTCCTGCCCACAAATACAGGAGTATCGGTGTCAGGGAATTTATATGCACTCATAAGGTTGATTCTTGTAAGGAATTCATTGGCAGAGTAAACACCATTGAGGTTCTCCCCGGGTATTGACATAAAGCTTGGCAGCCCTGCACCCGAGCCGATAAATACCGCTTTATAGCCCTCGGACTTAAGGTCGTCTATTGTGAGTACCTTGCCTATTACCATATTGGTCTGTATATTGACTCCGAGATCCTTTACCGTCTGTATTTCCTTCTGCACAAGTGCTTTGGGAAGACGGAACTCAGGGATTCCATACATCAAAACTCCTCCCGGAACGTGGAAGGCCTCAAATATGGTTACATCATAGCCCAGCTTTGCCAGGTCTCCCGCACAGGTAAGTCCCGACGGTCCGGAACCCACAACAGCTACTTTGATACCATTGCTCCGGGGCCTGGTTTCTTCTGTTTTACAGTTGGCCATATACCAGTCGGCTACAAAGCGCTCAAGACGACCTATCCCAACCGACTCGCCTTTTTTTGCCCTTACGCAGAGCTGTTCACACTGTGTTTCCTGAGGACATACTCTTCCGCATACCGCAGGCAAGCTGTTTGTCTCTCTGATTTTATGATATGCTTCTTCAAACTTTCCTTCGGCTACAAGTTGTATAAATTCAGGTATTTTAACATTTACAGGACATCCCGCCACACATGGCTTGTGCTTGCAGTTCAGACATCTCTGAGCCTCTTCCACCGCCATTGCCTCATCGTAGCCCAAGGCAACTTCTTTAAAGTTCTTATTTCTTATATCGGGATTCTGTTCCGGCATCTTTACTTTATTTAAGGCCATATTAGGCATTGGTAACACCTCCCAGTTTACAGGCATGCAGTTCAGTAGATTTGCCCTCCTGCTTCTTATACATGCCCTGTCTTCTCATCGCTTCATCAAAATCAACTTCATGCCCGTCAAAATCAGGCCCGTCAACACAGGCAAATTTTGTTTTTCCGCCTACGGTGAGCCTGCATCCACCGCACATACCGGTACCGTCTATCATGATAGGATTCATGCTGACCAATGTCTTAATACCGTATTCTCTTGTCAGATTACTCACTGCTCTCATCATCACCAGCGGACCTATGGCAATTACAAGATCATATTTATTGCCTTCATCAATTAACTGCTTCAATACGTTTGTTACAAAACCCTTATTACCGTTGGAACCGTCATCTGTGGCAACTACAAGCCTGTCGCTGACAATTTCCATCTCTTTTTCAAGAATGATCAGGTCCTTGTTTCTGAAACCTGTTATAGCATGTACTTCAGCTCCCAGAGCATGGAGTTTTTTTGCCTGTGGGTAAGCAATAGCAGCTCCAAGACCGCCACCGATAACTGCGACCTTTTTATAACCTTCCAGATGTGAGGCTACTCCCAGCGGGCCAACAAAATCAAGAAGGGCTTCACCTTCACTCATTTCAGACAGGGCACGGGTTGACTTCCCTACTATTTGGAATATAATTGTAACAGTCCCTTTTTCCCTGTCATAATCAGCTATGGTCAGCGGTATTCTTTCCCCGGCCTCATCTATTCTGAATATGATAAATTGTCCCGGTTCAGCTTTTCGGGCAATGTACGGCGCCTCAATATCCATAAGAACAACAGAAGGATTCAATATCTCTTTTCTAACTATCTTGTACATAAATAACCCCCATTTTGCGTCAGATGTTAATTGGTCTCATTAGAAACATTATACCCCATTTGCACTAAATTTTCAAACGTAGTATCAGGCGTGTTTCTTACAATTGCCTCAACAAGCTCCTGCTCGGTCATCACCTTTATCACTTTCAGATCATCATCCAATACATTCACAATATGAAACCTGTCTATATGATCGCAAGCCTTGATAACCTCGGTCAACTTAACATGTTTCAATACAACAATTTCCCGTGCGGGATAAATACCTTTTTTAATAACTCTGGATTTTTTAAACAATAAACTTCTGATATTCATAAAGGCTGTCTCCTCCCTGTTTGTTTTGGCGCACATTAAAATATACAGGCCTATTATTATAAGGCTCACATTTCTGCGGCTATCAATGAATCCAGCAATACCTGCCAATACAATTACTGTGGAAATTAAGGATGAGAACAGCTGCAGCACTTTTCCCGTCCTGAGAACGCCAAATTCCGCTGAGAGCAGTTCCATCGCTATCTTTCCGCCATCAAGGGGGAGAACGGGCAGCAGATTAAATATTCCAAGATATAGATTTGCGTATATTCCCAGCTTTACCAGTGAATTCATTATGTTAAAATGCATTAACACTGCAGCCAGAACAGCTAACAAAAAACTGACGCAGGGGCCTGAAGCGAATATAAATATCCGCCGCCCCCGGGTACATGTCCCGTCATCGATCCCTGCATTGAACCCCACGGGCAACAGCCGGATACTATAAACTGTTGCCCGTGTAAGGATTGCAGCAGTTACATGTCCGGCTTCATGGGCAAATATGAACAGGAGGGTGAGCAAGTACTCCGGCAGAGTTCCGGAAATTATGGCCGCAGCCACAAAAAGTAAAATGAAAATATTAACCGAAACCCTTATACTTCCTATATTTTTATGTATTGAAAACACTGCTTTCAAGCCAAGCTCCATTCCGCTCAATATTTCAATTAAAAAGAGACTGTTTTGGGACAGCCTCTGTCAAAACATCACTGATTTAATAAATTGAGAAGTTTCTCGGGGTCGGCAGCCTTATCTCCCTTCCACACCTCAAAATGGAGGTATGCGCCCGGTAAGCCTTCTGTGTCTCCAACCTTGGCAATGACATCTCCCTGCTTTACCTTCTGTCCCTGTTTAGCCACCAGGATGGAGCAATGCGCATATACCGTATATAATCCGTCATCATGTTTTACTTTTACATAATTATCATATTCGGGACTTGAACCTACTTCGGTTACTTCACCGTCAAGCGCCGCTTTTATGGAAGTTCCCATATTGGCCTTTATATCTATACCGCTGTGAAATACCGTATTGCCGCTTAAAGGATCGGTCCTGACACCAAAAGGTGAATCTATCTGGCCTTTTATGGGAATGACAAAGGAATATTTATCGGCCAGTGCTTTTACCTCTGCTTCTTCAAGCACCGGAACCTGGGATATGGCTTTTATTGTATCACTGATTGAACTGCTGACACCCTCTGAACCGGTTTCGGCGCCCGGGATATTTTCACGGCTTGAATCGGGTGTCCGGCTGGTTTGAACAGAGCTTTTCATATCTGGTCCATTTTGATCGGATATTTGCTGCCTGCTGCTTCCATTAACGGCTGTCTGTTCAACCGACCCACTGTCAGCACCTGTGGAAGGTTCCGTATCACTCCGGGCTGCGGCATTCTTTTCAGGCAGTTTTATTCCCAGCGCATTTGCCGCGCCCAATAAATATTTGTTGGCATCAAAATTCTCCGTGGTAATTAATTTAACCTTTGAAACGAAATAGTTTGTGGTGGGTGTGTCGGCAGCTTTACATAGGGCAAACACCGATAAAAACACCACCACCGCCAGCATCTTGGCAGCAAACACAGTAGACATCATATCATTTTCACTCTGCCTCCTGTTTTTTCTCGGTGTACCGGTCTGTCTTGAGTATTTAGGTCTTACAATCATTTCATCCATATTGACCTCCCAAGCCACTGTATGGCTTTGAGCCGCATAGCGGCCGCAAAACAGTTATAAAATTTCTCCACTACTATGGCCATAAGGCGAATAAGAAGGTTAATTGGCCATGCCTATAACTATTTATATTTTGTATGGATGAATATTATTACAGAGCAATGTAACTCTTCTTAAAAAGTTAAAAAGTTCCTGCACGCTAAAAAGCCTGGATCACTCCAGGCCTTTTTGTATTCATGTTAAAATTATTTATCTCAGTAATTCCCTCCAGGCCAAATCTTCCCGTTCCAAACCTTTTATGAGAACTTCGGCTGTCGCAATATTTGTCGCATACGGTATATTATTTGCATCACAATGTTTAAAGAGCAGGAATGTGTCGGTGTCATTTTCAGTATTTGCATCCCTGAAGTAAATAAGCAGGTCGATTTCATCACATGCAATCCGTGCCCCCAGCTGTTGGGCGCCAAGACTCCCATAAGCCAGCAGATTAATATTCAGTCCGATTGCCTTGTTAATAACCATACCTGTCGACCGGGTGGCAATAAGGTGATGCTCCTGAAGAATGTACTTATAGGCTATGCAAAAACTGGCCATTAATTCTTTTTTATTATCATGCGCTATGAATGCAATGTTCATGGTTAAAAATCACATACCTTTAATTTTATTTACCTGCA
>JAFABO010000071.1 GCA_023426005.1 Bacillota bacterium | reverse complement strand
TAAAATATCTTGCCTTTAAGAAGCAACAGATTATTTTGATACAGGTATTGTGTGAGGACGAACTTGACCCACGGCTGGGCGGACAGGTCCGGCTTGTGGACAGTGAAACAGAGGCTGAAATGAATCTCACCATAACACCAAAGCTGTTAAAGGCTTATGAGGCAAAGTTGAGAGGTTTACAGACAGGAATTAAGGCTTCGGCAAAAAAATACGGAGGGGTATTTTTTCATATATCCACCTCTGACAGCCTGGAAAAAATAGTATTTGAAGATTTCGCCAGGGAGGGTATAGTGTGAATGGAACATTATATTATAAATATTGCTATTCACACTTGGAAAAGCCGCAAGCGTCTTTCTATATCTTTATGTATGGCTGCACAGCAGCGGATTGGAGGATAGTATGAGACTTATCTCTCCCAATGGGCTGTGGTTTTTAACACTTATCCCCATTTTTGTGCTGATGTATATACTAAAGCAGCGCTATGAGGAAAGACAGGTTTCGAGCCTGTACTTATGGCATCAGGTAATAATGGAGCTGGATGCAACCAGCCCTTTTCAAAAGCTTAAAAGGAACCTGTTGTTTTTTCTGCAGCTGCTGATATTGCTGCTGTGTATTTTTGCGCTTGCCAGGCCTTTTCTCTGGTGGAAAAACAGCAATTATGAAAATATTGTTATGGTGGTTGACAACTCCGGCAGTATGAGTTCTCTGGGGGAGAGGGGAAAGAAGCTGGATGAGGCCAGGATAAAGGCTGAGGAGCTGATAAACTCATTGTCGTCCGGGACCAGGATTACCTTGATTTCGGCTGCCAGAAACGTAAAGGTAGAAATCAGCGGCAGTACCGACAAAAAGGAGCTTTTAAACAGCCTTAAAGCCATACAACCCACCAATAGTGCAGGCAGTATTGAAGATGCCTATTCACTGGTAAAGGCAATGTGTGATCAATATGAAAGCAGCAAAGTGGTATATTTTACTGATCATGGGCTGGATTTGAAGGACCTGAACGGTGAAGTTGTGGAGCTTGGTCCAGAGAGGCCCAATGTGAGCCTGGACTATATTGCCGGCACAAAGACCGGCAATGGTTTAAAGGTCATGGTAAGGATGACAAATCACGGAGCTGAAAGCACCGATGCCGAGATATGCCTTTATGGTGAAGAAAAGCTTATTTCCATAAAAAGTGAAGCTTTGAAGCCAGGTGAGACTAAAACTGTATATTTTGATAATGTGCCTGCCGACAATAAATACATATATGGAGAGCTGTCAAAAGAGGACGGTCTTTTGGAAGATAACAGGATATTTTCCGTTACAAAACAAAAGGAAGTAAAAAAAGTCCTGCTTTCAACCCAGCAGAATATATTTCTGGAAAAAGCCCTGAACACATTGAAAGATATAGAATTATTTAAAACTCTTCCAGATGAGCAAATAAACGAAGAATTTGATCTGTATATTTTCGACGGAAGCTATGAAGGTAAGCTGCCTCAAAAAGGAAATATGTTATTTTTGAATCCTCGGCAGAGCAATTCCTTTTTCAAAGTTGAAGAAGAGCTGACCGGCAGCAGGGGTTCTGTCGCAGCTCACGCGGTTACCAAATATATGAATAACAGCGATTTCGTTATTTCAAGATTCAATCCTATTGAAATTCCATATTGGGCCAGCCCATTAATAAAAATAGATGAGAAAAATGCGGCCTTTGCCGGGGAGATCAAGGGGCAGAAGGTAGCAGTGCTCGGGTTTGATCTGCACAATTCAGATTTTCCGCTGACTCTGGAATTTCCCATTTTCATAAACAACCTGATTTCATACCTGATAGATAGAGACACCCTGGCAAATAATCAGTATAACTGCGGAGAGGATATAGACATAACTCCCTTGCCCGAAGCAGAAAAAATATTCGTTAAAGACCCGGAAGGCAAAAGAGCCGAACTCAGTTCCCAATATCCTGTAAAGCCTTATGATAAAACTGCTTCAACAGGAATATATGAAATTATTCAAAAGGTTGGGGATAAGGAAATAGAGAGAGCTGTTGCAGTGAATTTTCCGGTTTCAGAGAGTGGGTCCTCAAATATTGACAGTTCAGTTAATAAGGCCGAAGATAGAAAAGAGGTTAATGGAATAACAGAAAATAGCGGCAGTAAGCCCGGCAGTACTCTGAAAAACAGCGGCGGCATAAATTTGCTGAATATGCTTTTATTGACCGCACTGCTTGCAATTATATTGGAATGGGTGATCTACGCAAGGCAGTACCGGGCTTGAGAAATTGAGGCCGGCAGGACATTGATTTAAAGTAAAATTGAAGGAAATATTGAGAGGGAATTATTTATGGGACTTAGCTTTGAAAGGCCGTATTTGCTGCTTTTGATACCAATCCTGCTGGGCTTGGTATTGCTTTTGGCCAAATGGCTTAAAAGATTGAATAAGAGTAAAAAGACCTGGATAGTTGCACTGCGCTGTGCAGTTTTAACCCTCCTGGTTTTAGCTTTGAGCGGCATGAGTCTGACCTGGAAACTCAATAACGTCACTACTCTTTTCTTAATTGATGCCTCGGATTCAACTCACTCGAGCAAAAGCGATATGGAGGAATTTATAAAAAAAGCTTATAAACTCAAGGGCCCCAAAGATAAGCTGGGGGTTGTATCCTTTGGCGACAATGCACAGGTTGAAAGTTTTATCAGTGATGAAACGAACTTTGCCGGAATTGAAGGAAAAATTAACGGAAATTATACCAATATTGAAAATGCCCTTGCAACCGCACTGTCTCTTTTTCCGGACAACAGTAATAAGAGGGTGGTTCTGATATCGGACGGGGAAGAGAATTCCGGCAATGCTGGCAGGATCGCCCTGTCTCTGCAGGAGCAGGGCATAGACTTCAAATATCACAAAGTAGAGAAGAGTGCGGGAGAGGAAGCCCTTGTTGAAAAAATAGAGGTTCCCGAAAGATTGGCACTGGGTGAGGAGTTCAACCTTGTGGTGACAATAAACAGTACAACTGTTCAAAAAGCAAAGCTGAGCCTGGTAAGCGAAAGAACCAAGCTTTCAGAACAGACAGTCCAGCTGCAAAAGGGTTTGAACAAGTTTGTTTTCAGGGATAAGGCTGTCACAGGCGGCTTTAAAAGTTATAACGTACTCATTGAACCTGAAAAGGACAGTCAGCCAAAAAATAATGAAGCGTCATGCTATACGAACATAGTGGCAAAACCCAGGATTCTTGTAATTGAAGATAACGAGGGCGAGTCGGAGGAGCTTGTAAAAATGCTTAAGGCATCTTCGGCCGATTATACAGTTGTAAATGCCAGGGCTGCGCCCGGAAACATACAGGATATGAATATCTACAAGTCAATCATAACCTGCAATGTACAAATAGACAGCTTGAATGAGGGCTTCAGGAATTCCATCGAAAGCTATGTAAAGGACTTCGGAGGGGGCTTCATTGCCACCGGCGGGGATAATTCCTTTGCCCTGGGAGGCTATTCAAAGACGCCGCTGGAGAAGGTCCTGCCTGTTTATATGGATATGAGGGGCAAAAAAGAAGCACCTAAAATGGCAATGCTGCTCATCATCGATAAATCCGGAAGTATGTCCGAGGGTGTGGCAGGCATCAGCAAGGTGGATATGGCGAAGGAAGGTGCCATAAGAAGCCTGGATTCCTTAAGAGTGGGAAAGGACGAAATTGGCGTATTGTCTTTGGACGGTGCATACAGCTGGGTGGTAAAAAGACAGGTAATCAATGATCCCGGGGCAATTGAAGAGGATATAGGCTCCATACGTGCCGACGGAGGGACAAGTATTATACCGTCTTTGGAAGCCGCTTATAACTCACTTAAGGAAAGCGACGCAAAAATAAAGCACATTATATTGCTGACCGATGGACTTGCCGAAAGAACCGGCTATGATACCTTACTGAGCAATATAAACAAGGAGAACATAACTGTTTCCACGGTGGCAGTAGGGCAGGATTCGGACAAACAGCTGCTTTCCATGATCTCCAATACGTGTAACGGCAGGTTTTATATAACCGATGCCTATACAAATATACCTTCCATTTTTACAAAAGAGACCTTTATGGCGGCCAGAACCTATTTAAACAACAGGGAGTTTACTCCCGTAATAAATTATGAGCATTCGGTGCTTAAGGGAGCTGCAGATGGGGGCTTGCCTCCGCTTCTGGGATATGTGGGCGCATCTCAGAAGGAGACTGCAAGAGTGGTTTTAAAAAGTGATGAGGACGATCCCATTCTGACTGTATGGCAGTATGGGCTTGGTAAGGCTGTGGCCTGGAATTCCGATGTTTCCGGCAAATGGAATGCCAACTATATCCCATGGAACAAGAATCTCAAGCTCTGGCAGAATATTATTAATTTTACGGTGGAGAATTATGATAACGAGAATGCATCAATTGAAATAACTCAACAGGGCTCAAAAGCTACGGTCAGTTTAAAAAATAAAAATATTGAAAATGAGTTGAACTCTGTGGCAACTGTGGTTTCTCCCTCCGGGGAATCCTTTGAAACCCGGTTGAACCCTGTTGCTCCAGGTCAATATTCAGGTACTTTTGATATAAAGGAAGACGGTGTTTACATGGTAAGCGGGAAGCAGGAGCTGAACGGCGAGCTGGTAAACGCTGTAAAACAGGGCTATGCTGTTCAGTATTCCCCCGAATACAAGATCAACAACAGCGATAACCTTGAAAAACTTGTTGCCGGGGTGGGGGGAAAGGTGATCACCCAACCCGGAGAGGTTTACACCGGTGACCTGGAATATAAAAGAGGACAGAGGGAGCTGACCTCATATTTGATTTCGATTTTCCTCATTTTGTTCATGCTGGACATTGCACTGAGAAGGTTGAGCCTGAATAAAAATAAATTGCAGCAGGTGCTGGAAACGGCGGGCGGCAAGGTAAGGGCAATAGTGCGAAAACCTGTGAAAAACGGAAATGATTCCGGCAATAATGAACAATCCGGCGGAGTTAGGGTGAACGGTGAAAATTTAAGAACCAAACATATGAAAAGTGATTGGGCCGGTTCAAACAAACCGGATTCTGCCGCCGGCTATGGGAATATTGACCGCCATACCGAATTTGAGCAGGAAACGGCACCAAAGGATAGGCCGGTTAAGGACGGGGAAAGGACTATGGAATCAAATACCCTTGATACCTCTCAGCTGCTGAGGAGAAAAAAATTTAAGTAAATATACAGGTTAGCATGGCTTGCAGCCAATGTCGGCAATGACAGACTAGACATATCTATTCCATACCGGTCCCAACTTGAGTCTGTCGATGACTAACCTGCAAATCAGCGGCAATATCCAGAAGATGGGGAAAGAATAAATATGATGCCAGATGATTGGTTTGTAAAAGGTGAGCATCATAAATACCGGTTCCATTACAAAGGCAGAAAATGCTGCCAAAAGACCGTTAACAAGAGCGAAGGATTTCCAACTCCTGCAATATTGGTATACCAGCATAAACGAAACAGGTATGACAACAAGATCATGGATTTCTGAGAATTGCAGGGGTAAAACTCTATAGGGATATTCCCAGAATACCATGCAAGTTCCTGTTATATCCAGAATCGTTGAGATCAAGGATATTAAAAATCCAAATGCTATTATTTCAAGCCCTCTTTTTCTGTCCAGCAATTTCAGGATTATTAATAGAAATATCAAAATAATAATTATTTTAAGAAACCATCTCCAGGTCAGGAATTCATAGTCCAACCAATGTTTTAACGATACCTGGAAAAGTTCCTTTTTTATATCAGTCATAGTGTTGGTCATGAGTCACCTCATAGTAAGTATTTGTATTTATTGTAATTTTATTTAAGGTTTGATTATTTTAACATAATTTTACATAATTGACTTGAAAGTTCCTGTAAATAGTTTAAAATTAACTATATAAAGTAAAAACAGGAAGCATATTTCACCATTCACATTTTACACCCACCCAGGACATAATTTGACAACATTTAAGAAGGGGGGCTCAAAAATCTGTGCAGGCTGTCGCCTGATTTTCAAATTCATTAACTCTGAATAACCGTTCTTGCTTTCGCAGCTTTTGCTCAGCCTAATCTGACCAGCAATAACTGAATTGAGTTTGCTGGGAATAATCCGCAGTTCTGGGTGCGCTGCGGGAATGTGGACAAGAGCAGTGGTATCCCAACGCCAACCGCACCGGTTTCTCATATGCCGGCGTTACTGCGGTTCAGTTTTTAGATTAGTATTCTTACAAGGAGGGGATAAAACATGTTACATAATGTAAAAAAATCAATTTGTGTATTACTGGCAGGCCTGATTGTAATTTCAATGTTTTTTGCGATACCCTTTTCAGAGGTTTCAGCCGCAAGTGATGCAATAGTCAACTTATCGGCAGAAAAGCAGGTGATGCGCGGCTTCGGAGGAATAAATCACCCGGTTTGGATTTCGGATCTGACGGCGGAACAAAGAGAAACAGCCTTTGGCAATGGGAGCGGTCAGCTGGGTTTTTCAATTTTAAGAATTCATGTGGACGAGGATAAAAATAATTGGTCCAAGGAGCTGGCAACTGCAAAAAGCGCCATTGCCCACGGTGCCATAGTTTTTGCTTCGCCGTGGAATCCTCCGGGCGATATGACTGAGACCTTCAACCGTGATGGAGATACGGGAGCCAAGCGGCTCAGGTATGACAAGTACGCCGCATATGCGCAGTATCTTAACGATTTTGTTACATACATGAAGAATAATGGAGTGGAGTTGTATGCCATTTCTGTCCAGAACGAACCTGATTATGCCCATACCTGGACCTGGTGGACTCCTCAGGAAATGCTCAACTTTATGAAAAATAACGCCGGGGCAATCAATTGCAGGGTAATAGCGCCCGAGTCCTTTCAATATCTTAAAAATATGTCGGACCCTATTTTGAACGATACTCAGGCTCTGGCCAATATGGATATACTTGGCGCCCACTTCTATGGCACCAGTGTAAGCAATATGCCTTATCCTCTGTTCCAGCAAAAAGGAGCGGGAAAAGAGCTCTGGATGACGGAGGTATATGTTCCCAACAGCGATGCCGACTCGGCAGACCGCTTTCCGGAGGCCCTGGAGGTTGCATATAACATGCACAACGGCATAGTGGAGGGAAATTTCCAGGCATATGTATGGTGGTACATACGCAGGTCATACGGTCCTATGAAGGAGGACGGAACTATGAGCAAGCGCGGTGCCATGATGGCCCACTTCTCAAAATTCGTCCGTCCGGGATATGTAAGGGCGGATGCAACTAAGAATCCCAATACCAACGTGTACGTGTCGGCCTATAAAGGTGACAATAAAGTTGTTATTGTGGCAATTAACAGAGGAACTGCGGCGGTGAGCCAGAACTTTGCTTTACAGAACGGCACGGCTTCCAGGGTATCCGCATGGATAACAGACAGCAGCAGGAACCTTGCTGCCGGATCGCCGGTAAATGTGTCGGGAGGCTCTTTTACCGCCCAGCTTCCCGCTCAAAGCGTTACAACATTTGTGGGGGATCTTGGAAGTGTAACTCCGGTACCAAAGGATGCCTTCAGCAGGCTGGAAGCAGAGAGCTACGACAGCCAGTCGGGAATACGGACCGAAACCTGCAATGAAGGCGGAGAGAATGTGGCATATATTGAAAATGGGGATTACCTGGTTTACAACAATGTTGACTTCGGAAATGGTGCGGCAAGTTTTCAAGCCAGAGTATCCAGCGGCACCGGCGGAGGTAATATCGAGATAAGGCTGGACAGCATTGCCGGGCCCCTGGTTGGGACCTGCCCTGTTGCCGGAACCGGAGCCTGGCAAACCTGGACGGATGCCAGGTGTAATGTCAGCGGTACCGGCGGAAAACATGACCTGTACCTGAAATTTACCGGAGGCAGCGGTTACTTGTTTAATCTTAACTGGTTCACGTTTAGTACACAAAGTATTGGAAAAGCGGGAGATATAAATTCAGACGGACAAATAGATGCAATAGATTTCCAATTGCTCAAGGCATACCTGTTGGGAGTGGGTATAATTGATGATATTGCATTGGCTGATATGGATGCTAATGGCGAAGTCAATGCAATAGATTTTTCTCTGCTGAAGCAATATTTACTCGGTTTATAGCGTTTTGATACGGAATATAAAATAATGTCTTACTGCCGGGGGCAGGTATTAATTCTTTAATGGAGGTTCGGATATGCTCAGAAAAGTATTTTATGTTTTTTTACTCTGTGCACTGCTGATCATGTTCTCTGCCTATCCGCAGGCAGCAGCGGCAAAAGCATCCCGTCAGATGGAATATCTGGACCGTGGGGTAGTGGCTGTCAAGGTCGGCGGAGGAGTTTTTGTAAGCTGGCGTATATTGGGCACTGAGAAATCCAATGTGACATATAATCTTTACCGTGACTCAGCTCAGGTGGCTAATATTGCAGGCGCCGGCAACTATGTGGATAAAGCCGGCACCGCAGGTTCAAAATACTCGGTAAGCGCAGTGGCCGGCGGTACCGAACTGGCAAAGTCACCCTCTGCAAATGTATGGGGCAGCAACTTCATGCAGATTCCCCTCCAGATCCCTGCCGGGGGGACCACACCCGACGGGGTGGCATATACATACAGTGCAAATGATTGCAGTGTGGGCGATCTGGACGGTGACGGACAATATGAAATTATTTTGAAATGGGATCCCTCCAATTCCAAGGATAATTCTCAAAGCGGATATACCGGCAATGTTTACCTGGATGCTTATAGGCTGAACGGCACACGGCTTTGGCGGATAGATCTGGGAAAAAACATACGTGCCGGGGCACATTATACCCAGTTCATGGTATATGACCTGGACGGTGACGGTAAAGCCGAACTGGCCTGTAAGACGGCTGACGGAACAAAAGACGGTACAGGTGCCACAATAGGCAATGCCAGCGCAGACTACCGCAATTCCTCGGGATATATTCTGTCGGGACCGGAATACCTGACAGTATTTGACGGAATTACCGGCAAGGCACTTTATACCGGAGCCTATGAACCTGCCAGGGGAACAGTTTCCAGCTGGGGGGATTCCTATGGCAACCGTGTGGACCGTTTTCTTGCATGCATTGCCTACCTGGATGGGGTACACCCAAGTCTTGTCATGTGCCGCGGCTACTATACACGGACAGTACTTGCGG
>JAFABO010000068.1 GCA_023426005.1 Bacillota bacterium | reverse complement strand
TGTCACAGCAGATATATACCCTGATAAACAAGGTACTGAAGGTGCAGCTTGCTGTAAAGGACTCAGAAATAAAAGCTTTGCAGGCTCAGATAAATCCCCACTTTTTATACAATACTCTGGAGACCATTAACTGGAAAGCCAAAATCAACGGAGTTGAGGAAATCAGTGAAATGGTGGGAGCTCTGTCCTGTATAATAGATGCCAATCTCAACAGAAGCGGAGAAAATACTATTTTGCTTAAAAAGGAGATTGAATACATAAAAAATTACAATCTGATCATATCCAAGCGGTTTGGAACCAAAATAGCCTTTGTCCTCAATGTTGCCGAGGATACGCTTAACTGCAAGATCCCAAAGCTGATTATCCAGCCCTTGATAGAAAATTCCGTCTACCATGGACTGGAAATGAAAAAAGGCGGCGGAACTATTGAATTAAACATATATAAATCTGAGAACATTTTATATATAAACGTAAGTGATGACGGCCTTGGTATTTCTCCCGGTACCCTGACCTCATTAAATGAGAAAATGCAGGAGGATATCTTTAATAATATTGATGCCAATGTATATGACAGCTCCAAGATCGGTGTCATAAATGTGCATAGACGTTTAAAGCTGTTATATGGAGATGAGTACGGGCTGGTAATACATAGCCGGCTCAGGCAGGGCACGTCCATATTGATAAAAATTCCTGCTGAAGAGTGATGCTTTACAGAAGGAGGAAGTATGTATAAGGTAATGATAATCGACGATGAAGAGACCATAAGAGAAGGTTTGCGCTCTGTTATTAACTGGGAGGAACATAATTGCTCCATTATCGGTGAAGCTGAGGATGGGGATGAAGGTGTCGGGCTCATAACCGCTCTGAAGCCGGATATCATTTTTACCGATGTGCGGATGCCCGGTTTGAATGGCCTTGAAATGGTAGCTAAAATCAAAGAAATTAATTATCAATGTATAGTAATCATCCTGACCGGGTTCAGAGAATTCGAATATGCCCAGCAGGCAGTGCGTCTTGGTGCTTTCAGGCTTTTACTCAAGCCCACTAAAACAGAGGAGCTGCTGCAGACTATCGATGATGCCGTTGCCGAACTGAAAAAACAGGTAACCAGCCAGAATGAACTGATCAATCTAAGGGCAAAGCTAAAGGAATTGTACGGTTTAACGGGGACCACAAGGGATTCCCAGCCTGTTAACCCTTCCGAAACGGCCTCCAATTCAAAGTATCTTGTGGCAAAGGCCATTGAGATATTGAAACAGGATTATAACAGGGAGCTGGATCTGAAGGCGGTTTCAGATAAGCTCTATATCAGCACCTGGCATCTGAGCAAGCTCTTGAAAAAGGAAACCGGCAGCAATTTCATTGACATTCTCAATGAAATAAGAATAGAGGAGTCAAAAAAGCTCCTGCTGTCTCCACAGCTGAAAATATATGAAATTGCTGAAAAAGTCGGCTATGCCGACGTGCCCTATTTCACAAAGCTATTTAAAAAACACACGGGACAAACCCCCATGGAGTACAAGAACAGTATAAAATAGTTTCTGTCCATGAATATCTTTAAGCTTTTATGATATTATATTATTATAATTGGCTGATGTTTATATCTAATGGACAGAGAGGATATTTTTACCATGAGCGGATTTTACATTTTTGTTTCAATAGCGGGTATTGCAGCTGTCTTAATAACATTTTTGCTGGCAAAGTTCTTTGGAAATAAAACCATAGTTAAATATATTCCGTCCATTATTGCAGCCCTGGGAGGTATTGGCTTTTATATAAAATCAGCATATTTTTCAACCGGGTTTGAAGACCTCGGCTATATTGTATTAACACTAGTGGCCTGTGTGGTGTTTCTCCTGTCGTTTATCACAGCTTTCATACTGGGGATAGTTCAGAGGAACGGTAAAATTTGAACCCTTATTAACGATTGGTTATAAAGCTGGAAATCATATATTGAAAGATATAAGATATAGATAAAATGTATCTCAAGGAGTCAACATTATGAAAAAACATATTACCGACTTTATGCTGATTAACTTCGGGCTGCTGCTTGTAAGTATCGGTATTTGTCTTTTTAAAATCCCGAATCATTTTGCTACGGGCGGTGTCAGCGGACTGGCTATCATAGCCAGCAGCCTTTTTCCCAAAATCGACGTAGGTCCCATGATGCTGATAATTAATATTGTCCTCCTTATAATAGGTTATTTTTTTCTCGGCTCCGACTTTGGCTCAAAAACCGTATATTCCAGCTTTGCCCTGTCAGGGCTTGTCTGGATACTTCAGAAGCTAATACCTTTAAGCCGCCCACTCACTGACGATATGCTTCTCGAACTCATATATTCCATTTTATTCCCCGCTGTGGGGTCGGCAATAGTTTTTAACTGCAATGCTTCCACCGGAGGAACGGACATCGTAGCAAAAATTCTGAGTAAATTTACAAATTTGAATATAGGAAAAACTCTTATGCTGACCGACTTTCTGATTGCGGTTGGAGCCGGGGCCGTATTCGGCATAAAGATAGGTTTATATTCGGCCTTGGGTCTAATTTTGAAGGCTTTTATGATTGACTTTGTCATAGAGGGGCTGAATATCAGCAAGCAAATGGTCATAATAAGCTCCAAAGACCTTGAAATCCGTGAATTCATTGTAAAGGAGCTCCACCGCGGAGCTA